>NZ_QUKJ01000010.1:0-46971 GCF_003481065.1 Clostridium sp. TF11-13AC
CCGAGAAACGCATAGCCGAGTTATCTGCTATCTTCAAGCGGCTGTATGAGGACAGTGTGACCGGGCGCATATCAGACGAGCGTTTCACAGAGCTGTCGGCAGACTATGAAGCAGAACAACGGGAGCTGAAAGAAAGAGCCGCCGCTATCCAAGCGGAGCTTTCCAAAGCACAGGAAGCCACCGTGAACGCAGAAAAGTTTATGAATGTTGTCCGGCGGCATACCAGCTTTGAAGAACTTACCCCTACTCTGCTGCGGGAGTTTGTAGAGAAAATCGTTGTGCATGAGTGCAGCTATGACGAGAACAAGACCCGCAGACAGGACATTGAGATTTATTATTCTTTTGTTGGCAAGGTGGACTTGCCCGAATAACCGCCCGACCTATCCGACACAAGAGCTAAGTGCCGGATAGGAACGGCAAAATTTTTTACACTTCTTTTACTTCTTTATCTCACTTGAGCAAATGCAGATTTCTTGAAACATAAAAATGTATGTTTGTGTAAATACTGAGGTTGTAGCGAAAGTTTGAACATTATATTTTTGATGACACTTTTTGTATTTCAGGAGGAATTTTATGCAGGCAGGCAGATCAAGCATCCAGTTTGAACATCCGCCCATCATCACATCGGCGGCATCGATCGTGGGACAGACGGAAGGAGAGGGACCGCTGGCAAGTTTTTTTGACCGGGTGGAGCCGGATCCGATGTTTGGGAAAAAATCGTGGGAGGAGGCGGAGAGTGAATTGCAGCGCCAGACAGTGCAGAAATGTCTGGATAAGGCGGGCAGACAGGCGGCGGATGTGAATTGCCTGTTTGCGGGAGACCTGTTGGGGCAGATTGTGGCGACCTCGTTTGGTGTGGAATCGTTTGATATCCCGTTTTTCGGGCTTTACGGCGCGTGCTCGACGATGGGGGAGGCGATGATTCTGGGGGCGATGGCAGCAGGGGCTGGCTATGCGGACCGGGTTCTGGCGCTGGCATCGAGCCATTTTGCCTCGGCAGAACGGCAGTTCCGGTTTCCGCTGGCGTATGGGAATCAGAGACCGCAGTCTACAACCTGGACGGTGACCGGGTGCGGGTGTGTGATGATCGAGAAGAATAAAGGGAAAGATGGGCGCAGAGCAAAAGAAAATGTGTCGGAATCGCTGAAAAATTCTGGACAGGAGAACCTGCATCCCGGATTTCAACCTTGTATCCCGGCGGTTACTCCCGGAAAGATCGTTGATATGCAGGTGCGCGATTCCATGAACATGGGGGCGGCAATGGCGGTGGCGGCGGTAGACACAATCTTGCAGAATTTCCGTGATTTTAACCGGAAACCATCTGACTATGACCGGATCATCACTGGCGATCTGGGAATGGTGGGGAAGGAAATCCTGCTTGATTTTATGCGCGAGGCAGGACAGGATATTTCCAGCATCCATATGGACTGCGGGATCGAAATGTTTGACCCGAAGACGCAGGATACCCATTCGGGCGGGAGCGGCTGCGGTTGCTCCGCGGCGGTGCTGTGCGGCTATATTCTTCCGAAAATACAGGCGGGTGAGTGGAAACGCGTCCTGTTTGTGCCGACCGGGGCGCTGCTGTCCCAGATCAGCTTTAATGAGGGGCAGAATGTGCCGGGGATTGCCCATGGAGTGGTGCTTGAGGGAAAAGAATCGTTCGGTGAATGATAAGTATTTGCAAGGAGCTTTAGAGAGGGAGCAGAAAAATGGACTATATCAAAGCATTTGTGACCGGCGGACTCCTCTGTGCCGCCGTGCAGATTCTGATGGATAAAACGAAACTCATGCCGGGGCGGATTATGGTGCTTTTGGTGGTATGTGGCTCGATTCTTGGTGCGATCGGTTTGTACGAACCGTATGCCAAATGGGCGGGTTCCGGGGCAACGGTGCCGTTGCTGGGGTTTGGAAACACGCTCTGGAAGGGCGTGCGGGATGGAATTGACAAGGATGGGGTTCTGGGGCTGTTCACCGGCGGATTCACGGCGGGTGCGGCGGGGATTTCCGGGGCGTTGATCTTCGGCTATCTGTCGTCGCTGATTTGCAAACCCAAGATGAAGGATTAGAGAGAAGACGAAAGAAGGAAAAGTAAAAGAAAGCAAAAGAAAGCAAAAGAAAATCAAGTTGAGGAAATAAAAAGCTGCTGTAAAAGAGGCATATGAATGTCATTTTTTACAGCAGCTTTTTGCAGATATATTATTTTGTTGGTAACTGTTCAGTACCTTCACAGTCACTTTTGTTGTTACTGCTCCGGATTCGCCGGAACAATCGGAATACTATTTCCATTCCGTCCACTTCCCGCCATCGGGCGTGGAAGCGCAGAGTGGATCGGAGCCGATAGATTATCTGAATCGGGGCTGTAGCCCGGAGCTGAGAAATCGGCGCTCTCAGAAGGATGGATGATCGTGGACGAACCATTGTGAATCTTGCACTCACCCGGCATGGAGAAGCGGGAATCGTCCGTTTCGCCGCCGTCTTCCGGAACGACCATAACTGTCTTGGAAGTTTGCTGGTTCGTCGGGCAGAAGGCAGTCGAGATGCCGCCGGAGGCGGAGCAGATCGTCACGCGGGTGTGGTGATCGCAGGTCTCGGTCGGAACCGTGCCCTTTGCGAAATATTCGGTGTAGACGGCCGTTCCGCGCGGGTCACTGCTGCAGACGCCGGAAACCGGAAGCTTGCCGGATTTGCGGCATACTTCAGCAGTTTCAATGCTGTCCGGAACCGTAAATCCAGGGTCGCTTAAGTTCTCATGGACACGTGTCATGATATTTCGCCAGATGCGCTTGTGATAACTGGTACCGCCGTTTGAAACGGTGCCGCCTTTTAATGGCTGGTTATTGTCGCACCCGCCCCAGATACCGGCAGTGTAGTACGGCGTAAAGCCTACAAACCAGACATCGACGTTGCTGGTGGTCGTACCGCTCTTTCCGGCGCAGCTCATATTGGGAATCGCCGCTGTCGTACCGGTCGATTTAACCCCAGAACCGGAACGCGTATACATTGTATTGCTCTGCATAACATCCTGCATCGCGCTGGTTAAAAGATAGGCGGTAGAGTCTTTGAGCGCCTGCCGCGTCTCCGGTTCATTGTCGATCAGTATCTTTCCATTGCGATCCAGAATCTTAGTAAAGAAGATAGGCTTCGTGTAGGTGCCGCCGTTGGCGATCGCCGCAAATGCATTTGTCAATTCCAGGTTGCTGACGCCCTTTGTCAGACCGCCGAGTGCTGTCGAGAGTGTCTGATCCTGGCTTACGAGGGAAGTGATTCCCAGCCGTTCGGCATATTCGACACCGAGCTGCGGCGTTACCGTGTCCGCCATGCAGCGCAGGGCGACGATGTTCATGGAATAGGTAATGCCGTCGCGGATCGTGTGATAGCCCTTGTAATCGCTGCCCCACCAGTTTCGGAACTCTTTTTCACCGGAAGAGTATGGTCCGTCATAGTAAACAGTTGATAGGGTCGCGCCGCAGGCATCCAATGCCGGGGCAAAGGAGGAAATGACCTTGAAGGTCGATCCTGGCTGCCGCAGGGAGTCGGTCGCACGGTTTAAGGTGCGGTTCGCCGTCTTTTGTCCGCGCCCGCCGTTGATTGCCTTGACATAGCCGGTGGACTGTTCGATCAGGACGAACGAGGTCTGCGGCTCTAAAATCATGGTAACTGATTCCCCTAGAACGGTGCTTCCGTCCTGCGTGAGGACGGTGCGGTACTCATCGATCGCCGCCTGGGCCTCTTCCTCGGAATTAAACAGCCCGTCAAAACCGCTTTGTCCCTTGACCTGCTGAATCCATGTTTTCAGAGTCTCCTGTGAATAATGCTGTGTTTTCCCGTCTGGATGGGTCAGGGAAAGGCGGTACTCAACCGAATAACGCGCCGCGTCGTAGTTCGCAGGATTGTTGACTTCCTCATCGACGATCGCCTGTATCTGCGGATCCTGCGGGGTGTAAATCTGCAGTCCGCCGCTGAACAGGAGGTTGGATGCCTGCGTGTCAGTGTATCCGAGCTGCTCTTTGAGTGCTTCAGTGACCTGGCTGATCAGCTCGTCCGTGTAATAGGAGTACGGTGTCTCGTTTTCCTTGAGCGCCGTATCGACATTCTGGATACGGGCATAGACGTCGTCCGCCAGCGCTTCCTCCTGTTCTTCTTTTGAGATATAGCCCTGCTCATACATTGCCTGCAAAATGACCTTGCGCCGGGCGGCATTTGCCTCCGCGCCGCTGATCGGATTCAGCTTTGCCGGATTCTGAGTGATACCGGCGATGACCGCACACTCAGAAAGGGTCAGATCGGAGACGTCCTTATTAAAATAGCGCAGCGCCGCTGCTTTGACACCAAGTGTATTGCTGCCAAGGTTGATTGTATTTAAATAGTTCGTTAAAATGACCTTCCGATCAACGTTTTTTGTCAGCTGCAGCGCCAGATATTGTTCCTGGATTTTTCGCTCGATTTTGGAACCCTTGCTTGTCTCCATACCGCCGTTGAAAACGGTATTTTTGATGAGCTGCTGGGTCAGGGTGCTGGCGCCGCCCTTATAATTATTTGTCAGGACGCCGACCACGGCGCGTGAAATGGAGCGCAGATCGATACCGCTGTGCTGCCAGAAACGCGAGTCCTCGATGGAGACGAACGCGTCAATTAGATCCTGAGGAAAATCCTCGTAGGATGCTTCGATTCGGTTCGAGTTGGAACCGACCAGCGTGTCAGTCACTTCCCCGGCGCTATTATATATAGTAGAAAAATATCCGCTTGGGGTGAAGCTGTCCGGGTTGAAGTCTGGCGAACTGTCCAGAATGCCTTTAAACATGCCGATAAAGGTGCTGGCACCCGTCACGCAGAGAAACAGAACAAGAACAAAGGCAGTCTTGAAGAAGGTCAGAAACAGCCGGTTGGCGTATTTCTTCTTCCGGGAATTGGCTGCCCGGATCCGTTTCTTGGTTGCTTTTACACCGTAATTCATGAGAACCTCCTTTGGGTTCGTAGTGGTTCATTCTATTAATAAATACAGTATTTCCAATTATATCAAAATTCATAGGATAAATAAATACTATTGTCATGAAGTTTTTTTTACGGTATCATAAAAGATAAGGTTTGTTAGTGGGCACGTATGCGTGAACAGTAACTAAGGTTTACAAGCGGTTAAAGAAGTGAAAAAACATCCGTTTTAAGGATGCGTAGTTCATAGATGGAGGAAAAGATGAAAGAGCGCTATAAAATCGTCTATCAGGGCGGCGAGGGCGAGATTGTGGAGAAGAAGTCCCGCTTTATCGCGGAGATCCGCCCGGTGGAATCGGAAGAAGAGGCGACGGCATTTATTGCGGAAGTCAAGAAGAAATATTGGGATGCGAGACATCATTGTTCGGCATTTACGATCGGAGAAAATAACGAGGTGGCGCGCTGCAGCGACGACGGCGAACCGGCGCAGACGGCGGGACGCCCGATGCTGGATGTGCTGCTGGGACGCGAGCTTCACAACGTCTGTGCGGTTGTGACCCGGTACTTTGGCGGGACACTTTTAGGAACTGGCGGACTGGTGCGGGCATACGGCGGCGCGCTCCAGGAAGGTCTTAAAAACTGTGTGGTTCTGGAAAAATGCCTGGCTCGTAAATGGAAGGTTGGGACAGACTACAGCGGGCTTGGAAAGGTGCAGTACATTTTGGCAGAAGCAGAGCTGCCGATTCTGGACAGCGAGTACGGCGAGGGTGTGGATCTGACGATCCTGGTGCCGTTTGACCAGGCGGGAGCAGCGGAGAAGAAGCTCATAGAGGGCACAAATGGAAGATGCCGGATCGAAAAACTGGATGAGGTTTATTTTGGCATGGATGACGGAAAAATCATTTTATTGTAAAAAAAGATTGAATAATGGATAAAAAAATGCTAAAATAACAAGCTGTATTATTTTGTGGGCGGATCCTTTGCCAAAGACGAAACGGCAGGATGCTTGTCTGTGACAGAAAATAATTATTAATTAGTACATGTAATGAATCATCATAAGAAAAGAGAGTAAGCAGATATGAAAATGAAACGGGAAGATGTCAGAAACGTTGCAATTATCGCTCACGTTGACCACGGTAAAACGACGCTGGTAGACCAGCTGCTTCGCCAGAGCGGTGTATTCCGTGCCAATCAGGAAGTAGTCGATCGTGTCATGGACTCTAACGATATTGAGCGTGAGAGAGGTATCACGATTCTGTCCAAGAATACGGCTGTTAATTACAACGGCACCAAGATCAACATTATCGATACACCAGGACATGCGGACTTCGGCGGCGAGGTAGAGCGTGTTCTTAAGATGGTAAACGGCGTTATCCTTCTGGTAGACGCATATGAGGGCGCGATGCCGCAGACCAAATTCGTTCTGCGTAAAGCACTGGAACTGGATCTGCCGGTTATCGTATGTATCAATAAGATTGACCGTCCGGAAGCACGTCCGGAGGAGGTTGTGGACGAGGTTCTCGAACTTCTGATGGATCTGGATGCATCCGACGAGCAGCTTGACTGTCCATTCTTATATGCATCTGCACGTTCTGGATATGCAAAGAAGAACCTGGACGATCCGAATGTGGATATGAAGCCACTGTTCCAGACCATTCTGGATTACATCCCGGCGCCGGAGGGAGATCCGGATGCAGAAACACAGGTTCTGATCAGCACGATTGATTACAACGAGTATGTAGGACGTATCGGCGTTGGTAAGATCGACAACGGCTACCTGAAAGTAAATCAGGACTGCGTCATCGTCAACCATCATGAGCCGGACAAGTTCCGCAAAGTTAAGATCGGTAAGCTCTATGAGTTTGAAGGTCTGAATAAAGTAGAAGTACAGGAAGCAAAGATCGGTTCGATCGTAGCGATTTCCGGTATCGCAGATATCCACATCGGTGATACCCTGTGCTCCCCGGAGAAACCGGAGGCAATTCCGTTCCAGAAGATTTCTGAGCCGACCATTTCCATGGATTTCATGGTAAACGACAGCCCGCTGGCAGGTCAGGAAGGTAAATTCATCACTTCCCGCCATATCCGCGAGCGCCTGATGCGGGAGCTGAATACCGACGTCAGCCTGCGTGTAGAGGAGACAGACTCCGCTGACTGCTTCAAGGTGTCCGGCCGTGGCGAGCTGCATCTGTCCGTTCTGATTGAGAACATGCGCCGCGAGGGCTTTGAGTTCGCAGTCAGCAAGGCGGAGGTACTCTACAAATATGACGAAAGAAACCGCAAATTAGAGCCGATGGAGATCGCTTACGTCGATGTACCGGATGACTTTACCGGTGCTGTTATCCAGAAGCTGACCAGCCGTAAAGGCGAGCTGCAGGGCATGAGCCCGATCGGCGGCGGATACACAAGACTGGAGTTCTCGATTCCGTCCAGAGGTCTCATCGGCTACCGCGGCGAGTTCATGACCGATACAAAGGGAAATGGTATCTTAAACACCAGCTTTGACGGCTATGCACCGTTCAAGGGCGAATTAAGTTACCGCAAACAGGGATCCCTGATTGCATTTGAGGCAGGCGAGTCCATCACCTACGGTCTGTTCAATGCCCAGGAGCGCGGAACCCTGTTCATCGGACCGGGCGTTAAAGTTTACTCCGGCATGATTGTCGGACAGAGCGCAAAACCGGAAGACATCGAGTTAAACGTCTGCAAAACCAAAAAGCTGACAAACACCCGTTCTTCCAGCGCCGATGAAGCCCTCCGCCTTGTTCCGCCGAAAATCATGAGCCTGGAGCAGTGCCTCGACTACATCGATACCGATGAACTTCTCGAGATCACCCCGACCAGCTTACGAATCCGTAAAAAGATTCTTGATCCGACTCTGAGAAAGAGAGCGATGATCAGCCGTAAAAATAGCTAAATAATCGTAAAGTGGGAGCAGCCGCGCAAGCCAGCTGCTCCTTTTCGTATATTCAAGCGAGAGATATCTAGGAAACGACGTGCCCCGCCGTTTCCGTCCCTCTGCCGATCCCATTCCCTCTGTCGATTCATGTCCCCCACCCTGTCGAAATTTCCCCCTCACTTCTTCTTCTAAAACGGTCATTCCCCTCATACATATATACAGTAAGAAGCAGGACTCCAAGAACCTGCCGTGAAAAACTGCAAAAAAGAAGAGGAGAGAGATACTATGTCGGAAAAAATGATTGAAAACAACAAGGTTAGCGTGATTGGTGAGGTCGTATCGGAATTTACATTCAGCCACGAAGTATTCGGGGAAGGATTTTATATCGCAGACCTGGCAGTCAGCCGTCTGAGCGATCAGGTGGACGTGATTCCACTCATGATTTCAGAACGGCTTCTGGATGTATCGAAAGACTACCGCGGAATGACGATGGAGGCGATCGGCCAGTTCCGTTCCTACAACCGTCATGAGGGCGCGAAAAACCGTCTGGTGCTGTCTGTGTTTGTCCGTGAGATTCATTTCCTGGAAGAATTTACGGATTACACCAAAACCAACCAGATTTTTCTGGAAGGCTATATCTGCAAGGAGCCAATCTACCGGAAAACACCGCTGGGACGCGAGATTGCCGATATGCTGCTGGCGGTCAACCGTCCGTATGGAAAATCCGATTACATACCGTGTATTGCGTGGGGCAGAAATGCCCGCTATGCGTCCGGATTTGGCGTGGGAAGCCACGTGTGCGTGTGGGGGCGCGTGCAGAGCCGTGAATATACGAAGAAACTGAGCGAGACAGAGTGCGAGAAACGTGTGGCATACGAGGTGTCGGTCAGCAAGCTGGAGTGCGTGGAAGAATAGGATAGGTTTAGGATGTTACAGCAAAGTTTGAAGCCGGTTATGCAATCTATAGGACATGATAAATGGCTGGTTTTGCCATAGCTTGCCAAAACAGATAAAATATGCTAGAATAAGGCAGTTTACAGAATTCGTAAAACGATTATTGGATGGATAGAAATAAAACACACAGGCCTGTGTGTAAAAAGACATCAGGAAAGACAGTCTGTGCGCCAGCGCAGCGGGAGGCACAGAAAGAGGAGAGGGAAATGAAAAAGGGGAAAGTTCATATCATCTTCGGCACCGGGATGGGAAAAACAGCGATGGCACTGGGACGTGGTGTCAGTGCAGCCATGCACGGCCGGAAGGTAATTATGATACAATTCTTAAAGGGAGTGCTGAGCCATGAGACAGCAGATGGGTTAAAACAGCTGGAGCCGGCATTTAAAGTATTCCGATTTGAAAAACAGAATGAGTATTATGAAAATCTCTCTGAAGAAGGCAAAAAGGAAGAGCTCTGCAATATTCAGAACGGGTATAATTTTGCAAAAAAAGTACTCTGTACCGGCGAATGCGATATGCTGATTCTGGATGAATTTCTTGGGGTGTTAGATCAGAAACTGGTCGGAGACGATGCCCTGGAAACACTGCTGGCAGCGCACGAGGAGAATGTCGATCTGATTCTGACCGGAAAAGTATGCCCGGCTGGGGCAGAGGAGCATGCAGACGAGGTGACGCGCCTGGAATGCCTGAAGCCGTCAAACGATCATGCGTGCATGAACGGTTGACAAGTATTCAAAGTAATGCTAAGATAGAAAAAACAAGTAGAGGTTGCGTTGATTATCAGTAAGCGGTCGGATGCGGCAGGTGCAGGAGAAGACAGCTGAAAGGATGATACGCCGAAGGGCTGCGGCGCCTGTATCTGCAGTTCCTGGGTGCAGGATGAAGAATTCTGTAACTGTCATCGACAGATGGGGAGCTACTGGGAGTTTGGATTTGAATTCATAGAGCTGGCCGTCGTGCCAGCTTTTTGTACGCTCAGGACCGACAGGCTGCAAACATTCGTTTGAAGCAGGGACAGAAACGGACTCTGGAATAGAAACTCAGCCATCGTGCAAAAGAATAAGGAGGAAACAAAATGTCTATTTTTGAAGGAGCAGGCGTAGCGCTGGTAACGCCATTTCATGAGGATGGAAGCGTAAATTATGAGAAACTGGAGCAGATCGTAGAAGAACAGATCGCTGGCGGTACAGACTGTATTATCGCCTGCGGTACGACCGGCGAGGCGGCTACATTAAGCCATGAGGAGCACATCGAGGTGATCCGTTTCGTATGCCAGGTCGTAAATAAGAGAATCCCGGTTGTAGCAGGAACCGGTTCCAACTGCACAGAGACAGCGGTATATCTGTCTACCGAAGCGAAAAAGGCAGGCGCAGACGGACTTCTGCTCGTATCCCCGTATTACAATAAATCAACCCAGAAGGGTTTAAAGGTTCATTTCTCAGAGGTCGCAAAGGCAGTTGATCTTCCGATCCTTCTGTACAATGTACCGAGCCGTACCGGCGTCAATATCACCCCGGAGACGATCGTGGCACTGTGCAAGGAATATGAGAACATCGTCGGTGTCAAAGAAGCAAGCGGCAATTTCTCCGCGATCGCACAGATTGCAAGCCTGTCAGGCGGATCAGTTGATATTTACTCCGGCAACGACGACCAGACGGTTCCGATGATGGCACTGGGCGCAAAGGGCGTTATCTCCGTATTATCCAACGTGGCACCGCGTCAGGTACATGATATGTGCGCGGCATTCAAGGCTGGCGATGTAGCGAAGGCAAGACAGATGCAGATAGATGCAATTCCACTGATTGAGGCGCTGTTCTGCGAGGTAAACCCGATTCCGGTTAAGGAAGCGATGAACATGATGGGCGAGGAAGTGGGTCCGTTCCGTAAACCGTTAGTGGATATGGAACCGGCAAACCGCGATCGTCTGAGAAGAGAACTGGTAAATTACGGAATCAGCCTGAAAGAGTGATAAGAACCGTTAAAATTAGGATGAGATAGGGAAATGAGGTTTTAACAGATGGTACGAGCAATTATGCATGGCTGCAACGGCGCCATGGGACAGGTTATTTCCGGAATTGCAGCGAAGGACGAGGAGATCTCTATCGTTGCGGGTATTGATATGAGAACCGAGCAGAAAAATGATTATCCGGTTTTTGCGTCTCTGAACGAATGCAAGGTAGAAGCGGATGTTGTGATTGATTTTTCCAATGCAGCAGCTGTCGATGAACTTCTCGACTGGTGTGCAGAGAAGAAAATGCCGGTTGTTCTGTGTACGACAGGACTTTCCGAGGTACAGCTGGCAAAGGTAGAAGAGACGGCAGAGAAGACAGCTGTTCTTCGCTCTGCAAATATGTCTCTTGGTATCAATATGCTCTTAAAGCTTCTGAAAGAAGCAGCGCAGATTCTGGCTCCGGCTGGATTTGATATTGAGATTCTGGAGAAACACCACAATCAGAAGGTGGATGCTCCGAGCGGTACGGCGATTGCGCTGGCAGATTCGATCAACGAGGCGATGGGCAATACATACCATTACAAATACGATCGTTCCGCTACACGTGAGAAACGTGATGCGAAGGAGATTGGTATTCAGGCGATCCGCGGCGGCACAATCGTAGGCGAACACGATGTCATTTTCGCTGGTCAGGATGAGGTGATTACCTTTAATCATACAGCTTATTCCAAGGCGATTTTCGCAAAGGGTGCGGTACAGGCAGCCAAATTCCTGGCAGGAAAGCCGGAAGGACGGTATGATATGGCGGATGTGATCGGCTAAGAGATTTTATACAGATGTGAAAATGAAACCCCGGCTGTGAGTAAGTTTATCCACTCACAGCCGGGGTTTTCATTTCTGGAACCTTTCCCGCCCTTGTGTTTGTGGATGAAGGCTTCTGAAAATCAATTTGTCAAGGTTAGTGTATCATTTTTTTACATCTTGTGTAAAAAAATGACATCTTGTGCAGTGCAAATTGTAGAAAAATAAAACAAATGATAAGATGAATACAACAAGAAAAGCTTGAAACCGTGAAAAAGAAGAAAAACTCCAGAATTAAAAATAAAAAATACATGAAAGACAGCTTTTCGATTAATAAAAATACGAGGAGGTATGAGGATGAGAAAACGCAAATGGATGAAGGTGGGTGCCTGCGCACTCAGTGCCGTTTTGATCATGGGCTTGTATGCCGGACCGGCTTTTGCCGAATGGATAGGTACAGGAAGTGCAAGAGCCTACATCCTAAACGGACAGGTGCAGACAGGCTGGCAGCAGATCGATGGAAAATGGTATTACCTGAATGAACAGGGAGCACCGCAGATCGGCTGGGTAAAAGACGGGGACAAACAGTATTTCTGTACGGCGTCGGGAGAAATGGTCAGCGGTGTCGTATGGATCAATGGAAAAACCTATTATTTTGGCACACCGGACAGTGGAGAGATGGCAACGGGCGTTGTCAGTATCAACGGAATTCCTTATACGTTTGAAAACGATGGCACATCGTTCGGCGGCCGCAAGCCGAGACCAGCGAGAAGCTTTGAGGTAAAAGTGGCAGAAGACGGAACGATGACCATCTTAGAGACGACCAATGCCGATACACCGAAGCTGAATTCCAGAACATCCAAAGAACGCAGACATTCTGGAGGCGGTGGAAGTGAAACGCCAAGTGTGGTACCGAGTGATGCACCGGCGACGAAAGAACCGACCGAAAACCCGACGTCGACCGTGAAACCGACCCAGCCGGAAGAGACGGAAGGGGATACAACAACGGAGCCGCCGCAGCCAACAACGGAGCCGTCGCAGCCAACAACGCAGCCAACAGATCCGTGATCAATCTGAAACTAAGAGTACGAAGTGAAAATAATCGGCCAAGTTCAGATTTGGGACGATTACAATCATCTATAATTTAACCTTGTTTTTGCTCTCCTGCATATAGGATGATGGAAACAGATTCATATACTCCCGAGCTCTTTCCTGCGTATGTGCAGGGAGGATCCCGGGAGTATATAAATTATAGCGATGAGAAAGAAACGGCGTGTCTGAGGGGAGTGCCACCGAAATGGAGCACTTAAAAAAGTCGTTAAAGGAGGTGCCAGAATGAAATCAGCTTACTGTATCGCCATTACGGCGTGCCTGACTGTCATCTGGCTGTATGAGGAAAAGAAAAAGCGGGGGATGGCGGGAAAGCTTTGCTGGAAAGCAGCGGCCGGGTATCTGATTACGCGCTTTGTATTCTTTGCCATTTCTAATCAGGAGGTTCATGGCTTCCTGGAAGTCATGGCAATGGATCTGGTGACAGCCGGGCTTTTATATATTTTGTCCGGGAAAAACGGAAGCCGGGAATCAGTGTGGGAATGCCTGTATCTTTATATTTGGAATCCGATCCCGGTATTATCTGTTCTTTCACAGGGAAAAAAGCGGATGCTTTTTATCTGGCTGGCGGTATTGATTCTTTTCGTGGATAGAGCACTTCAGAGCGCGTCTTGGAATAGAAAGATTCAAAAAAATTGGAATTCTTCTCACGGTTGCGGGAACTGGCATACTCTGGGCGCGGGATATCACCGGAGAGCGCTTCGGACAGTGCAGTCCGGGAGATGAATTTTATCCGCTGATGCTGATGTTTTTTGCAGTACTGGGTGTGGGAACCTGTGTATATGGAATTGCTTCTTATGTTGGAATATTACATGAAAAATGTCAGATTCCTGAATCGAGAGTCGAGCTGGATGAAGCAAAAGCGGCACGCTGCGCATCAAAACGAATGACGGGGAGTGAAAAAATAGATGCCGGGAAGAGCTTGGGAATAAAATCCTGTGAAAAGAACACAGAGTCGGAAAAGACCGGCGCACCCTGGTCCGGCCGTGACTGGTGTATGGCAGCAGGATTGACAGTTCTCTTTGCTGTGATGGCATTTGTGAATCTTGGAAGCATGAAGGCGCCGCAGACTGCGTATGAATTTGAAAAAAATGATAGCCACGGAAATGAGATGGTGCTTCGGTTTGATGGAAGTGTGACTATCTCAGAAGCGCAGGTTTATCTGGGTGGAAAGGAGAAGAGACATTTTGTATGCTCGGTTCCGAATGCCGAGGGAGATGGTTGGGATGCCATCGGGGAAGAGACAGAATTGTTATCTGTATACTGCTGGAATCCAGTGGAAATTCATTACCGCACTTACGAACTAGGGATCGTGTCGATGGATGAGAGTGCAGAGGTTCTGGAAATCGTTCTTCTGGATCCGGATGGAAATCCGATCCTTCCATCCAATGCAGATGATTATCCAGAGGCATTTGATGAGCAAGAATTGTTTCCGGCGGATACGACCTATGAATACCAAAGTATGTTTGATGAGGTTTACCATGCCAGAACGGCAAATGAGATAGCAGAAGGGCGTACAATTTATGAGACAACGCACCCACCGCTTGGAAAATGGTGGATGAGTCTGGGAATCCGCGTATTTGGAATGACGCCGTTTGGATGGCGGTGTGTATGCGCTCTGTTTGGCATCCTGATGGTGCCGGTCAGCTATGCGTTTATGCGGAAAATCAGCCGGAGTACATGGATTGCCTCATTTGCAGCACTGTTGATAGTCTTTGATTTCATGCACTTTACATTGTCAAGAATCGGAACCATTGATGTGATAGTGGGATTTTTTATCCTGCTTACCTTTTATCTGATGTATCTGGTGCTGGATGACCTGAAAATGGGATGCAGCTGGAAAACGGTGTGTCTGATGATTTTAAATGGCATGGCAGCTGGAGCGGCGATGGCATCGAAGTGGACAGGGGTATATGTCTGCGCGGGGATTGCAGTCCTCTTTTTTACATTTTTGTTCCAGGAATATGGGACAGCTGCGGCACGGACCAGAAAGGGAATGTCTGGACAGGCGGCGATAAGTTACCTGGCGGGGCTGTCTGTCATCTGTATCGCTGCATACATTTTGATTCCGGCAGTGATTTACGTTGCATCCTATCTTTCTTATGGAAATGGTATAGGAAATGGAAATGTTTTCCAGACTATGTGGGAAAATCAGCAGCTTATGCTTCATTACCATGAGAAAACGGTGTTTGAACATCCATATGCCTCTGAATGGTATGAGTGGGCCTGGATTAAACGACCGCTTCTGGATGCATACACGTCGCTTAAGTCTGGTAAAATCAGTGTGGTTTCAACTTTTGGAAACCCGGTAATCTGGTGGTCGGCAATTCCGGCGCTATTTTATACTATATACCTGTGGCAGATTCGACAGGATAAAATAGCGGGATATCTGTGCATTTCCTATGCTTCTATGCTGTTTCCGTGGTTATTTATCCACAGAACCGTGTTTATCTATCAGTATTTTGCGTGCAGTATGATACAGATTTTAATGCTGGGAAATTGTCTGCATTTTTTCTGGGAAAGAGATCCGAAACGAACCAGGAAAGCAGCGTTGCTGTATCTTGCAGCAGTGATCGGCGCGTTCCTTCTTTTCTATCCGGTGCTGTCTGGATATCCGGTAAAACAGGAATTTGCCGAGCAGTGGCTGGAATGGCTGGAAGGTTGGGTGTTGTCATGAAAGAAAAAAAGAGAGACTGGGCGATCAGCGCTGGCTTTCTGGGGGTGCTTTTGACGGCTTATGTGATAAATTATAGATTTGGTTTTCTGGAAATTCTTGATTTTCATATCGAGAAAGTAAAGAAAGCATACCCAGCTTATTTTGGCACCTATGACCGGATGGGTGAATTGACTGCATGGTTGAATAAAATCGAAAATCTGTTCTGTATCGGACGGAATGGACAGCATCGCTACAATAACATGGATCATTCGATGATGACAGCATTTTGTGCAGTGGATCTCCTTCTGGAGGGAAGTGCGGATAAGGAGCATATCTGGAGTGTGAATACAGAAAAAGCGTATCATGAGAAAAAATAAACTGCCTAAAAACCACAACTTTCAGTTCGGAAAAGCCCTGCCTGTGAGCCGCATCATCTTTACAGATTTTTTTCTATTTGTTATAGTAAAAATGGAGAGGCACCTGCGGGAGGAATGCAGATGTCAGAGAAACATAGAAATGCACAAAAATCAATGCCGCAAAGCAGAAAGCTGTTTAAATATCAAAAACGGAAGATTCGCCGCTATCTGAAACGCGTCCGCTGGCGGAGGAAGCGGAGGCAGAGGTATTTTCTGTATGGACTTGCACTGGCTGTATCCATGTACTTGGCGAGTATATGGAAGATGCGGGAACGGATCTGGTCGATCCGAGAGATGGATGTGATCGAGTATGAGCTGCCGGAGGGGGAAAGAGCAGAGAATGGGGAGGAGGAAGCGTCAGCAGACCGGCAGGAGAAGAGAACAGTTGAACGGGAAAATGCCGGGGAAACATACGGAGCAACAGAAAAAACGGGAACTTCCACGAAAATCCGTCTGCATCTGAAGACCGGAGAGCTGGAAATCGTGCACGAACGGGTGGAATCAGAAGGAGAGTGACTGTTTGCGGCAGGAAAAACGTTTGGCCGGGCATGAAGGATGAATGGAAGAGCAAGAACGGTTACTGTGGCAAATGCCGTTACTGGGCATGTGTGCGTGAACAGTAACCAAGAATGAAAGAGCTGCAGCCGGAACAGCGAAAAGTGATTGATTTTGAAAAGTGCCTGTATTATAATTTGCAGGTAGGATATTGAGAAAATGTGTCGGTGACGCCTTCAAATGGCTGCGAAAGAGACTATTTTCCATACCCTGAAAAAAGAAAGCGAGGTAAATTAGCCATGTACGACAGATATGTAAGCCCTCTTTCCGAGCGCTATGCAAGCAAGGAGATGCAGTATATTTTCTCCCCGGACAAGAAATTCCGCACCTGGAGAAGACTCTGGATTGCGCTGGCAGAGACGGAGAAGGAGCTTGGCCTTCCGATCACGCAGGAGCAGATCGATGAATTGAAAGCACATAAGGATGAAATCAATTTTGATGTTGCTAAAGAGCGTGAGAAACTGGTGCGCCACGATGTTATGTCCCATGTGTATGCGTACGGCGTACAGTGCCCGACAGCAAAAGGAATCATCCATCTGGGTGCAACTTCCTGCTACGTAGGAGACAACACCGATATCATCATTATGACAGAAGCCCTGAAGCTGGTACGTAAGAAACTGATCAGTGTTCTGGATGAGCTGGCTAAATTTGCTGATAAATATAAAGCACAGCCGACCCTGGCATTTACCCATTTCCAGCCGGCACAGCCGACCACCGTCGGCAAGCGTGCAACTCTGTGGATGATGGAGCTCAAGCAGGATCTGGATGATCTGGATTATGTGCTTGGATCCTTACGTCTCCTTGGCTCCAAGGGAACAACCGGTACACAGGCAAGCTTCCTGGAGCTCTTTGATGGGGATCATGCAAAGTGCCGCAAGGTAGATCAGATGATCGCGGAGAAGATGGGCTTTGATGGCTGCTATCCGGTATCCGGACAGACCTATTCCCGTAAGCAGGATACACGTGTATTAAATGTTCTTGCAGGTATTGCACAGAGTGCCCATAAATTCTCCAACGATATCCGTCTTCTTCAGCATCTGAAAGAAGTAGAAGAGCCTTTCGAGAAGAATCAGATCGGTTCCTCTGCTATGGCATATAAGAGAAATCCTATGAGAAGCGAGCGTATGGCTTCCCTGGCTAACTACGTGATGGCAGACGTGATGAACCCGATGCTGGTTGCATCTACCCAGTGGTTTGAGCGTACATTGGATGATTCTGCGAACAAGCGTCTGAGTGTTCCGGAAGGCTTCCTTGCAATTGATGGTATTCTGGATCTGTACCTGAATGTCGTTGACGGTCTGGTTGTATATCCGAAGGTTATCGAGAAACACATGATGGCAGAACTTCCGTTCATGGCAACCGAGAATATCATGATGGATGCAGTAAAGGCAGGCGGTGACCGTCAGGAACTGCATGAGAAGATCCGTACTCTGTCGATGGAAGCTGGAAAGAATGTGAAAGAGAAAGGTCTGGATAACAACCTTCTCGAGCTGATTGCAGCGGATCCGGCGTTCAATCTGTCCTTAGATGATCTGAAAGCAGCGATGAAACCGGAGCGCTACACCGGCCGTGCAAAAGAGCAGGTAGATGAGTTCTTGGCAGAGGTAATCCAGCCGATTCTGGATGCAAATAAAGAAGATCTGGGCGTAAAAGCAGAGATTAATGTCTAAACAGGATTTACATGGAAGTGTGAATCTGGAGTATTACCGGGTATTCTGCAGCGTGTGCGAATGCGGCGGCATCACGGCGGCCGCAGAGGCACTCTGCATTTCCCAGCCGGCGGTCAGCCAGGCGGTCCGACAACTGGAGACCGCGCTTGGCTGCCGCCTTTTTTTGCGGACATCCCGCGGCGTGAAGCTGACGAGCGAGGGAGAATTGCTTCTGTCGTATGTCAGACGGGGAATTGATGCGATACAGGACGGGGAGACGATGCTGCGGCGCATGAAGGACCTGGAAACGGGCGAGATCCGCATTGGCGCGAGCGATATGACACTCCAGTTTTATCTGCTTCCATATCTGGAACAATTTCATGAGCAGTATCCGAATATCAAGGTGACGGTTTCAAACGGTCCGACGCCCGAGACCCTTGAAGCACTCTATCAGGGACACATTGATTTCGGTATTGTCAGCACACCTTTTGAAACCAAGCAGGCGGTAAAGAGTCTTCCGGTTCAGGAGATCCGCAATGTGTTTATAGCCGGACCCAAATACGCAGCCCAGTTAAAGGGCAGAAAACTTTCATATAAAGAGCTGTTGAACTGCCCCTGCATCTTCCTGGAGCGCAATACCAGTACGCGCCGCTTTATGGATGAGTTTCTGACAAAGCGCGGGGTTCGGCTGGAACCGGAGTTTGAACTGGCCACCAGTGAGATGATTGTCCAGTTTGTTAAGCGGAATCTGGGAATCGGCTGTCTGATGTCGGATTTTGCATCGGAGGCTCTTGGAAATGGGGATGTTTTTGCGTTGGAATTTGACGAAGAGATGCCATCCCGTGAGTTTTGTCTGGTGGCAGCTGAGAAAGCCTGGATGTCCCCAGCGGCTGCGAAGCTTTTTAATCAGCTGGCGAAGGTAACCACATGAGAAAAATAGGAGCTGCACAGTAGTGGTTTTTCAAATCACATTGCCTGGCATATGTGTGAGCATCAATGATATAAGTGTTAATTATGTAGTTTATAAATAATATTGATTTTACTTATATAGAAAAGTTGTGTATGATTATACAGTAAGAAGGCATGATCGTTTTTCGAACATGCCAAAAAGTATTTATATTCTTCTGAGGGAGGAAAATTCATGGTACGAGCAATAGTAGGAGCTAACTGGGGAGACGAAGGCAAGGGTAAGATTACCGATATGCTTGCTAAGGAATCCGACATCATTATCCGTTTTCAGGGAGGAAGCAACGCAGGTCATACGATTATCAACAATTATGGCCGTTTCGCACTTCACCTTCTGCCGTCCGGTGTATTTTACGGACACACAACCAGCATCATTGGCAATGGTGTGGCATTAAACATTCCATTCCTGGTAAAAGAGCTGGAAAGTCTGGTATCTCAGGGTGTTCCGATGCCGCATATTCTGGTATCGGATCGCGCACAGATTCTGATGCCGTATCATGTTCTGTTTGATACGTATGAGGAAGAGCGTCTGGGCGGCAAGTCCTTCGGTTCCACCAAGTCCGGTATCGCGCCGTTCTACTCTGACAAATACGCGAAGATTGGTTTCCAGGTCAGCGAACTGTTCGAGGACGAGGCAGCTCTGAAAGATAAAGTACAGCGTGTCTGCGAGACAAAGAATGTCCTGTTAGAGCATCTGTACCACAAACCGCTGCTGAACCCGGATGAGGTTCTGGCAGAGCTGATGGAATACAAGAAGATGGTAGAGCCGTATGTATGCGATGTATCTGCATATCTGCATGACGTGATCAAAGAGGGCAAAAACATCCTTCTTGAGGGTCAGTTAGGTTCCCTGAAAGACCCGGATCACGGTATTTACCCGATGGTTACTTCTTCTTCGACTCTGGCAGCTTACGGCGCTATCGGCGCAGGCATTCCGCCGTACGAGATCAAAGAGATCACAACCGTTGTAAAGGCATACTCCAGTGCAGTCGGCGCAGGCGCATTTGTCAGCGAGATCTTTGGTGATGAGGCAGACGAACTTCGCCGCCGCGGTGGTGATAAGGGCGAGTTCGGCGCAACCACCGGACGTCCGAGACGTGTGGGCTGGTTCGACGCAGTAGCAAGCCGTTACGGCTGCCGTATTCAGGGTGCAACCGAAGTGGCTCTGACCGTTCTGGATGTTCTGGGATATCTGGACGAGATCCCGATCTGCGTTGGCTACGAGATCGACGGCGAAGTTGTCAAAGACTTCCCGGTAACCTACAAGCTGGAGAAAGCAAAACCGGTTCTGAAGACACTTCCGGGCTGGAAATGTGATATCCGCGGAATCAAGAAATACGAAGATCTCCCGGCAGAGTGCCGCAACTACATCGAGACGATCGAGGCAGAGCTTGGCGTACCGGTAACCATGGTATCCAATGGTCCGGGACGTGATGAGATCATTATGAGAAAGTAACTTTATAGAATCAATTTCAGCGGCGGTCCTGCATGATGAGTGCAGACCGCCGCTATTTTTGTGTAATAGGAAATTCCTTGGAATTCTCTATTACACAAAAAGGCACATTCTTTTTCAAGTTTATTCTGAAATCAGCCAGTCAATTAAATTCTTAGATTTTATGCCATCATAGGAAGAGTCCATTCTGGGATTCAAGGAAAGGACGATTTTTTCGTAATTGTCATTGATTTTTTGAAGAGGGAATAATTCAGGATAAGGTATGATTTGGTGTGAAGAAAGTTGGAGGGATGCCTTGGATAGAGTCTGTGAGAACCGTGTTTTTTATGGTATGATAGATAAAAAGAAATCGTTTTATAAATGAAAAGTGAGACAAACGGGAATCGCCAGAGAATGAAAAATGGAAGCATATAGAGATTTACTATCGAAAATTCATACAAACTGTAAAAACATACCATTTCATAAGAAATTATCAGCTTACAACATTTTTGATGTATTAGAGATACAGAGCCGTGAAGTGATCATGTGCCGTTTTTTGACCAATCTGCTGAACCCGGAGGGAATGCATGGCTGCGGAATCCGGTTTCTGAAATCGTTTATCCGAGATGTGTTGAAAATGGATCCGGTAAGCGATACATTGCTATTGCATACGGAGGTAGTCAAAGAGTACCCGATTGATAAAGAGAGAAGAATTGATATTTTCATACGGAATGCGGAGTATCAGATTCCGATCGAGGTAAAAATCTATGCGGGGGAACAGGAAGGACAGTGTTCGGATTACTTTGAGATGGCACAAAATTCCCGATTGATATATCTAACCCGTTTTGGAACTCCGCCATCTGAGTACAGCCGGAAGAAGAAAGGCGGAGGAAATTTATTACCATTAGGGCAAATCCAGTGTATTTCATGGGCAGAAGATATCTATCGGTGGCTGGAAGGTGAATTGCAAAATTTAAAAGAGCCATTTCGGGCAGTGATGGAGCAATATTTGGATGCGGTACATAGCATAGCGGATGAAAGAGAGAAGAAAGTGGCAGATAAAGTGATTGAGGCATTGTATGAATCGCCGGAAAAATTTCTTGCCGGAATTGAGATTGAAAAATCAATGAAAAAGGCAAAGGTGCGGCTGATTCGCCAGGTGTTTGAAGAATTTCAGCAGCAGATGCAGCCAATTCTAGAAAAATATGGTTTGAAATTAGAAAAGGATAGTGGATATTATTCCTATCAGGATTCACAGCATGATAAATTTTATGATTGTTACAGCACCTATCCTGGATTGAATTATGTGGTAAAAAAAGCAAAATTTCAAAAAGCGGGTCTGGAACTCTGGTTTCGGATTGAGGTAGAACATAATTTGTTTGCGGGATTCTGCCTGTTTGATAAAGAAGCCAGCTCCAAGGATGGCTTTTCGAAAGGCTATCAGGTAGATGATATAACCGACGAGCTTAAGCAGGAGGCATCCAGATATCTCAAAAAGGAAATAATTCTGCCGGAGGACTGGTGGTTTGCCTGGTGTTATCCGAACGGAAAACGCCACTGCGAAGAGGCAGAAGTGCCGGATTTTAAGCAGATGAATCCGTGTGCGGTTTCACTTGTGGATGAAACGGCGCGGAGGGAGTATGTGAAGCGGGCGTTGGCGGTGTTCGAGAGAGAGCTTTTGGGGTGGCTTTTGTAAAAGGATAAATTGTCGCTGAAACAGAACATCATACTGCAATATAAAAACACATTTACACAAACACAAACATTACAAATAACAAATATATTCTACCTTGAAACCGAAAGCGAGGCGTTTCACCAAAATGACAAGAGAAGAATTATTTCAATGGGTAAAACAGGAATATGGCACGGAAGCGGAATATCCGTGGAAGGATTCGAACGCAGTGCTGCGTCGGGCGGATAATGATAAATGGTATGGCGTGATTTTGAGTGTTGCAGGGAGTAAGCTGGGGTTGGAGGATGATAATATCATAGATGTTATAAATCTAAAGAGTGATCCGATGCTGATAGGTTCTTTGCGGGGGCAGAAAGGATATTTTCCGGCATACCATATGAACAAGGAGAAGTGGATCAGTGTTTTGCTGGGGGATGCGGGGCTGGATGAGCCGATTAAAAATTTACTTGCGTTAAGCTATGAGCTGACAGCGCCAAAGAAAAAGAAGAATACTTCCAAATAGGGGGGATCTTATGTCAAACTTTGAATTTTTAAAGAATACAAAAGAATGTGCATTATTTGCGCCAGCGGTGATGGAAGCGAAGCGCACCAGCAAGGAATGTTGGTCGGAAACAGGTTATGCTGTATGCGGACTGTTTAGAGCGGAAGTTTGGCCGCAGACCGATGATGTTTACGACGAATGGATTTGAAACGTATTTCTGGGATGACAAGACTTCTCCACAGCGTCCGGTCAGTGGCATTTTCAGAGTTTATTAACGATCAGTCATTGAACCAACGGCAGATCAATTTTGTTCATAAGATTATTAATCATATGGAGCAGAATGGGTATATGGAGAATGTGGCTGTTTTGCAGAAGCCTCCGTTTGATAAGCCAATTAGTTTTTTAAAGCTGTTTGATGTGAGAACGAGAACAGCGCTTATGAAAGCGATTAATAATGTCCGGGAGAATGCGGTTACAGTGGCGGGATGATGAAAAAATGACAGGAGACTGCGGAGGCAGTCAGTATAGAAGAATGAAAGAAGCGAACGACTGCGTATTGTGTTAGAAATAGACAGTCGTTTGCTTTTTGAACGTTATTTTTTCTTTTTAAAATACCGCAGTGCCACCGCATACCCATAGAGCACCGCCGGTATAACGATCGTGCAGAACAGCGATGCCAGCAGCAGATTTTCTGCCAGTGGACTGTCCATCAGGGCGAAGATGATGGAAGAGACGTAGAGGGTGATTAGGATAACAGCACCCGTCAGCGCCAAAATGCGTTTTGATTTCATATATGGTATCCTTTCTAATTTTATAACTCTATAAAAAAGAGTGATTGGAATTTGTAATCATTTTTATATTGTTTCAAAGGCAGATTGGATATTGCTGTCTTTGATGAACTGTCTTTTATTTTATTATTATAAAGGATGTAAGAATTTTTTTCTATACTTTTCATTTGCGGTGCGGTAAAATAAGAAGAGATGTGGCAACTGTTCACAGTTTTTTGCTTAATTATGAACAAGAAAGGGGAGGCACACGATGAATTGGAAGAAAAAATTTATGTGGGCAGCATCCTTTTTAGTATCCCTGTTTGTTTGTGGGACAGCGCTGGCGGCAGGTAACGATGCATCTGCGGACACCCCGGTGCAGGGCAAGGAAGAAAATCAAGTTTACAGGTTCGGCACCGAAAATAATGCCAATGATATAACGGAGACAGAGGCATCGGCGGCAGAAAGTGGCGCGGCTGGTTTGGAAAATAAAGAAATGTATCTGTATGAGGGCGAGTGGGTCGGAGACGGCGAGGACTGGCAGTACCGCCTGACGGATGGCAGTTTTTTGAAAGCGTCCTGGCTGAAATCGAATGGTCACTGGTATTATCTGGGAAAAAGCAGTTATATGCAGCGGGGACTCCGGAAAATCGGCACAAACCGTTATTATTTCGCCGAGAGCGGCGCGATGATGACTGGCTGGATTTATGAGGAAGAGACGGATCAGTGGTATCATGCAAACGAGGATGGAGCACTGACGACCGGCTGGTATCAGGCAGGAAATGCCTGGTATTGGTTTGATTCCAAATGTGTTATGTTCAGCGGCGGAAACCGGATGGTAAACGGGCATAAATATTATTTCTTTGACAATGGTCAGATGGCGGCGGATCAGTACGTGGAACTCAACTACTACGATGCAAATGGACTGCGCGACCGGACGCATGATGTGCGTTTGATGGGAAAACGGCGTCCGTCGGACAGTGAAAAAGAACAGATTACGAAAGAACTGGCAGGCGTGCCAAGAGAGTGGATCAAACGATTTGCAGAATCAGGCTGGGAGCTGATGTACTACACAGACAAGGCATACTTCTCAGCGCCGAAAACAGAGCAGGGTATCTATTTTATCAATTATGATACAGATGTGCATTACAAGAAAATCAAATTTTCTAAACCGCAGGGACTTGCGATGGCATTCGGCGAGTTCGCTGCGTCGGAACTAAGCGACGAAGAAACCTCACGTGCCCTGACGGATTTCGAGCGATATCTGGCTGGCAGTGGACTGGTGCAGCCGCTTCCATCCTACTTTGACGATAAGCCGGAGATGCAGTTCGGCAGCTTTTTCGCCGCCTGCTGTGACGAAGATGTCCGAGCTGACATTCGAAAAAACAGTCCGGAATTATACAAATATGTCGTAAAGTTAGGATTCTGGCAGGAAGGACAAAAACCAGACGAAGCCGAAGGGGTCGAGATGAACTCTGATCCGGAATTTGCCGGAAATGGAGCCGGACCGGCCGGGGATGAATCTTTAAAGGCTAAGAGTGGTCCGGCATCGGAAGTGCCGTAAGAAAACGTGGTGGCAGCAGGAATTTGCCGTATGTAAATGCAAAGCCGCGGCAAATTCCGTTACTGGGCACGTAAGCGTGAACAGTAACCTCTACTCCGCCAATTCCTCCCACTTCTCATACAATCCTTCTAACTTTGCATTCAGTTCTTCCTTCTCTTTATGCAGTTCCATCAAACGCGGAACATCGGAAAAGACAGTCTCATCGCAGAGAAGCGCATCGATCTCCTGATCGCGGGTTTCAAGGGTGTGGATTTCTTCCTCGACGCGTTTCAATTCATTCTGTTTCTTACGAAGCCGCGTCTGTTCTTCCTTCTGCTGTTTCCAGTCCAATTTGCCGGAGGAAGCGCTGGCTGCCGCCTGAACTGCAGCGGTCACGGCAGAAGCGGACGAAGCAGCAGAGGTGCCAGTGCCATTTCCAGAAAGAGCAGTCGGATTTGCGCCTGCCGCAGCGGTCGGATGGCTGGAAGTCCCTGTGTTTCCGGCTCCGGGAGATTTTGCAGAGCGGTTGGCTGCCTGTGCGGCGGAGGCCAGATAGGCTTTCTCCTGCGTCTCCTTCTTTTCCAGATAATAATCGTAGTTTCCAATATAATTAATCAGTGTTCCCATCGTCAGATCGAGAATCCGGGTCGCAGTTTTGTTGATGAAATATCGGTCATGGGAGACGTAGAGAACGGTTCCGGTATAATGAACCAGCGCGTTTTCCAGAATCTCCTTCGAGGCGATATCCAGATGGTTGGTCGGCTCATCGAGGATCAGGAAGTTCGCCTCCGAGAGCATCAGCTTCGCCAGGGAAACACGTCCGCGTTCGCCGCCGCTCAGATCGCGGATGCGCTTAAAGACATCGTCGCCGGTGAAGAGAAATGCCGCCAGCACATTTCGGATCTGCGTGTTGTTCATATCCGGGTAGGTGTCCTGCAGCTCGTCAAAGAGCGTCTTGTCCATGTGCAGAACCTGGTGTTCCTGATCGTAGTAACCGATATGCACCTTGGAACCTAACCGGATCTCGCCGTTGTCCGGGGTCAGAAGACCGTTGATCATCTTGAGAATTGTGGTCTTGCCGGTTCCGTTGTTGCCGATGATGGCGATGCGCTCGCCGCGTTTTATCTCAAAGTTCAGATCCGTGAAGAGTGTCATGCCGTCGAAACTCTTGGCAAGCTCACGGACGGAGAGAACGTCATTTCCGCTGGTGACGCACGGTTCCAGCGTAATGTGCATCGCGTCGTTGATTTCGGTTGGTTTTTCCAGAAGATCCATCTTGGAAAGCATTTTTTCACGGCTCTCGGCGCGCTTGATGGATTTCTCACGGTTAAAGGATTTGAGTTTGGTGATAACCTCCTCCTGATGGCGGATCTCCTGCTGCTGGTTTAAGTAAGCCTTGAGCACACCGGCGCGGATGATCGCTTTTTTCTCGCTGTAGGCGGTGTAATTGCCCTGGAAAGAGGTGGCGATGCCGCCGTCCAGCTCGACGATCTTGGTCACGACGCGGTCCAGAAAATAGCGGTCGTGGGCGACGATGATGACCGTCCCGGCGTAGTTCATCAGATAGGTTTCCAGCCACGCGATGGATTCCATGTCGAGGTGGTTGGTCGGCTCGTCCAAAAGGATGATGTCCGGTTTGGAGAGCAGGAGCTTACCGAGGGAGACGCGCGTTTTCTGACCGCCTGAAAGTTCGGAAACCGGTTTGGAAAATTCTTCCTCGACAAAGCCGAGTCCCTTTAAGACACCGGTAATTTCACTCTGCCATGCGTAGCCGTTTAAAAGTTCAAATTCATGGTTTAAGCGGCTGTAAGTGTTGAGCATCGTTTCGAGCTTTTCGCCCTCGGCGTGCTTCATCTGGAGTTCCAGCGTGCGGATCTGCTGTTCCATTTCCAGAATCGGACGTTTGACCTCCAGAAGAGAGTCATAAATGGTGGTCTGGCTATGCAGATCCTGGTGCTGTGCCAGGTAACCGAGGGTTTTGCCCTTGGCGATGGTCACGGAGCCCTCGTCTGCTGCGAGTTCTCCGACAATTATTTTTAAAAGAGTCGATTTACCGGCTCCGTTGATGCCGACGATGGCGGCTTTTTCGTGATCTTCTACATGAAACGATACGTGTTTGAGGATTTCCTCTGTACCGAATGCTTTTGAAATATTGCTGCAAGATAAAATCATAGATTCCTCCTGTGGTTGTATCCATGTATTTCGGTTAAAAATATACCGTCAATCTCAAATTATAATATAAATAAAGAAGCAATGCAAGAATGAGAACGGTTAATGGCTGTTTCTGGTCAGAAAATTTTACGAAATACAATGTAAAATCCCTCATATGAAATAAAAAAATTGACAATTATTTATCATATGACTATAATAAATTTATCAGATTGTCCGAAGGTTTGCGTAAACCATATGGACAACGTTAGAGGAAAGAAAGGTGGAAGAAAGCCGTGGAACAGAAAGAGATATCTAAAGCGGTCATTTCTAGGCTACCCAGATACTATCGTTACTTGGGCGAATTGCTCGAGGAGGGAGTAGAGAGAATCTCATCGAATGATTTGAGTATCCGCATGAAGGTGACAGCGTCCCAGATTCGTCAGGATCTGAATAATTTCGGCGGATTTGGTCAGCAGGGATATGGTTATAATGTAAAGTATTTATATTCGGAGATTGCCCGGATTCTGGGAATTGACCGTCAGCATAACCTAATTATTATCGGTGCGGGAAATCTGGGTCAGGCGATCGCGAATTATACGAATTTTGAGCGGCGTGGTTTTTTAATCAAAGGCATGTTTGATGTGAATCCGCGTCTGGTCGGTCTGGTAGTCCGTGGAGTGGAGATCCGCGGTATTGAGGATCTGGAGCAGTTTATCAAGGACAATGAAGTGCAGATCGCAGCACTGACGATTCCGAAGTCGAAAGCGCCGGAGATTGCGGATCGGCTTGTCAAAGCCGGAATCAAGGCGATCTGGAATTTTGCCCATACAGATTTACAGGTTCCAGATGACGTTGTGGTGGAAAATGTCCATCTGTCGGAGAGCCTGATGCGCCTTTCTTACCGCGTATGCAGCATGCAGGATCAGAAAGCGAGAGAAGAAGCGCAGAGAAAGCAGGAAGAGGCAGCTGGTGCCGGAGAAACAAAATGATCGTCGGAATTGGTACGGATCTGATAGAGATAGAGCGAATCAAAAAAGCCTGTGAAAAAGAGGCTTTTTTGGTGCGTGTATATACAGAAGAAGAGCGTCGGCAGGCTGGGGGGAAGGTGTCCCGGCTCGCCGGCGATTTTGCGGTAAAAGAGGCAGTCTCGAAGGTGTTTGGAACAGGCTTTCGGGGCTTTGGACTGCTGGATATAGAAGTGCTCCGGGACGAGCTTGGAAAACCGTGGGTGCGGCTTCACGGGGGAGCAAAGAAACTTGCGGACAGCCTGAAAATCACCCGGATTCACGTGTCGATCACGAATACAGGCAGTCTTGCATCCGCTTACGCAGTCGGAGAGGGGGAATGGAAATGAGACGTCTGGTGACAGGAAAACAGATGAAAGAGATAGATGGATATGCAATCCGGAAAGTGGGGATACCCTCTCTGGTACTGATGGAGCGAGCGGCGCTGGCGGTTGCAGACGAGATGGAAAAACGGTATGGAAAGCTTTCAGGGCAGAGGCTTCTGGTATTTTGCGGAACGGGCAATAACGGTGCGGACGGCGCGGCGCTGGCTAGGATTCTCTTTCTGCGCGGCGCGCTTCCGACGGTGCTCACGGTCGGTGACAAGGCGCACTGGACGGGGGAGATGACCTGTCAGGTGGCGATTGACCGGAATCTGGGGATCCCGGTGGAGGCGTTTGAAAATTATGTGCCGGGGCATGTGGAGATCATGGTGGATGCGATCTTTGGTGTGGGTCTTTCCAGAGAGGTCGGCGGTGAATTTGCCGAGGCGATCCGTTTTATGCGTGAGCAGGAGCCAAAGGCGGTAGTTGCGGTTGATATTCCGTCCGGCGTCAGCTCAGAGACAGGGGCGGCGCTTGGCGAGGCAGCTGAGGCGGATCTGACCGTTACTTTCGGCTATGAGAAGCTGGGAATGGTGTTCTATCCGGGACGGAAGCTGTGCGGCGAGATTGTGATTGCCGACATCGGGTTTCCGGCGTATACAAAATATGAAGGGCATACCTATTTTGCCTATGATCCGGAGGATCAGAACCAGATCCCGAAACGGCGGGCAGACGCCAACAAGGGAACGTATGGAAAAATCCTGATCGCAGCCGGTTCGGAGGGGATGTGCGGCGCAGCGTATTTGAGCGCCCTGGCCGCGTACCGGATGGGCGCGGGACTTGTGAAGATCCTGACCGTTCGGGCAAATGTGCCGATTCTGCAAAATCTCCTTCCGGAGGCGATCCTGACGCCGTATGATCCGGAACAGGCACAGACAGATCCGGCAGGTTTTAAGAGCCTGGTGGAACAGGAGTGCGGCTGGGCGAGCGCGATCGTGCTGGGACCGGGACTGGGAAAGGAAGCCCATGTCGCAAGTCTGGTGCAGAACGTGCTGCTTTCCGCCTATGTGCCGATCATTGTGGATGCGGATGGATTAAATGCTGTCGCACAGCATCCGCATTTGTCCGGGTATTTTACGGAAAATGTGATCGTTACTCCGCATCTGGGAGAGATGGCGCGTCTGACGGGACGTTCGATTGAGGAACTGAAACGGGATCTGGTCGAGTCAGCGGTGCGGTATGGCGAAGAAAAAGGCGTGACCTGCGTGCTCAAGGATGCCGTGACGGTGACGGCGGGGCGCGATGGCAATGTGTATATCGGCGACAGCGGCTGCGCCGCGATGGCAAAGGGCGGTTCCGGCGATGTGCTGACCGGTGTGATTGCCGGGCTTCTGGCGCTGGGATTTTCAGAGGATGAAGCGGCGGCGCTCGGTGTGTTCCTGCACGGAAGAGCCGGGGCGGCAGCTGCCTGTAAAAAGGGAGAGCATTCCGTGCTGGCAAGAGATATCGCGGACTGTCTGCTTGAAAAGATAGATTGAAAATAAAAAGGAAGACAAAAAGATGGAAAAAGCATATACAATGGCAGAAGAACCATATACCCGGATTTATGCGCGGATTGACCTGGATGCGATTGTGAAAAATATGGAGGCGATGCGCGAAAATCTTCCGGCAAAAACGAAGATGATCGGCGTGGTTAAGACGGATGGTTACGGTCACGGGGCTGTCCCGGTGGCGAAGACGATCGCGCCGTTTGTCTGGGGCTATGCGGTGGCAACCTTGGAGGAAGGACAGAACCTGCGCCGCCACGGCATTGACAAACCGATTCTGGTGCTTGGCAGCACGCACCCGCGGCATTTTGCGGAATTGATTGAGGACGATATCCGTCCAGCGATCTTTGAGGAAGATAAGGCAGAGCTGCTCTCAAAACTTGCGGTTTCGATGGGAAAGACGGCGAAAATGCATATTGCGCTCGATACCGGCATGGGACGAATCGGATTTCACCCGGATGAAAATAGCCTGAAAGAGATAGAGCGGATTGCAAAGCTTCCGGGCATTGAGATCGAGGGAATGTTTACACATTTTGCGCGTGCTGACGAGGCGGATAAGGCATTTACCCATTTACAGTATGAGCGGTACCAGAAATTCCATGAAGGTCTGGAAGCTGCAGGCGTTCATATTCCGATGTGCCACTGTGCGAACAGCGCGGCGATCATGGAACTGCCGCGGATGGGACTGGATGCGGCGAGAGCCGGTATCACGGTATATGGTCTGTATCCGTCGGATGAGGTAGAGCGGAACATGAAGATTTACCCGGCGATGGAGATCCGCAGCTTTATTACCTATGTTAAGGAAGTGGAGCCGGGCACGCCGATCAGCTACGGCGGAACCTTTGTGACGGACCGTCCGATGCGGATTGCGACGATTGGCGCCGGATACGGCGATGGCTATCCGAGAAATCTCTCTGGAAAGGGTTATGTCCTGATTCATGGACACCGCGCACCGATTCTGGGACGCGTCTGCATGGATCAGTGCATGATCGATGTGACCGATATCCCGGAGGCTGCTGAGGACACGCGGGTAACGCTGGTCGGACGCGACGGAGACGACGAGATCACGATGGAAGAGCTGGCGGAATGGAGTGGCGGTTTCCACTATGAGATCCCATGCGTGCTTGGAAAACGTGTGCCGCGCGTGTACGTGAGAGGTGGAAAGATCGTCGGGAAAAAGGATTATAATGATGATCGGTATGAGGATTTTATGGAGTAAAGCCGGTGTTTGAACCATTTAGAAAAAGGATTCATAAGATAAAGTAGATAGCTTCGGCAAAGCCGGGAACCTGGACTGCCGGATGCATTTATGGGACGACCCGCGTATAGGCGGTGTAAATCTGTCCATACTAACGGTATAAACGGACTGTGGAGCTGTGAAAGTACAAAGCAGTTATTTATATCTTAAAATAGTTTGGACGGAGTGTGAATCGAGTGATTATCAGACGAGGAGATATTTATTACGCAGATTTAAGACCGGTCATCGGCTCAGAGCAGGGCGGCGTCCGCCCGGTGCTGGTCATCCAGAATGATATCGGCAACAAGCACAGCCCGACCGTGATCTGCGCGGCGATCACATCAAAGATGAACAAAGCCAAGCTGCCGACGCATGTGGAATTAAACACGCGCCGCTGTGCGATGGTGAGGGATTCGGTCATTTTACTGGAACAACTCCGCACGATCGATAAGCAGCGGCTGAAAGAGAAAATCTGTCATATCGACGGGGCGCTTTTACAGGAGGTGGACCGTGCGCTGAAGGTCAGTCTGGAACTGGATACATAAAATCAGCCGCGAACCCCTTGTCAAGCATACAGAATGGTGTTAAAATAGTTAAGATGCAGCTTTTTAGTGCCGAAATCGGCGTGATATAAAAGCTGATGAGCGAAAAGATACAACAAAGAAGATAGAAAGAGGAGTGTTATTTTATGTCAGGACATTCAAAGTTCGCCAATATTAAGCACAAAAAAGAGAGAAACGACGCAGCAAAGGGAAAAATCTTTACCGTTATCGGTCGAGAGATTGCCGTAGCTGTTAAGGAAGGTGGTTCGGATCCGGCAAACAACAGCCGTCTGCGCGATGTGATTGCAAAAGCAAAAGCGAACAATATGCCGAACGATACCATCGATCGTGGTATCAAGAAAGCAGCCGGAGATGCAAACTCTGTCAATTACGAGAATCTTACATACGAGGGATATGGTCCGAATGGCGTCGCTATCATCGTAGATACCCTGACCGACAACAAGAACCGTACCGCAGCGAATGTCCGCAGCGCATTTACCAAGGGCGGCGGAAACGTAGGTACTCCGGGCAGCGTGTCCTTCATGTTTGATAAAAAAGGTCAGATCATCATCGACAAAGAAGAGTGCGAGATGGATCCGGATGAGCTGATGATGCTTGCACTGGATGCAGGAGCTGAGGATTTCTCCGAGGAGGAGGACAGCTACGAAGTGATCACCGCACCGGAAGATTTCTCTGCAGTCCGCGAGGCGCTGGAGAAGGCTGGCGTTCCGATGATGGAAGCAGACGTTACCATGATTCCGCAGAACTGGGTAGAGCTTACCGATGAGGAATCCATCAAAAAGATGCAGAGAATCCTGGATCTTCTGGATGAGGATGATGACGTACAGGCTACTTACCATAACTGGGATGAGTAATTGATATCATATTTGATATAGATTTTAAAAAAATAAAGATACGATTCATATAAAAACTGTCGCTGGAATACAATGGCGGGCTGGACTTTTCAAAGAAGAGGGCTGGCAGCCGGATGTATTTGGCGGCAGTTTTTGTGTAATAGGAATTTCCTTGGAGACACATTCGTTTTTATTTTGCAAATTTTATGGAAGCGTTAAAGAAAAAAATACCATGTCCGGCAGAAATAAACTTGCCTGAACATGGTATTTACTCGTATTTTATCTACTAGTTGCTTGTATAATGATAGCTGTCTAACAGCTGTGCCTTCATATGCCACAGCTCGTTGGAGAGATCCACATGAATCTCATGCGGGTTTACCAGACGGCGGGACTCATCCCACAGCGTCTCCTGTTCTTTCTTGCAGTATTCGCGGATGTCCATAACCTTTGGAGACTCGTAAACGCATTCGCCGTTTTTGAAGATTGGAACGAGAAGTTCGCGCATGGTGTAGGTGCCCGGCGCGAGGTGTGTCTTTTTCCATGTCTCGATCGGATCGAAGAGCAGAAGGGAATTCTTCTCATCGAACTCTTCATCCACGAGACAGATCAGATCTGCGATAATCTTGCCAGTCTCCTTGTCATAGATTCGCTGGATGGTCTTGTTGCCCGGATTGGTAACCTTTTCTGTATTTTCCGAAAGCTTGATCTTCGGGATAAATTTGCCTGTGTGACGGTCCATGATGGCAGCCAGCTTATAAACGCCGCCGAAGGAAGGGCAGTCCTTGGAGGTGATGAGGTTTGTGCCGACACCCCAGGACGTGATGGCAGCGCCCTGAATCTTCAGGCTGTCGATCAGATATTCATCCAGATCGTTGGAGGCGGAGATGACTGCATCCGGGAATCCGGCGTCATCCAGCATCTTGCGGGCTTTCTTGGAAATATATGCAAGGTCGCCGCTGTCGAGGCGGATGCCGTAGAAAGTCAGCGGGATACCAGCGTCGCGCATCTCCTGGAAGACGCGGATCGCGTTCGGAACACCGGAACCCAGGGTATCATAGGTATCGGCTAACAGGATGCAGGCACTCGGATAGAGCTTTGCATAAGCGCGGAACGCAGTCAGCTCATCCGGGAAACTCATGATCCAGCTGTGTGCGTGGGTTCCCTTGACCGGAACGTCAAATAGTTTTCCGGCCAGTACATTGGAAGTGCCGATACAGCCGGCGATCATGGCAGCGCGGGCGCCATAGGTACCGGCGTCAGCACCCTGCGCGCGGCGAAGCCCAAACTCCATAATTCCGTCCCCGCGTGCGGCGAAGACGATACGGGATGTTTTGGTCGCGATCAGGCTCTGGTGGTTGATGATATTTAAGATGGCAGTCTCAACCAGCTGTGCTTCCATGATTGGCGCGATGACCTTGACGAGAGGCTCGCGCGGGAAGACAACGGTGCCTTCTGGGATTGCGTAAATGTCACCCGAAAATTTGAAATTGTGAAGATATTCGAGGAAATCTTCATCAAAAATGCCGAGTCCGCGTAAGTATTCGATGTCGGCATCATCGAAGTGAAGATTTTTCACATAGTCAATGACCTGCTCTAAGCCGGCGCAGATGGAAAACGCATTTCCATCCGGGTTTGTGCGGTAGAACGCATCAAAAATGACGGTTTCGTTGGCATCTTTCTCCCGGAAATAGCCCTGCATCATCGTCAGTTCATACAGGTCGGTCAATAGGGTAAGGTTTCTTGGCTCCATAATATTCTCCTTTGTTGCGAAAGACGGCTGCGGGCACGCCCTTCTTTTTATATATAGTATACTTCATTGTTTATATTTGCAATGAATGTCTGTGTCTGTTTTTTAAAGTAAATACAGACATATTTTATATACTATACCATAAAATCAGGGGAATGGCAAAATAATGATAATTTTATAACATGTGAATCATATCCGAAACATTCCTTGACAACCATCTGGAAAAAAGATACAATGTCCATGTTAGTGATTTGATTACTAATTATGATAGGAAAAGCAATGATGGAGACAGTAGCGCCGCACGGAAAGCGGGAGCGAGGCAGGGACGGTGAGAGCCTGCTGTGAGTAAAGCGGATGCGAAGATCACTCCGGAGCTTCGGACTGAACCATTTTTGGAAGTCTGAGCGCCGTTTCTGACAGCGCCCGGAAGGAAAATTCAGTAAGTACCGACGGTTTCCTCCGTTATAGGGAGCGCATATAAAGGTATGCAGTAATAGGTGGTTAAAAGCAAGTGGGCCCTTGTCCTGTTACAGGATGGGTCCATTTTTATTTCATATTTTTAGGAGGAATTTATCATGTACAACAAAGTTCCGGCAAACATGAATTTCGTGGAACGTGAAAAGAACATTGAGAAGTTCTGGGAAGATGAGCAGATTTTTAAGAAGAGTATCGACAGCCGTAAGCAGGGACCGACCTATACATTCTATGACGGACCGCCTACCGCAAACGGCAAGCCGCACATCGGACACGTGCTGACCCGTGTTATCAAGGATATGATTCCGAGATACCGCGCGATGAAAGGCTACATGGTTCCGAGAAAGGCTGGATGGGATACCCACGGTCTTCCGGTTGAGCTGGAAGTAGAGAAGATGCTGGGACTGGACGGCAAGGAGCAGATTGAGCAGTATGGTCTGGAGCCGTTCATCGAGCACTGTAAAGAGAGTGTCTGGAAATACAAAGGAATGTGGGAGAAATTCTCCAACACCGTTGGTTTCTGGGCAGACATGGAGCATCCGTATGTTACCTATCACAACAGCTTCATTGAGTCTGAGTGGTGGGCATTAAAAGAAATCTGGAACAAGGGACTTCTTTATAAGGGCTTCAAGATCGTACCGTACTGCCCGCGCTGCGGCACCCCGCTGTCCAGCCATGAGGTGGCACAGGGATATAAGGACGTCAAAGAGCGTTCTGCGATTGCTAAATTCCCGGTAAAGGGCGAAGATGCATACATTCTTGCATGGACGACCACCCCGTGGACACTTCCGTCCAACGTGGCGCTCTGTGTAAATCCGGACGAGACATATGTAAAGGTAAAAATGAAAGAGGATGGCACGGTTTATTATATGGCGCAGGCGCTGTGTGATACCGTTCTGGGCGAGGGCACTTACGATGTCCTGGAAACCTTTGTCGGAAAAGATCTGGAATATAAAGAGTATGAGCCATTATTTGACTATGCCGTAGCAACCTGTGAAAAACAGCATAAGAAAGCATTCTACATTGTCTGCGATAATTATGTAACACTGACCGATGGTACCGGTGTCGTACACATTGCGCCGGCATTTGGTGAGGATGACTCTAAGGTCGGCAGAAAATATGACCTTCCGTTCGTACAGTTGGTAGACGGCAAGGGCGAGATGACGAAGGAGACTCCGTGGGCTGGTATGTTCTGCAAGAAAGCCGATCCGGAGGTTCTGAAAGCATTAAGAGAAAGCGGACTTCTGTTCTCTGCACCGGTATTTGAGCATAGCTACCCGCACTGCTGGCGCTGCGATACACCACTTATCTACTATGCACGTGAATCCTGGTTCATCAAGATGACCGCAGTCAAGGATGACCTGATCCGCAACAACAACACGATCAACTGGATTCCGGAGAGCATCGGTAAAGGGCGTTTCGGCGACTGGCTGGAGAATGTCCAGGACTGGGGCGTGAGCCGTAACCGTTACTGGGGAACTCCATTAAATATCTGGGAGTGCGAGTGCGGCTGCCAGCACGCGATCGGAAGCCAGGCAGAATTAAAATCTATGAGCCCGAACTACACGGAGGTTGTGAAAAAATATGCAAAAGAGATGGATCAGGAGGCAAATGGAGAGGTTGAGCTTCACCGCCCATTCATCGATGATGTGACGATCACCTGCCCGAAGTGCGGCAAACAGATGCACCGTGTACCGGAGGTTATCGACTGCTGGTTTGATTCCGGTTCCATGCCATTTGCACAGCATCATTATCCATTTGAAAATAAAGAACTGTTTGAGCAGCAGTTCCCGGCAGATTTCATCTCCGAGGCGGTTGATCAGACGCGTGGATGGTTCTACTCCCTGTTAGCTATCTCGACCCTGATCTTTAACAAGGCGCCGTACAAGAATGTTATCGTTCTGGGGCATGTCCAGGATGAGAACGGACAGAAGATGAGTAAGTCCAAGGGCAACGCGGTTGACCCGTTCGATGCACTGCAGACTTACGGCGCTGATGCGATCCGCTGGTATTTCTACATTAACAGTGCACCGTGGCTGCCGAACCGTTTCCACGGAAAAGCCGTTATCGAGGGACAGAGACGTTTCATGGGTACTCTCTGGAATACCTATGCATTCTTTGTACTCTATGCGAATATTGATAATTTTGACGCAACCAAATATACGCTGGAATACGATAAACTTCCGGTTATGGACAAATGGCTGCTGTCTAAGTTAAACAGCCTCATCAAAGAGGTGGACGACGATCTGGGCAACTACCGCATTCCGGAGGCTGCAAGAGCGCTCCAGGATTTCGTCGATGATATGAGTAACTGGTATGTCAGAAGAAGCCGTGAGCGTTTCTGGGCGAAGGGCATGGAGCAGGATAAGATCAATGCGTACATGACACTCTACACCGCACTGGTAACTGTAGCGAAGGTAGCGGCTCCGATGATTCCGTTCATGACCGAAGACATTTACCAGAATCTGGTTCGCAGTCTGGATAAAGAGGCACCGGAGAGCATCCATCTGTGCGACTTCCCGGTTGCAAATGAGGCGCACATCGACAAGGATCTGGAAGCGAAAATGGAAGAAGTCCTGAAGGTTGTCGTTCTGGGTCGTGCAGCAAGAAATACTGCTAACATCAAGAACCGTCAGCCGATCGGACGTATGTTCGTGAAGGCAGAGACCGCTCTGCCGGAGTTCTATCAGGAAATCATCCAGGATGAGCTGAATGTGAAGAAGGTAGAGTTCACGGATGATGTCCGCGCATTTACCTCCTACAGCTTCAAGCCGCAGCTTCGTACCGTTGGACGCAAGTATGGCAAGTATGTAAACGAGATCAAAGAGATTCTTGCAGGTCTGGACGGAAATCAGGCGATGGATACCTTAAATGAAACCGACCTTTTAAGCTTTGAGACGCAGGACGGTACAAAGGTAGAGCTGGCAAAAGAAGATCTTCTGATTGACATGGCACAGGTACCGGGCTTTGTATCTGAGGGTGACAATTTCGTTACCGTTGTTCTGGATACTAATCTGACACCGGAACTCATCGAAGAGGGCTTTGTCCGTGAGATCATCAGTAAGATTCAGACGATGCGTAAGGAAGCCGGTTTTGAGGTAATGAACCATATCAACGTCTTCCAGGACGGAAATGATAAACTTGCAGAAATTTTAAAGAACCATACAGAGGAAATCAAGAAAGAGGTTCTGGCTGATAATATCCTGATTGGCACCATGGGCGGACACACAAAAGAGTGGGATATCAATGGCGAAAAAGGTATGTTTGGTGTTGAGAAAACGACTGACTGATGTGCCTGGCGGGAAACCGTGATACTACGAATATTAGGAGGACAGGATGCGCGAGATCAGCAAAGAAGAGTTTAAAAAGAGTATTATCGAAAATGTAAAGAACCAGTACCGCAGAACGATCGACGAGGCGACACCGCAGCAGATATTCCAGGCTGTGTCCTATGCGATCAAGGATGTGATTATCGACGACTGGATTGCAACTCAGAAGCAGTTTGACGAGACAGGCGCAAAGAAGGTATATTACCTTTCTATGGAGTTTCTGATGGGACGTGCGCTTGGTAACAATATCATCAACCTGGGTGCGAAAAAAGCAGTGAAGGAAGCACTGGAAGAGCTGGGTTTTGACCTCAATGCGATTGAGGATCAGGAGCCGGATCCGGCACTTGGAAACGGCGGTTTGGGGCGTCTGGCAGCATGTTTTCTGGATTCCCTGGCAACTCTTGGTTATCCGGCTTACGGCTGCGGCATCCGTTACCATTACGGTATGTTCAAGCAGAAAATTAAAGACGGCTACCAGATGGAGGTGCCGGATGAGTGGCTGAAAAACGGTTATCCGTTCGAGCTTCGCCGCCCGGAGTATGCGACCGAGGTTAAATTTGGCGGTTATGTCAAGACCGAGTGGGACGGTGAGCGCAACCATTTTGTACAGGAAGGTTATCAGTCTGTTCTGGCAGTTCCGTATGATATGCCGATTGTCGGCTACGGCAACAACGTAGTCAACACCCTGCGTATTTGGGATGCACAGCCGATCGACACGTTCAGCCTTTCTGCATTTGACAAGGGTGATTACCAGAAGGCGGTCGAGCAGGAGAATCTGGCGAAGAACCTGGTTGAGGTCCTTTATCCGAACGACAACCACTATGCGGGTAAAGAGCTGCGTCTTAAACAGCAGTATTTCTTCATTTCTGCCAGCTTACAGGTTGCTCTGAAGAAATTCAAAGAGACAAACGATGATATTCACAAACTGCCGGAGAAGATCGTATTCCAGATGAACGATACGCATCCGACCGTGGCAGTTGCTGAGCTGATGCGCCTGCTCTTGGATCAGGAAGGCTTAAACTGGGATGAGGCGTGGGGTATCACAACAAAATGTTGTGCATACACCAACCACACTATCATGGCAGAGGCGCTGGAAAAATGGCCGATCGAGCTGTTCTCCCGCCTGCTTCCGCGTGTATACCAGATTGTGGAAGAGATCAACCGCCGTTTCCTGATCGAGGTACAGAATAAGTACCCGGATAACTATGAGAAAGTTAAAAAGATGGCGATCATCTTTGACGGTCAGGTCAAAATGGCGCATCTGGCGATCGTAGCCGGATATTCCGTCAACGGTGTGGCAAAACTTCACACCGAGATTCTGAAAAATCAGGAGCTGAAAGATTTCTACGAGATGATGCCGGAGAAATTTAACAATAAGACAAACGGTATCACCCAGCGTCGTTTCCTGCTGCATGGCAACCCGCTTCTGGCAGACTGGATCACGGAGCAGATTGGCGACGAGTGGATTACCGATCTTCCGCACCTGGCAAAATTAAAAGTATACGTCGATGATCCGAAATTCCAGCAGGAATTTATGAACATCAAGTACCAGAATAAACTGCGCCTGGCAAAATACATCAAGGAGCACAACGGCATCGACATTGATCCGCGTTCCATTTTCGATGTACAGGTAAAACGTCTCCATGAGTACAAGAGACAGCTTTTAAATATCCTTCATGTAATGTACCTGTATAACCAGCTCAAAGACAATCCAAACATGGATATGGTTCCGAGAACCTTTATCTTTGGTGCGAAAGCAGCGGCAGGTTACCAGATTGCCAAGAAGACGATCAAACTGATTAACTCCGTAGCAGATGTTATCAACAATGATAAATCCATCAATGGTAAGCTGAAAGTTGTGTTTATCGAAGATTACCGCGTTTCCAACGCAGAATTGATTTTTGCGGCAGCGGATGTCAGCGAGCAGATTTCCACCGCCAGCAAGGAGGCGTCCGGTACCGGCAACATGAAGTTCATGCTGAACGGTGCGCTGACGCTGGGCACGATGGATGGTGCGAACGTGGAGATCGTCGAGGAGGTAGGCAAGGAGAACGCATTTATCTTCGGTCTGAGCGCTGACGAGGTTATCAATTATGAGAACAACGGCGGTTACAACCCGGAGGAGATCTTCAACACCGACCAGGATATCCGCCGCGTGCTGATGCAGCTCATCAACGGCTACTATTCACCGCAGGATCCGGAGCTGTTCCGCGATATTTACAATTCTCTGTTAAATACAAAGAACAGTGCCAAGGCAGATACCTACTTCATCCTGAAAGATTTCCGTTCCTATGCGGAAGCACAGAAACGCGTCGAGGCAGCTTACCGTGACGAGAACTGGTGGGCGAGAGCAGCCATGCTCAACACAGCAAGCGCTGGTAAATTCTCCTCTGACCGTACCATCGAGGAGTATGTGCGCGACATCTGGCATCTGGAGAAGATCCATGTGGACGACGATGATGTAAAGGCACTGTAAAAGGAGTAAAAAGAGGGAGGACACACTATGAGAGGATACAGAAAAAGACCGGGGACACAAGGATTTTCGGTTCCTCTTGTGGGTGCTTCCCTCTTTTTTATCATTTCGCTGTTTTTGTTTGCTTCTTATAAAAACAGCGCCTATCAGCAGGCGAAAAAGGAAATCTATTCGCTTTATACGGCGAACCGGGCGTTTGATCTGGATGAGGTGTATCAGGACGGTCTTACGGCGATCTACGCGAAAGAGTATGGAAAGACGGCAACCGAGGCTGGATGCGAGGCGCTGGAGCAGACGGGGCTTCCGTATGTCCTTTTATTATCGCAGTTTTCCGCACCGGTGGAACGCGTGTATGTGACGAACTGTCAGCTGAGCGAGACGGGGCGGGAGAAGAAGGCGCGGACGTATGACTACACGGTTTCGGTGCGTTTCTGCCTGGAAAAAGGCGATGAGGTGCTGGCACCGGAGAAGACGATGGACTTTCATGGAACTGTGGTGATGAAGAAAAAGGGATGGTTCCGCTGGCTGCTGGATGGTGTGACGCTGGGGGAGTAAAAGAATGATAGAGGGGAAACTGGAAGAGACTGCAAAGGGCGGCGGAGGAGAAGCCGGAGCGTAGACTAGTGATATTTTTTGAGTGCCTGTCATAAGATAAGGAAGGCAGAGAAAAGAAGCAGGTTTGTAAGGCATTGAAACTATAAGTTTACTGGTATGGCAAAACAGAAAATGTGTGAAACCGTACTGGAACAGTCAAAACAGGAGAACCGAAATGAAGAAGAGAACTGCCGCCGTACTGGCGGCTTTTTTGATCCCATATATCACAACACTGGCAGTTTCCGGGCGTGTGCAGGGGGCGGATGGAGGAAAAATCGGAGGAAATTCAGATAGAACATCTGGAGGGGGAAGTCAGACGGATGATCGGCACATCCTTCTGGATCGGGAGGATGGCGGCCGCAACAACGGAACCGGATATGCTGTCCCGCTGGAAGAATATCTGATCGGTCTGACTGCAGTGCAGATTCCGGACGGCTATCCGAAGGAGGCAGTCAAGGCACAGGCAATTCTGGCGCGGACAGCGCTGTACCGGGAGATGGACGGGGCAGATTCGATCGAGGAATCGGCGCTAGATATGGATTATCTGGAGCCGGAGCAGATCGAGAGCAAGTTTGAGGCGGCTGGAATGCCGGAATATTACCAGACGATCTGTGGGGCAGTGCGGGAGAGCGCAGGACAGACGGCGATCTGGGATGGGGATTATATTGAGCCGCTGTTTCATGCAGTGAGCGCGGGGCGGACGCGCGAAGGGGATGAAGCGCATCCGTATCTGGCATCGGTTGCGGCAAAGGAGGATGAGGGCGCTGGTGGCTACCTGACGCGGCAGGGCATGACACGGGAAGAACTGAAAAAACGTCTGGAAGAAGGACTGAATGCATTGGGAGAACACCCGGATCTGGAAAATCTGGAAGAAGATCGGATTCTGGAGGAGATTCAGATCGTGAAACGGGACAGCGCCGGTTATGTGGAAACCGTGCAGATTGGGGCGGAGACATACAGCGGGGACGCGGTGCGCTATGCGTTAGGCGTGCCGTCGCCAGCTTTTTCCCTCGAGGAAGACGGGGACGAAATCCGCTGTGTTACTTATGGGCGCGGGCATGGTTACGGGTTGTCGCAGTACGGGGCGGGACTCATGGCGGAGAATGGGAGCAGCGCGGAAGAAATTTTAAAGCATTATTTTAAAAATATTCAAATCGTTTCTGAATAAAACGATTCACTTCGGCAAGACTAATACCGAGGTGATAAACGTGAAAAATAAAGTAAGACAGTTATTCAGGGACAAACTTGTTCTGGTAATGACAGTGCTTGGTCTGCTGACAATCGTAGCCGCAGCAGGAACCGTAAAAATTCGAAAAGATAATGCGCAGGATGGAAGAAATCCGTATCTGGATGTGCCGCAGACGGAGGGAATCCTGGCGGAAGAGATGCCGCAGAACCGTTTAGAAGAAAACGACGGACAGGCGGAAACACGCGCACAGGTGGCAGGAAGTTCGGATGCCTCGTATTCGGTCAATAACCGGGATGAAGCCGATCAGAAGCCGATGGAGGAGGAAAAAGAGAGCAGTCTGGGAGCCGGAGCAGCTGCCGCACGCGCACTTTCCTACAATGGAACCGATCGCTTAAGCTGGCCGGTCCAGGGCAATGTAATTCTCGATTACAGCATGGATTCGACCATCTATTTTCCGACGCTCGATCAATACAAATGCAATCCGGCGCTCATTATCCAGGGCGATGTGAGTGAGCCGGTCGCCGCACCCGCCGAGGCGCAGGTAACCGAAGTCGGTTCTAATGAGGAGATCGGCAATTATGTTGTGCTGGATCTGGGAAGCGGCTACACGGCGGTCTGTGGACAGCTCAAAGACGTTCAGGTGGCGCAGAAGCAGTATGTGGCAAAAGATACGATACTCGGATATGTGGCAGAGCCGACCAAATACTATTCGATTGAGGGAAATAACGTATATTTCGAGCTGATGCACGACGGAGAACCGGTGGATGCGCTGGATTATCTGGAATGACAGGCTGAAATGCTGTTTATGATGCGCCTTGCAGTCTGGTTCTGGCTGTGGCAGAAATTGGAAATGAAGGGATAAGTTTGTGTTTTGTGACAGGTGGTTTTGAAACAGAAAGCTGCTGTATGAAAACATGAAGACAGGGAATTTTGTTGACTTGATACTGTTTACGGGTAGGCACTTTTGGAACCGAAAGTGCCGTAAGAAAACGTGGTGGTAGCAGGAATTTGCCGTATTTGAATGCGAAGCCACGGCAAATTCCGTTACTGGGCACGCGTGCGTGAACAGTAACTTGACTTGAAGCAAGGCGGGCAGCTAATTTGCTCTGCCTTGTTTTTCTGCCAATATTTGATATACTATAGGTAAAGTACGAATATTTTCAAAGATCAAAGGCTGTCAATGTAGGTTATAAATAAAAGTTACTATAAATTGAACGATTTAATAAGGAGGACAAAGATGGAACAGGAATTGTTGAAGAATAATTTTGAACGTCACGGATTTAAAACAAGTTTCTTTGATACAAAGGAGGCTGCGTTGGACTATCTGAAAGATCAGATTTCCGGGAAAAAAGTTGCGATAGGCGGAAGCGTGACGGCACAGGAGATGGGACTTTATGAAGCACTTTCCGAGAAAAATGAGGTGATCTGGCACTGGAAAAAGGCAGGGCGCGAGACGCTTATGGAAGCGAGAAGTGCCGAGGTGTACATAACCAGCGCCAATGGTGTTTCCAAAACCGGAGAACTGGTCAATATCGATGGAACCGGAAACCGCGTGTCGCAGACCTTATTCGGACCGGAAAAAGTATATTTTGTCATTGGAACCAATAAGGTCTGTCCGGATTTGACATCTGCGATGGAACGTGCAAAACAGATCGCAGCACCGAAGAACGCAGCCCGTCTGCAGGTCCAGACCCCGTGTGCGAAAACGGGCGTCTGCGTAGACTGCAACAGCCCGGCACGGATTTGCCATTCGATCGTGATCCTGGAGCGTCCGAGCAATGGGATGGAAGTAGAGGTTGTGTTTGTGGATGAGGAGATGGGTTATTAGGAGCGGAATATAGTTACTGGTCACGGGTATGAACAGTACCGATTACAGAAAAATTTGATGGAAAAATAAGGATTTCTTTATATCTTTTTTGGACGGATTTGGTATAATCAAGAAGAACGAAGGCAGATTTGAACGAAAATATACAAAATCTACAGATACGTATGGGGGACGTATGGGGAAAGATGAAAGGAGAACAGGTAAACCATGAATATATTATTTTTTCTGACACCGAAAAGTGAAGTCATTTATGTGAATGAGGAGGACACGGTTGGGCAGGCAATGGATACGATGGAAAAGTACAAGTATTCTGCGGTGCCGATCATCACGAAGGCAGGGCGTTACGCAGGAACATTAACCGAGGGCGACCTGCTGTGGGGACTCAAAAATAAGACAGATCTGGTGCAGAAAGGACTAGAAAAAGTGCGGATCACTGAGATTCCACGCCGTTCGGATAATCAGCCGGTACTTGTCAATGCGGATATGGAAGATCTTCTGGGAAAGATCATGAACCAGAATTTCGTGCCGGTGCTGGATGATCAGAAAAATTTTATCGGTATTATTACCAGAAAAGATGTTATCAGTTACCTTTGTAAAAAATAGTACATAATGATCGCTCTGTTTTTCAGCGGCGATCGCATTTATATATTTCCTGCATAAGATAAAGTATAACTGCTTTTGTAGGAGAATGAAATATGAATGGTTATCAGGATAACTCCAGCCGGAAAAATGCCTGCCGTTCGGGAATGCCTCTTATGTCATGCCCGGTGGCAGGCATTTCTGGCAATCGCTGCATAAATACCGCACCGCCAACCTGCCCGCCGGAAATACCTTGTGCTGGTTCGGTGCATCCTGTTTCGGAAAATGGGGCATTTTGCCCGCAGGGGCCAGAAATCCGACCTGCCCGCCCGTATCCGCAGACAGGAGGAAACAGGCCGCCGCAGACATTTCTGGGAGGCGGAAATTATCCGGTCGGCATGGGATATGTACCGATTCAGTCCTGGCAGCAGCCGTATGCGCTGGAAACCGCATTCAGGCGGGGAACTATTTTTCCGGATCTGGATCTGCCGTTTATGATGGGAGGTGCCTGCTGATGAATGAGACTGCCAGAAAATTGATGAAACGGATTGATGATGCCAGCTTTGCAATGGATGATGTGATTCTCTATCTGGACACCCACCCGGATGACAGGAATGCGCTGAATTATTACCGGTATGTGGTGGCACTTCGGAAAGAAGCTGTTAAAGCGTATGAGGCATCGTTTGGACCGCTCACGATCGAGGATGCGGACGATGCATGCACATGGTCCTGGCTTACAGAGCGCTGGCCGTGGGAAGGGGAGGTGTAGCGTATGTGGAGATATGAAAAAAGATTACAATATCCAGTCAATATCAAGACGCCGAATCCGAAGATCGCGCAATATATAATGAGCCAGTACGGCGGTCCTGACGGCGAAATCGGAGCCTCTATGCGCTACCTGTCCCAGCGGTATACGATGCCTTATAAGATGCAGAAAGGACTTCTGACCGACATCGGAACCGAGGAACTAGCCCATATGGAGATGATTGCCGCCATTGTCCAGCAGCTCACGCGCAACCTTACTCCGGCACAGATCGAGTCATCCGGGTTCGGACCATACTATATCGACCACACCACGGCAATCTGGCCGCAGGCAGCAGGCGGAATCCCGTTCAATGCGTGCGAGTTCCAGTCGAAGGGCGATGCGATCACGGATTTATATGAGGATATGGCAGCAGAGCAGAAAGCCCGCACAACCTACGACAATATTCTCCGCGTGGTCAAAGATCCAGAAGTATGCGATCCGATCCGTTTTCTGCGCGAGCGGGAGATTGTACATTTTCAGCGGTTTGGTGAAGCTTTAAGAAATGTACAGGATCACCTGAGCAGTCGTAATTTCTATACGTTTAACCCAGAGTTTGATAAAGTGAAAGCGAAGGGATAAAACAAAAACCTCCGTAAACAATGTCAAATTCATTCTTTACGGAGGTTTTCAAACCAGCACCGAGTGAGGATAAATCCTTACTGGATGTAAGGGGATTACCCATAAGTATATTGTAGTAGTGATGAGTTAGGTGTGCCAAATTTTTTATCAAGATACAGAACTAGTGTTTGCTAAATGCGGAGGCATATGGTATAATATAAACATAGAAAAAGATATATTTACTATTAAGAGAAATACACTTTCATATGGTAGAGGATATGTGTATTCTTTGCAATATCATCTTGTCTGGTGCACGAAATATCGAAAACAGGTCCTGAAAAATGGGATAGACGCAGAATGTAAAAAAATGTTGTATGGGCTTGCGGAGGAATACAAATTTAAGATTCTGGCGATGGAGGTTATGCCAGATTATATTCATTTACTTCTGGATTGCAAACCACAATTTTTTATATCAGACATGATAAAGATTATGAAGGGGAATCTGGCACGTCAGTTGTTTCTTTCGCATCCGGAATTAAAACAGGAGCTGTGGGGAGGACATTTGTGGAATCCATCGTATTGTGCAGTCACCGTAAGTGACCGAAGCAGGGATCAGGTAGTGGCATACATTGAGGGACAAAAAGAGAAGGAAAAAAGAAAGTAGGAAATTTTATGCAGATTGTATCCAGCTATGGAGTAGAAATTAAAAAAAAGAATATACCGCTCCGCTCTACGCTGGATATTTTTCGGAAGGCAGTTTCCTATCTGATTCCGGTGTATGCAGAGACCTGGGAAGAACTTTCAGAAATCAGAAATCCACAAAAACGCTTTAATGAAGCGGAACATCTGGTACATGAGACAAAAAAGAATCATGCCAGATTTCTGTTTGACCGTCATTTCCCTAAGATGCCATCTTATCTGAGAAGAGCGGCGATTCA
>NZ_QUKJ01000010.1:46981-48312 GCF_003481065.1 Clostridium sp. TF11-13AC
CAGGGATCAGGTAGTGGCATACATTGAGGGACAAAAAGAGAAGGAAAAAAGAAAGTAGGAAATTTTATGCAGATTGTATCCAGCTATGGAGTAGAAATTAAAAAAAAGAATATACCGCTCCGCTCTACGCTGGATATTTTTCGGAAGGCAGTTTCCTATCTGATTCCGGTGTATGCAGAGACCTGGGAAGAACTTTCAGAAATCAGAAATCCACAAAAACGCTTTAATGAAGCGGAACATCTGGTACATGAGACAAAAAAGAATCATGCCAGATTTCTGTTTGACCGTCATTTCCCTAAGATGCCATCTTATCTGAGAAGAGCGGCGATTCAACACGCACTTGGAGCCGTGTCCTCCTATCAGACACGCCTTAGTTTGTGGGAAAAGGGAGAACTGAGAGGAAAACCGAAGCTGGTCTGTGAGAATCATGCGATGCCGGTATTTTATCGGGATGTCATGTATAAGGAAGCAGAACCGGGAGAAGATGCGGCACATTTAAAGCTGTTTGATGGGCGGGAGTGGAAGTGGTTTCAAGTAAAATTACTTCATACCGATATGGAATATCTGCGAAAAAAATGGAGTGGTAAAAAGGCATCTGCCCCTACTTTGGAAAGGAAACATCATAAATATTTCCTTCGGTTTTCATACACAGAGGAAGTAAGCTTATCAAAAACAGATGTAAAAGAGCAGGTGATATGCAGCGTTGATTTAGGAATCAATACGGATGCGGTCTGCAGCATCATGCGTGCAGATGGCACTATCTTGGGACGTAAATTTATAAATTTCTCCAGTGATAAAGACCATTTGTATCATGTGCTTGGCAGAATCCGCCGTTTTCAGAGGGAACATTCCTCCAGACAGGTCCAAAGCCGATGGGATTATGCAAAAAGGCTGAATATGGAGCTGTCCCGCAAAATAGCTGCGGAGATCACGAAATATGCCGCAGAGTATCAGGCAGGTGTAATTGTGTTTGAGTATCTGGAAATGCAGGGAAAAATATCCGGAAAAAAGAAACAAAAGCTTCATTTATGGAGAAAGCGGGATATTCAGAAACCGTGTGAACATCAGGCACATCGGAACGGAATTCGTGTGTCCAGGGTCAGTGCCCGGAACACCAGCAGGCTGGCCTGTGACGGAAGCGGAGCGGTAGTAAGAAACCAGGAGAACCATAGCCTATGTATCTTCCGGACCGGAAAACAGTATAACTGCGACCTGTCAGCATCCTATAATATCGGAGCGAGATATTTTATACGGGAATTTTTAAAACCCTTGCCGGAAACGGAAAGGTCTTCACTGGAGGCAAAAGTACCTGCAGTGAAGCGTAGAACCTC
>NZ_QUKJ01000011.1:0-47437 GCF_003481065.1 Clostridium sp. TF11-13AC
TTTTTATTTGCAGGCTAAAGTAACGAGAACGCGGTGTGCCGTTTTTCAAACATTTTTCGAAATAAAAAGACCCATAGCCTTTCACTATGAGTCTTTTTCATACATCCCTTTTCTCTACTGGATAAACATAGCATCCCCAAAACTAAAGAACCGATATCTCTGCCGGATCGCCTCTTCATACGCCGTGAGCACATGTTCTCTGCCTGCCAGTGCGGATACCAGCATGACGAGCGTGGACTCCGGCAGGTGGAAGTTTGTGATCAGGCAGTCCAGAATCTTGAACTGGTAGCCTGGATAAATGAAAATGTCCGTCCAGCCGCTGCATGCGCGGATCGTGCCGTCCTCGGCTGCTGCGGATTCCAGCGTCCGGCAGCTTGTCGTACCGACACAGATAATGCGTCCGCCATTTTTCTTCGTCTCATTAATCATATTAGCAGCGTCTTCTTCGATGCGGTAAAACTCCGAATGCATATGATGATCTAAAACATTTGAAACCTTGACCGGTCGGAAGGTTCCCAGACCCACATGGAGTGTCACATGCGCGATCTTCACTCCCATCTCCTGAATCTGTGCCAGCAGTTCCTTGGTAAAATGAAGTCCGGCAGTCGGAGCAGCCGCGGATCCCTCATGTTCTGCATAAACGGTCTGATAACGGTTTTTATCTTTCAGACGGTGTGTAATATACGGTGGAAGCGGCATCTGGCCAAGCTGGTCAAGAATCTCCTCAAAGATCCCCTCATAGGAGAACTGAATCAGACGATTTCCCTCTTCTACCACATCAATGACGGTTCCTTTTAACAAACCATCGCCAAAATTAATTACGGTTCCCGGTTTTGCCTTTTTACCCGGCTTTACCAGTGTCTCCCAGATATCGTTCTCACGACGTTTCAGAAGAAGAATCTCGATATGTGCATCCGTTCCCTCCTTGCTTCCGATCAGACGCGCCGGGATAACCTTCGTATCATTGATCACCAGACAATCGCCCGGATGAAGATAATTGACAATATCTTTAAACACCTTATGCTGCATCTCACCCGTCTTTTTATCCAGCACTAAAAGCCGGGAAGAAGAACGATCTTCCAGCGGATCCTGCGCGATCAGCTCCTGTGGTAAATCATAATAAAAATCTTTTACATCCATTCTTTCTGCCTCTTTTTCTTTCTATCTATAAATCTCTTTATTTTTCCATTCAGTTAGACAAAGTAAAACATTTTAAGGATTCGACGCAGACGGCTCTGTCTCATCCCGCATATACGACGCGCCCTGTTTCATAAATTCCACGCGCTCTTTCAGCGCTTCATCCTGCTCCATCGCCGCATCCATTGCTTCATCCGTCTGCTTGCTGAGAAGGCGCACATCCTCATTGACCGACAGCTCTTCAAAATACTGCGTCAGCTCTTCGGACATTTTCCCGTCATCGATCTGCCAGCTTCCGTCCTCCGCCCGGATCGCATAGATCCGCACCAGACTCGGTGCCGGTGTCTCCACGCCCGTATACAAAATCTCATAATACACATACGCTGCCATCTCACCGTCCCTAAGCCCCGGCGTCGTATAACATTTCACATTCTGGTACCCGGAAATGTACTGCTTCTGTTCTTCAAATTCCTGACGGTAGTGTTCTTCCTCACTCGTATCCTGTGAGGTAAACAACTTCACAAACGTATCCATATCACAGTCGGAAACCGCCTGAAAATAAGTATTCATCAGCTCTGTGATCCCCGGCTCGCCATTCTCTGTCAGAATACATCCGCCAAAGTCCTGAATATATTCTTTCGTGTCCGGCTCAATCACCATTCCAGATCCGCCTGTATCCACCATTTCTGCCGGTAAGCCATCCTTTTTCCCCAGAATGTTTGTTATTTTCCCGGAAAACATCGCCACCGCGCCAATCAGAATCAATACAATTACCGCCGCAAGCAGCATCACATAGCGGCGCAGTTCCCAATCCGTTCCGTTCTTCCGGCTGCGTCCCGGTTTCTTTTTCGGTTCTCCCACCCGACCGCCTCCTGACTTATTCGATTGTTAATATTATAGCGGTGATTTGGTTACTCGGCAAGCGGTATTTCCGAAAAAAAACTTGCAATTTTCTAAATATTATAGTATCATACAAGTAATGCGTCTGTAGCTCAGTGGATAGAGCGCCGGCCTCCGGAGCCTGAGGCGTAGGTTCGATTCCTATCAGACGCATTCTTAAAAAGCGACAGCGGAGATATCTCAGCCGTCGCTTTTTGTGTTATTCATGATAAAAGGAGGACTCTTTCCGTGGAACTCATACACGTTTCTGGAAATACAGACTGCCTGCTTGGCAAAACAGCCGTCGGCATCTACCGCATCGACGACACCCGCTGCATCCTGTTTGACAATGGTTACTCAAAGGAATATGACGAGCTGGTCGGCTCTCTGAAAGACGCCGGGCTGACCCCGGCGGGGCTGATCGTTTCCCACGCGCACATCGACCATCATGGAAACAGCAAACGCCTGCGCGAAGCCTTTCAGATTCCACTGGCTATGTCGCTTGGCGAAGCCGGGCTGATCGCCTCCCAGGCGGCGCTGGAACGGTATACCAATTATTTCGGGCGCTCCGAGGAGGAAAAGATTTCCATCGACACCGAGCAGCGCTGCCCGGTTGACTGTATCATCCAGCCGGAGGATACTTCCGTGACACTCTGCGGCGTAACCTTCCCGGTTCACCATCTGCCAGGGCATTCCCTCGACCACATCGTCATCGGCACACCGGACGGCGTCTGCTTTGCCGGAGACGCGCTTTTAACCGAAAATGTCCTGCGTCACGTCAAGCTTCCATACTGCGACCACGTCGGTCTGGATCTGGAAAGCAAGGAAGCAATCACAAAACTGCCTTACCAGCACTGGATTTTATCGCACAAAGGTCCATTTGATGGCAATATCCGGGAACTGGCGGACAAAAATATGGATCTTGTCCGTCTGCGTCTCGCAGAGCTGGCAAAGCTTTTGCAGAGACCAATGACGCGTGATGAATTTTATCAGGAAAGCCGACGCCTGATCGGAATGCACATCGGTACCTACGACCAGCTCATCCGTCAGGAACGCCACCTGCGCCCATATCTGGAACAGCTGGTGATCGATGGGACGGCACGGCTGGAAGTAAAGAATGACACGATATATTTTTACTTGAATGAATAAACTCTTTCTGCATGAATTTTCACTCTCCTGTTGTTATCGTTTCCGAAAATACACACACGCCACCGCAAATCCCAAGATTCCCGCTCCCATCACGGCGAAGCGGGAATATGTCTTTAACAGCACCAGAATACGTTCCCACGATGCCCCCGCCACCGCGCCGGCTCCGATGAGTACCGTATTCCAGATAAGACTGCCCGCTGTTGTCAGAAGGAGAAACGGCAGCAGTTCCATCTTTGCCATCCCCGCCGGAATCGAGATCAGGCTTCGGATGATCGGAACGAACCGGCAAAAAAAGACGGCTGACCGTCCCGTTCTCTCCAGCCATCCGTCTGCATCTTTCACATCATCCGCTTCTACTCCCAGCCGTTTTCCCCATGCCCCGCCCAAAAATGCATAAAACTTCTGCACGGGAATATGCCGCCCCAGCTCATACAGAATCAGCGCCCCCAGCACCGAGCCCGCCGTCGCTGCCAGAACTGCCCCGGCTATGTTCATCCGTGTATATGTTGTCATAAATCCACCAAAGGTTAAAATCACTTCCGACGGGATCGGCGGAAACAAATTCTCAATTAGAATCAGGGCAAACATTCCCACATATCCGTATGAACTTAAAAGTTCCAGCACTATATCACGCATGATATATCGCACTCCACGTTATTTCCACATATTCTATTTATTTTATGCGGAATGGAAAAAATCCAGGCATCTAATTTTCATTTTTCATGCCCGGATTTTAATTAAACCTAGAGAATCATCACATCCCCCACGGCCCCCGTATCCGAGAACTCTGTCCACTCGCACACATTGACCGCGTGATCGGCGATTCGCTCCAGATACTTAGCAACCATCAAAAGATCGACTGCCACATCGGATTTATCCCCGTCTTTTTTCAGAAACTCAATCACTTCCCGTTTTACCCGTTCAAAGAAGGCATCGATCAGATCATCCCTCTGTTCGAATGTCTCCGCCGTCTCGGTGTCACGCTGGGTAAACGCGTGAATCGCATCCTTTACCATCGTTTTCACATTTGCCACCATGGCCGGAAGATGTTTGCTTACAAGACTAATATCTGCATCCTCCAAACGCAGGGACAGATCGGCAATGTCCGCCGCCTGATCGCCCATCCGCTCCAGATCGGTCACAACCTTCAGCGCCGTCGAGATATGGCGCAGATCACTGGCAACCGGCTGCTGCTTTAACATCAGCATCAGGCAGTGTGTCTCGATCTTTCGCTCCATATTGTCCACATCCCGGTCTCCTTTGATGACCTTCTGTGCCAGCTCTTCATTATGCTCGGTAAGCGCTTGAAAACTACTGTCAATCGCATCCTGCACCATCTGGCTCATCGCGTTCAATTCCTGATTCAGCCCTTCTAACTCCTGTATAAATGCCTCTCTCGTCGCCATCCCGTATCTCCTCTCCATCTCCCCTGTTTTCTGCCCAGAAATTTTCCACTTCTGAACAGTAAACTGATTTTCTACTTATTTTTAAATCCTCAATCTTACGCCTATCATCCAAACCGTCCGGTAATGTAGTCTTCCGTCTTTTTTTCTCGCGGATGCGAGAACAGATCCGTCGTCGGCGCATACTCGACCACCTCTCCTACCAGGAAAAATGCCGTATAGTCCGCAATACGGGTCGCCTGCTGCATATTATGGGTAACGATAACAACGGTATAATTCTTCTTGAGTTCGCCCATCAGATCCTCGATTTTCAGCGTGGAAATCGGGTCCAGTGCCGAGGTCGGCTCATCCATAAGAAGAATCTCCGGCTCAACCGCCAGCGCACGTGCGATGCACAGACGCTGCTGCTGTCCGCCGGAAAGTCCCAGTGCAGAACGTTTCAGGCGGTCCTTGACCTCATCCCACAGGGCCGCGCCGCGCAGACTCTTCTCTACGATCGCATCCAGCTCTGGCTTTCCCTTGATACCGTGGATCCGCGGTCCATACGCGATATTGTCATAAATACTCATCGGAAATGGGTTCGGCTGCTGAAATACCATGCCAACCTTCTTGCGAAGAAGCGTCGTATCGACCTTCGGATCGTAAATATCCTCGCCGTCGATCCACACCTTTCCATTGATTGTCACATTCGGCACCAGATCGTTCATGCGGTTCAATGTCTTTAAATAGGTAGACTTACCGCAGCCGGACGGTCCGATAAACGCTGTGATCTGATTTTCATATATATCCAGATTGATATTTTTTAATGCATGATTGTTTCCATAGTACAGATTCAAATCCGACGTAGAAATTTTTGTCTCCATATCATTTCCTCATTTTTTACTTTATTTTAATTTTGTCACATCAAACCGGTTGGTCAAAAATCTCGTCAGCAGGTTGATTCCCAGCACGATAATCAGAAGCACGACCGCGATTCCAAACGCCTGATCGTATTTTGCTTTCTGCATCGACAGGTAGAGCTGGATGGTCAGCGTGCCACTCGATTCAAACAGTTTTCCAAACAGGTTTTTCGGAAGCTGGAAGCCGCTTCCGGCAGTAAACAGAAGCGCCGCCGACTCTCCCACGATACGTCCAATCGAAAGAATGACGCCGGTCAGAATACCCGGTGCCGCGCTCGGCAGCAGGATTGTCCGGATCATATACCATTTCGTTGCACCGATTCCCAGCGCGCCGCTGCGGTAGCTGTCCGGAACGGTTTTGAGTGCTTCCTGTGTGTTCCGCGTAATCAGCGGAAGCACCATCAGGGTAAGCGTGAAGGATCCGGTCAGAACCGAATAGCCCAGCTTCAGCGTCATTCCGAAAAAGACCATACCGAACAAGCCAAAAATAATCGACGGAATACCGGACAGGATCTCGGTTGTAAATTCAATCGTCCGCACCAGTTTTCCCGGCTTTGCGTATTCGTTCAGATAAATGGCGGAGCCGATTCCGATCGGCGCTGCAATGATAAGGGTAATTACAATGATGTAAATCGTGTTGATGATATTTCCCAGAATACCAAAGGTGCCCTTGAGGGAGCTCTGTACCGTGGACAGAAGCTGCCAGGAAACCTGCGGCAGACCACGCACAAACACATACCCCATGATGCCAACTAACAGCGCGATCGCCACGCCAGCTGCCAGATAAATCAGCGCTTTTAAGATATTGTCCCCGATGCGGGTGCGCTTCTGGTAAATACTTTTCATTCTATTATCGGTCATCTGCGCCGCCCTCCTTCACAAACATCCGGCTGAGCACCGTGTTGATAAACATGATAAACACGAACAGCACCAGACCGATGGTAAAGAGCACTTCCCGGTGAAGCCCCTCAGAATAAGACATTTCCGCCACGATCGCGGTCGTCAGGAAGCGGACGGAGTTAAATGGAAGCGGCAGATTGACTGAACTTCCAGATACCAGGCTGATCGCCATTGCCTCCCCGATCGCACGTCCGCAGCCTAAAACCACCGCCGTGATGATGCCGGAGTGCGCCGCCGGAACGATTACTTTGAAAATCGTCTGGATATGCGTTGCACCGAGCGCCAGCGATGCGCTTTTTAAATGTTTCGGGACTGCCCTAAGCGACGCTTCACTGATATTGATGACAGTCGGAAGAATCATGATTGCCAGAACCAGAACCGCTGATATCAGGTTCGCACCGCCGGTAAACTGATGCGTCGTGGAACCGGCAAAGAGTTTCATTTCCAGCTTATACATCAGGGGATTTAAAATCAAAATTCCTAAGAGTCCGTAGATAACCGACGGAATACCTGCCAGAAGCTCAACTGCCGGGCGGACCACTGCCGCTACCTTCGGCGGCGCAACCTCTGCCAGAAAGATGGCGGTAAACAGCCCAATCGGAACACCGATCAGGATCGCCAGAAAGGTTCCGACGATGGAGGTTAAAATAACGTAGAGGATTCCGAAAGACGCCGGATTTCCAGTCGGCTTCCAGACGGTTCCAAATAAGATTTCCGGAACCCCCACCTTAAAAAGTGCCGGAGTACCGCTGATAATCATGTATAAGGTAATTGAAAAAACTGCCACCACCGCCAGCAGGCCGCAGGCGGTAAAAATAATTTCCGCTGCCCTCTCTACCGCTGATTTCGTGGCATGGCTTCCAAAAATGGTAAATTTCTTTTCGTGCATATGTCTCTCCTGTCTCGGATTGAACAGCGAGCCGCTTTCGGTCAAAGCAGAGTTTCCTTTCTGCGGCTTGACTGCAAGCGACTCGATATTATTTGAATCTATTCAATATTATATATATTCGTGAATTACTGATTTTTCTATCCTTACCTGTTTTCACCGGTAATTTTATCCATATTCACAAATTCCGATGCAGTTTCTTACTTCGTAGTAATCAGACCTACCGATTTAATCAGGTCATCGCCTTCTGCAGAGTATACATAGTCAAACAGCGCCTGTACCAGCTCATTCTGCTCAGAAATTTCTCCCTTGGTTGCCATAACGAATGGACGGCTCAAGAAATAGCTGCCTGCCTTGATGTTCTCCTCCGTCGGCTCTACATCATCCAGTTTAACTGCCTTAACGGTATCATCGACTACATCCAGGGAAACGTATCCGATGGAACCCGGTGTAGATGCTACTTTTGCCATAACTGCACCGGTGGAATCCAGCTCGTTTGCATATTTGCAGGCATCTTCCAGACCCAGCAGCTCCTCAAATGCGCCTCTAGTACCGGAACCTGCTTCCCGTCCGACTACGACAATCGGCATATCGCTGCCGCCTACATCCTTCCAGTTTGTGATGCTTCCGTCGTAAATGCCGGTCAGGTCATCCTTGCTCAGACCATCTACAGCGTTGGACGGGTCAACGACAACGGCGATACCATCGATGGCTACGATATTTTCAACAGCACCTTTTGCTTTCTCATCATCCTTTAATGCTCTGGAAGAATCACCGACATCACACTGACCTGACAGCACGGACTCGATACCTGCGGAAGAGCCGGTAAATTCAGCCTGTACAGTCACGTTCGGATATTTCTCCATGAACGTTTCTGCCAGTGCATTTGCAAATTTCTCCATCGAAGTGGAACCTGCCAGGGTGATAGAACCACTCAAATTTTTTGCATCTGCGCTGTTCTCGGTTGTATCTGCTGCTGCACCACTTTCAGCTGCGCTGCTGTCTGCGCTTGTGTCTGCTGCACTTGTATTTGTATTGCTGGAACCACATCCTACCATTCCAGTTGCCAGAACGGCTGCTCCTAATACTGCGATTGTTTTCTGAATATTTTTCTTCATAATAAAATCCCTCTTTCCTCTCTCTTTTTTCTCTCAGAGTTTTTTATCCTTGATTTCTTACAGTACGCAGTATAAAAGATTCCTGAATTTACAGAAATCATGTTTTAGTATCGTTTATGTAAAATTTGGGTAATTTTTGTGGGAGTGAATGTAAGATATGGTTTCTGATCTGCTCTGTTTCTCTCCATGATCAGAACCGCCGCCGGACATCTCTTCAGACTTTGCTTGAAAGTCCGGGCAGAGATCGCCGGCGGCGTGATTCTGATTTTTATACTGAGTTTCATTCTGCTCTCAAACAAGGCAGGTGAATTTCCCCAGACATCCTACTTCAGAACAACCTTCTTAAAGTTCTTCTTACCTCTCTTGACAACCATTCCTTCGCCGGAAAGCTGATCCTTCGTGAAGACTGCCTTGATATCTTTTACCTGGTTTCCATCTACGGACACACCGCCCTGCTCGACATTTCTTCTTGCCTCGGAACGGGACGGAGCCAGACCGGATTTCTGCAGGATGGAGAGAATATCGATCTCATCACCGTTAAAATCATCCTCCGTCAGCTCGTAGGTCGGCATATTCGCTGCATTTCCGCTGGAAAACAGTGCTTTCGCTGCTGCCTGTGCCTTCTCAGCCTCTTCCTCGCCGTGTACCAGCTTGGTCAGCTCGTAAGCCAGGATCTCTTTTGCAGTATTTAACTGACTGCCTTCCCATTTATCCATCTCATCGATCTGCTCAAGCGGCAGGAAGGTCAGCATACGCAGGCATTTTAATACGTCCGCGTCAGCGACGTTTCTCCAGTACTGGTAGAACTCGAACGGGGAGGTCTTGTTCGGATCCAGCCATACAGCGCCGGACTGGGTCTTGCCCATCTTCTTGCCCTCGGAGTTTAACAGCAGGGTGATGGTCATCGCGTGTGCGTCCTTGCCAAGCTTTCTGCGGATCAGCTCGGTACCGCCTAACATATTGCTCCACTGATCGTCGCCGCCGAACTGCATGTTGCAGCCGTATTTCTGGTACAGCATGTAGAAATCGTAGCTCTGCATGATCATGTAGTTGAACTCTAAGAAGCTTAAACCTCTCTCCATTCTCTGCTTATAGCACTCAGCGGTCAGCATACGGTTGACGCTGAAATGCGGACCAACCTCGCGCAGTAAGTTTACATAATTCAGATTCATCAGCCACTCTGCGTTGTTGACTAAGAGCGCCTTGTCATCAGAGAAATCGATGAAACGGCTCATCTGCTTTTTGAAGCAGTCGCAGTTATGCTGGATCGTCTCCGGTGTCAGCATCTGGCGCATATCCGTACGTCCGGACGGATCGCCGATCATGCCGGTGCCGCCGCCAAGTAATGCGATCGGCTTGTTGCCTGCCATCTGCAGACGTTTCATCAGGCACAGTGCCATGAAATGTCCTACATGAAGGCTGTCTGCGGTCGGGTCAAAACCGATGTAGAAAACGGCTTTTCCTTCGTTGACCAGTTTTTTGATCTCTTCTTCGTTTGTAACCTGGGCGATCAGACCTCTGGCTACTAATTCTTCGTAAATCTGCATTTTCCTGTTTACTCCTTTTTATAAAAAATAATTTTGCTTACTCGTTTTGCTTCTCCACGGGATTCCTTTTTTCAAAAATACATCCGATTCATCCTTTATTTTCTCTCCGAAAATCATTCTCAAAACAGAACAATAAAGGTACTTTGGAACGTCTGTGATTTCACAAGACACATTTTTCTATAAAATAAAAAAGCCCCGTCCTCCAAAAAGGACGGGGCAAAATTCCCGTGTTACCACCTTTGTTCGCAGACAGCTCGCGCCCATCTGCCTCTGCCGGTACCCTCTGATACCGTGACCGGATAACGTGTGTCTCTCACGTCGCAGCCTACCAAATCAACCGCCGCACATTTTCCACGCAGCCTTTTCATCGGATCCGATTTTAGATTCTTCGGTGCGAAGCTCCGGGATGTATTCGAATATCCGGTTCACGCGCGCCTCTCATCATCCGGCTGCTTTCTGTGCGCTCTCCTGCGGATCTCTACTTGTTCCCTTCATTGCCTTTGTAAGGTTATTGAGTATATTCTGTATTATAAGCGAAATTTATTATTTGTCAAGGCAATTTCTCAACTTCAAACTTCACGCTATAAAATTTTTACATTACTTTAAATTCAAAGCGTAAAAAGTAGTGTACATATTTATTAAATATAATTATCATATTATTACTTTAGTCACACAGTTCCCAATCTCCCAGCCACGTATCCTTAGAATAATTATATAATCTTCTATATAATTTCCCGTTTTCAACTTTATAAACATATTTTATAACATCTGCTCTAGCTATTGAACTCGATTTTTCAACAGCCACCTCTTTCTCTTGTGCAAACGCAGTCCCTGAAAAAATACATGTCATAGCAATTATTACTGCTAAAATTCTGATCGTTTTTTTCATTTTTATTTCCTCCTAATATTAATATTCTTTAATTCATTTGGTATTTCATCCAATGTTCCTATATATGTACCATTCATATATAATTCATACCCGTTTTCTGTCTTTACAAAAAAGTTATTTTTTTTGACTATATCATCTTCTTCAAAATACGGTGCATGCAACTTCAAATCAGCTACTGGTTCTATTACTATTGTACCAGACAATATAATAGCAATTAAGAAAAAGAACAACTTAATATTGACCTGTTTTTTTTGTTCTTCATTCAATATAGAAGAAATTCTAATTTTCAAAAAACTTCCATTAAAAAAAGATAGTGTTCCTCTCCTTTTTAACGCTTTTGTCCTAGACATTTTTAACAATATTTCAACATAATGAATTTTTTCTATTTCAGATAACTCATTACAAACAATTAAATCATTTCTTATTTCTAATATGTTAGAAAAATAATACCGAACTATGTATACTAACGGATTCCACCAGTATAAAAGACATAATATTTCAAAAAAACACTTTAAAAATAAATCTCTTTTAATGTAATGTCCCACTTCATGCAAGAGTACTATTTTTTTTGTTTCTTCATCTATATTCGGTATTATTATATACGGATTTTTTATACCAACAATAAATGAATCTTCTATACTATCAACTTTCAATATTGGTATTTTTTTCACTTTTTTATACTTTTTAACACGAATATACTCTATCGGTCTTATTTCTTTTATTAATTTTATAAATGATATATATGATAAACTTTTTTGCACTAAGATAAGAAAACTTCCAAGTAAACTAATCAAAAAAAGTACAGAAAAATGACTTAAAAATCCTATTTTCCCCCGCATAAAGCGACAAAGTTCTGGATATAATATTTTTATTCCTATCGTATGACTTATTCCGCAAATATCTATTGGAAAAAATAATCTTACTCCTGTTAGTACAGTGCAAAAAATAAGTAATTTTACTTCATACAAGCTATAATTTTCTTGCTTTTTCCATATATAAACCGACAAAAAACCCAATAGCAAAATTGAACTACATATTGCCGATAAAATTGATGTATATGTTATTTTCATAAAATCTCTTTTTTTCTTTTTTGAACTATACGTTCTAATTCGTCAATAACCGACTCTTCATCTACTGCTCCATTCAACAAAGCTGCTGTTATTGTATTTACAAAGGACATAGGATTTCTAGAATTTTTCATACATTTTTCTATTTTTTCTTCTATTTCTTCATCCTGAGTCTTTTTCGCTTTATATCGCCTAGCAAAAACTTTTCCAGTCTGAACTGTATCAATAACCTGAACATAACCCTTATCAAGCAATTTTCTTAACACAGTATGGACTGTTGGCGTTGTCAATTCTTTTTCAGATTCTACAATTTCTGTCACCGTCATGGGTTTTTCATACTTCCACAAAACCTGCATAACATTCATTTCTCGTTCACTTAAATAATTATTCTTCATAAAATTCCCAATCTCATAATTTATAGAAACAAAGGGAGCAACTGACGCCCCCTTTGTTTTTCACTCAAGTTCCAATACTACTAACTAATATTATCATTTCCAAGATCCACATTCCATAAATCACTCTATCTTTTTTCATTAGCTCATACCATTCAGGCGTATCTAATAATCTTGGTTTTTTAATTATATAATAATAACAAAAAATCAAAATACAAAGAAAAATTCTAACAGTTCCCACCTGATCATACCAATTTCTAATTCCCATTATGGAAGCAATTCGCTCCCCACAAAGACACAGTTCCATTAATAAAGCGGCAAACGTTGCTTCTCTTCCTTGACGGAATTCATTTGATACTCTATTCTCTTTCATTGCATCTCCCTTTTTTATTACCAATACTCATACTTGGTATAACCTGGCGTCCACCCTAATACTCCATCATTATTATAGCCATATGTATAAGATATTGTAACTTTTGCATAGTTTATGCCACCCTTTTGTGCAGCTGCTAAAACTGTTTTAGCAACAAGTGCTGCCACTGCTACCCCTGCTCCTGCTCCGCCTACCTGTCTTGCGATAAAATTAGTTATTGTCGCTAAATCTTTCATTTCTTGCAAATCAATTGTATACACAATATTTACAACGGTTCCTATAGCAGCTGTTGCTGGTAATCTTCCAGTTATACTAGATGCCCTCGAAGCACCTGTAGATCCTCCACTACCACTTTTGCTTACTTCCAATAATTCTTTAACTTCCGATCTTGAAAAACCAAAATCTTCCATTAACATATCTTCCACAACAGTTTCATCCGTTACCGAAGCATATTTATCATAAATATCTCTCAATTCATGTTGATCAATCACAACCTTTGTTGCCACTTTATCTATTGAATATGGCGGCGCTTCCGCAAATGTTGGGATTACCAATGAAGTTGACATAACTATCGACAATAAAATACTCATAATTTTTTTCATAAAACCACCTCTTAACGTTATTCACATTATTAATGAGCATCCCACATTTTTGCTGCATTGGAATCCCTCCCTTCTTTAAATTTAGTAAACAAGCTTTAATTTGATTATATATTATCATCTTTGATTATATATGTCAATATTAAAAATATATTTTCATTTCAAATATACTTTCAATCTTTTCTACACAATTAAAAACTACTCTTTCGCCAGCGCCGCGAGCCCGGAAAGAATCTCCCGCGCCTTCACAAGCATCGTCTCGCAGTCCGTATGTTTCTGCCGCACATCGCGGTAATAGAACGACGGTACATCGCCCGTCCTGAAGGTCAGCGTGCCCTTGTACTTCTCCATCAGCGCCGGAATGCCGGAGACGTCCAGATTGGCTTTCTGGTACATCTGGATCGTGATATCCTGCTTCTTCACATCGACCTCCACGACGCCCGCCTGATGAGCAAGCGCTTTTAGATCGGCGATCTTTAACAGGTTCTCCACCGAACGTGGAATCTCGCCAAAGCGGTCGATCAGCTCATCCTGCATATCCATGTACTCTTCCTGGTTCTCAATACCGGAAATCCGCTTGTAAACGTCGAGTTTCTGATATTCATTGCGGATGTAGGACGGCGGAATATACGCGTCGATGTCGCAGTCCACCACCGTTTCGAAATCCTCGGCTTCGTTCTCACCGCGAAGCGCCAGCACCGCCTCGTTTAAAAGCTTGCAGTACAGGTCATAACCGACCGCCTGCATGTGACCGTGCTGTTCCGCGCCCAGAAGATTTCCGGCGCCGCGCAGCTCCAGATCGCGCATCGCAATCTTGATACCGCTTCCCAACTCCGTAAATTCACGGATCGCCTGCAGACGTTTTTCCGCCTCCTCACGCAGCAGCTTGTCGCGCCGGTACATGAGAAACGCATACGAAGTCCGCCCGGAACGTCCGACGCGACCGCGGATCTGGTAGAGCTGCGACAGCCCCAGCCGATCGGCGTCGTGGATGATGATCGTGTTCGCATTCGGAATGTCCAGTCCCGTCTCAATGATGGTCGTGGACACCAGAACGTCGATATTGCCCTCGACGAAATCCAGCATAATTTTTTCCAGTTCATGTTCGTGCATCTGCCCGTGGGCGAACACGACGTTTGCCTCCGGCACCAGAGCCGCCACATGGTTTGCCACCTCGTCGATGTTGTTGACACGGTTGTAGACATAATATACCTGTCCGCCCCGCGCCAGCTCCCTGTGAATCGCCTCGCGCACCATCTCGTCGTTGTACTCCATGACGTAGGTCTGAATCGGCAGGCGGTCCACCGGCGGTTCCTCCAGGACACTCATATCCCGGATGCCAATGAGACTCATATGCAGGGTACGCGGAATCGGCGTCGCCGTCAGCGTCAGAACGTCTACATTTTCCTTTAGTTTCTTGATCTTTTCCTTATGTGCCACACCGAAGCGCTGTTCCTCATCGATGATCAGAAGCCCCAGATTTTTAAAGACAACATCCTTAGAAAGGACGCGGTGTGTTCCGATCACGACGTCCACCTGCCCTTTTTTCAGATCTTCCAGCGTTTTTTTCTGCTCGCCCGCCGTGCGGAAACGCGACAGCATATCGACCCGCACTGGGAAATCCTTCATCCTCTGCACAAAGGTATTGTAATGCTGCTGCGCCAAAATTGTGGTCGGCACCAGATACACAACCTGCTTCCCCTCCTGAATCGCCTTAAATGCCGCCCGGAGCGCGATCTCCGTCTTGCCGTATCCAACGTCTCCGCAGATCAGGCGGTCCATGATGCGGCGGCTTTCCATGTCTTTTTTTGTCGCCTCGATCGCCTCCAGCTGATCCTCCGTCTCCTCAAACGGGAACATTTCCTCAAATTCCCTCTGCCAGACCGTATCCGGTCCATACTGGTAGCCCTCGCTCCGCTGACGCGCTGCATAAAGCTCGACGAGATCCTTTGCAATATCACGGACCGCACCGCGCACCTTGCTCTTCGTCTTATTCCATTCCATTCCGCCCAGTTTATTGAGCTTCGGCGTCCTGGCATCCGAACCGGCATATTTCTGGATTCCCTCCAGGCGTGTCGCCGGAAGGTAAAGATTACCGCCGTCGCGGTACTCAATCTTGATGTAATCCTTGACGACCTTGTCCTGCTCGATCTTCTCAATGCCCCGGTAAATGCCGAGTCCGTGGCTCTCATGCACCACATAATCGCCGATCGAAAGCTCGGAAAAGCTCTGGATTTTCTTACCCTGGTAGGAGGTCTTTTTCTTCTTTTTCCGCCCCCGTCCGCCGCCGAACATGTCTCCCTCGGTGATCACGACGAACTTAATCAGCGGATATTCAAATCCCCGATGCAGCTTTCCGTAAGTCACCAGGATTTCACCCGGTTTCACGGTGTTTTCGCCCTCATCCGGGCAGAAGGCACTTAAATCATACTCCCGCAGATCGCCCGCCAGACGGCTCGCGCGCGTCCGCGAACCAGCCAACAATACCACCCGGTATTTTTCCTTCTTCCAGCGCGCCAGATCGCTGATTAAAAGCTCAAATCCATTCTGGTAGGAATTGACATTTTTAACGCTCAGACTGTATTTTTTCTTAACCGTCATGCCGGAGAGCTTCTGATCCAGCCCCAGCAGTAAAAGAGTGCGCGGACGCATTGCCATCGCCAGCGTCTCCTTCGCCGAATAGAGGAAGGAAGTCTGCCCCGGAAGCAGATAGCCGCCCTCGAGACGGTGCGACATGCTCTCCCGGAACTCCGTCTCGGTCGTCTCTGCTTTTTCCTTCAAGCGCAGCGGCTCATCCAGGAAAATCGTCAGCTCATCGACTGGAAAATAGTTTAAAAACGATACCGTTTCCTTGCAGAAATACCGGATATAGCTTCCCAGCCCATGCACCCGGAAGCCCTCGCGAAGCCCCTCTAAGACCTCCGAGACAGCCGAATCCATCCGGTACGCCTCTTCCGTCTTCATAGCATCCCGGAGCTTTTTCACGTATTTCCTGCGGTCTTTCTCGATCGCCTCGGTTCCATCCTGAATCTGCTCCGGCGTCAGCGCCATCTCCGTCGCCGGATAGATCACTGCCTCGTCCACCTGCTCGATCGAGCGCTGGCTTTCCGGGTCGAAGGTACGGATCGAATCGACCTCGTCGCCCCACAGCTCGATCCGGTACGGCACCTCCTCCGTCAGCGGGAAAATGTCAATGATACCGCCGCGCACCGAAAACTGCCCTGATCCCTCAACCTGCGCAACCTTCTCATATCCCATTTCTGCCAGGGCGTGCGTCAGCTTCCCGACCTCGACCACATCTTCTGCCCCGATCGTGAGACTCCGCTCTTTCATCCACGCAAGCGGCAGCAGATGTTCCATCAGCCCGTCGATCGTCGTGACCACCACGCCGCCGGAACTCTCCAGAACCCGCCGCATGACCTGAATCCGCTGTTTCGTCAGCAGGTTTCCGTGGATATCCGACGTATAAAACAGCAGATCCCTCGCCGGGTACAGCGAAATATCCGTATCAAAGCACCGGTAATCCTCACAGATCTCCCGCGCCCTCGAATCATCGTAGGTGACAATCAGCTTCCAGGGCGTCAGATCCGAAAGCTCGGACAGCAGATGCACCTTCTGCGAATCCAGGCATCCCGTGACAAGAAGCGGTCCCTGTCCGCGCTGTAAATCCGTCTTGAGATCCTGGAACTCGATCATCTCCTCTAACGGATTTGCAAATAAATCGCTCATTGTGTCTTGACTTCCTCCTTCCTCTCCGCCTTCTGCTTCTCTAGCTTCTCCTTCTCCCCGCGCGCCGCGCCGTTAAAATGGTTCATCGCCGCCTCAACGCCCTCTGTCATCATATCCACGACTGCCGCCGCACCGTCCTTAAACGCCGTCGTCATCGTTTCGGCTTCCTCTTTCGGAAAATGTCCCAGCACATAGTCTGCCAGATCCATGCGCGCCGGCTTCTCGCCCACACCGATCCGCACGCGTGGAAATTCCTGTGTTCCCAGATGGGCGATGATATTTTTGATTCCATTGTGGCCGCCCGCGCTGCCTTTTTTGCGGATCCGGATGCCGCCCGGAACCAGGCTGATATCGTCATAAATCACGATAAACTCCGCTGGATCTACCTTATAATAATCCATCACCTGACGGATGCACTCGCCGCTCAGGTTCATATACGTCTGCGGCTTTACCAGAATGACCTTATTTCCCTCGATCATGCCTTTTCCGATCAGTCCCTTAAATGCTTTCTCCCGGACATCAATGTTATACTTGTCTGCCAGCGCATCCAGCGTCATAAATCCCACATTGTGGCGGGTTCCCTCATATTCTCTTCCCGGATTTCCAAGTCCTGCAATTACATACATAATTCTATTTCTCCCTCTTTTTCTATAGTATCAAAAATACCAGATTCTTCACTCATCGTCTTTCTCAAAAAGCCAAAACAGACACGACTTTAAGCGTTAAATCCTGAAACTGCCACTTTTTCAAGCTGTTTCAGGATCTAACGCACTTATTTTTCTCGATACTTTTAAAGTTACTGTTCACGGATAGGCACTTTTGAAACCGAAAGTGCCGTAAGTTTCGGGGTCGTGTAAATAAGAAGTTACTTTCCCTTCACAACCTCAACCGCCTTCTGCAGCTGATTATCCTTCTCCTCTGGAATCACGACTTCCTGCGCCGCCTCTTCATCCAGCTCCACCTCGAGATCTGGCTCGATGCCTTTTCCATGGATATCATTTCCATTCGGCGTATAATAATGGTCGGTCGTCAGCTTAATCGCGCTTCCATCCGAAAGCGGCATCAGCGTCTGCACGATACCTTTACCGAAAGTCTTCGTTCCGACGATCGTCGCCACGCCGTAATCCTTCATCGCACCGGTAAATACCTCCGACGCGCTGGCGGAATTGCCATTTACCAGCACAACCATCGGGATCTCCAGGCTGTGTCCATCCTCAGCGTCGTATGTCTCCTCCGTGCCCTTCTTATTTGCCACGGTCAGGATCCGTCCGCCATCCTTCAGGATATAATCCGCCATTGAGACAACCGTCGTCACCTCGCCGCCCGGGTTGTTCCGCAGATCGATGATCAGGCGCTTCATGCCCTCGCCCTGCAGTTCCTCGATCTTGGATTTAAACTGATCGGCAGTCACACGGTCAAACTCCGCAACGGAAATATATCCGATCTCTTCATCCAGCATCTTGCCTGACACCGTCTGCACATCGATCGGTCGGCGGGTCAGGGTGATATCCTTGTACTCGTCGCTATTTTCACGATAAACCGTGATCGTCAGCTGGCTGCCTTCCTCGCCCTTGACGTAATTATTGACCAGAAGCGACAGATCCATGCCAATCACCTCGGTGCCGTCTACCTTATAAAGCGCATCACCCGGAAGGATGCCTGCCTCCTCGGCCGGGCTGCCCTCAAAGACGCGCACGATCGTGCTGACGCCGGTCTGGACATTCTGGGATACCAGAGCGCCGATGCCGCAGTAAGAACCATTTGTCTCATCCAGGAAGCTTGTCAGCTCGTCCGGCGTATAGTAAACCGCATACGGATCATTTAAACCACTCAAAAAGCCCTGATAAATGCCGGCTTCCTCCTCGGATGTATCAATTTTTTCCTCAAACAGGTACTTTTTATCGATAATATCCTGTATCTGCTCCAGCTTTTTCGTGACATTCTCAAAATTGACCGGCTCCTGTGCCTGCGACGGTGTTCCCTCAGTCTGTACCTGTACCTGTGTCTGGTTATCGATCACACGGCGTCCAAACATGTAAATCCCCGCCGAAGCACCGACCGTGATCAGACACACCAGTGCTGTCACCAGCACACCGACCATCACACCGCGCCAGAATTTATTTTTACTGTCCATCTCTTATGCCTCCTGATTCCTGTCTATTCCTTCCGGATTTGTAACTGTTCAGTACCTTCACAGTCACGCGCAAAAATCCATCAAAAATTGCCTACGGCAATGGGATTTTTGCCTGCTGGTCCATGTTTTCGTACGGTCAGCGCAGTAAATGCGCAGACCTACTGAACAGTTACCCGGATTTCATCTTTTGCAGCCACCTGATACTTTCCACACTACGGACTTACATAGCTCGAAGGGTTTACATAACTTCCGTTCTTGCGGACTGCAAAATGCAGATGAGAACCTGTCGAATATCCGGTCGAACCTACCTTCGCGATCGTCTGTCCGGCTTTTACCGTATCCCCTGCCGATACCAGAAGCTGGGAACAGTGCATATACACGGTTGAAAGTCCATTTCCATGGTTGACCACAACATAATTTCCAGCCGAATAACTGTAGGTTGCAATCGAAACCGTTCCTCCGGCGGCTGCCACGATGCTGCTGCCGGTCGAAGCGCTGATATCAATGCCCTTATGGTTCGAGGACGCGCCCGCCGTCGGTGATTTACGTTTTCCGAATCCAGATGTAATGCGTCCGCTTGCAGGGCACGGCCAGCGCAGCGAAGAACTTCCCGTCGAAGTAGTAGTCGTACTGCCAGTATTCCCTTTCGCGGTCGAATTATTCGTCTTTCCCGCTGCGGCGGCTTTTCTGGCAGCTTCCTCTGCCGCTTTTTTCGCCGCCTCTTCCGCTTCCTTCTTCTTAATCTCCGCCTCCATCTGCACGATCTTGGCTTCCTGCGCCTTGATATCGTCCTCATACGCTTTCGCCTGCGCTGATTTCTCGCCGATCTGCGCGTTGACGTTCTGGAGTTCTTTATTTTTCTCATTCAGGAGAAGCTGGACCGAATCCTGCTTTGCCTCCGTCTGCGTCTTCATCTCCTGCAGCTCCGCCTTCTCCGTCTCCAGCTTTTTCTTACTGTCCGCGATGGACTCTTTCGTCGCCACATACTGGTCGAGCATCTTCCGGTCATACTCCGAAATCTTTGAAACATACTCTGCCCGGTTTAAAAGCTCCGAGAGCGAACGGGCTTCCAGAAGCAGATTTAAGTAGCTGCTGTCGCCCTTCTCATACATATATTTGATACGCATTTTCATCGAAGCATACTGCTTTTTTTCGGTTTTCTGCGCTTCTTCCAGCTTTACCGCCGTCTCATCGATGCTTTTCTGCTTGCTGGAAATATTATTTTCCAGCTTCGTGACCTGCGACTGCAGATCATTCATCTTCGTGTCCAGCTCCTTGACATAGCTCTCGGTGTTACTTTTCAGCCCCTGAAGGCTTTTGATCGCCTCCTCGGTCTTCTTTTTCTCCTGTTCCAGGGCGCTTTTCTTATCCTTGGCGCTGCTTACATCCTTTTTCGTCGCTGCCGCCACCGAGGTCAGCACTGGGGAAGACGCCAGCGCCGCCGTCACAAGGAACAGAGCCGCACGTATTTTCAATCCCTGTTTTTTCATGTTCTCATCCTTTTTACCGCAAATTTCCGCTGCCGCCGCATTCTCCTACAGCAGCCGCCAATGTTTCTTACACCTTTAAATGTCTGCGGATCGTAAAGAAACTTCCGACAAAACCGATTCCCACGCCCAGCGCCATCGCCACGGCTACCATGCTCGGGAAAATGGTCTGAATCGGGATAAATTCAATCAGGTTCGACAAGATATCAAACCGTTCCATCATATATACAACCGCCTGGCGGTACAGAAAATACGTGATCGCCAGCGGAATCAGCGCGCCAACCAGACCGATCATCACACCCTGTACAACGAACGGCGCACGGATCATGAAATTCGTCGCACCGATCAGGCGCATGATCCGGTTTTCCTCCCGTCTAAATGCAGCTGCCGTCGTGATCGTATTGCTGATAAGGAAGATAGCAACTGCCAGCAGAATAGCGATGATCACCGCCGACAAAAGTCCCAGCATCTTGTTGAAGCTCGAAAGCCCGGACGCCGTATCACTCGAATAATTGATCTTCCGGATTCCCTGCACCGTGCCAAGCCATGCAACCATGTCATCCTGCATGTCAATGTCTTTCAGATAGATCTCGTAGGACGCCGAACCGGCTAACGGGTTGTCATCCGCAAATCCTTCTGCCAGATTCTCGACTCCCTTAAAATATTCTTTCTTAAAATTCTCCCATGCCTCCTCGGCAGAAACATACTTTACTTCCTTGACCTCATCGCGGGCGCGTATCTCATCCCCGATTTTCTGTATATCGTCCTCACTCATATCTTCATTGAAGAAAACCGTGATTCCTACTGTAGATTCTGCATTCCGCACCATATACTGTACGTTGGCAATCAAGCCAAAAAACATACAGAACAGGAAAATACATGCCGAAATAATCGCCACCGACGCCAGTGAAAACCAGATATTCCGGATGATATTGCGCATGCCCTCCTTGGTGCAGTAAATCAATGTACTAATTTTCATGCCAGATACCGCCTTTTTGATCTCCCGTCAGCACGCCGCGCGTCAGCGTGATCACACGTTTTCCCATCTCTGCTACGATCTCCCGGCTGTGTGTTACCACAAGCACCGTCGTCCCGCGCCGGTTTATCTCCTCCAGAAGCTCCATGATCTCCATGGAATTATGTACATCCAGGTTTCCCGTCGGCTCGTCCGCCAGAAGTATCTCCGGCGAGTTGATCAGCGCACGGGCAATCGCAACACGCTGCTGCTCGCCGCCCGAGAGCTGGTTCGGGTATGCTTTATATTTTGAAGAAAGCCCTACCAGCCGGAGCATTTCCGGCACATTTTTCTTGATCTCACGGGACGACACACCGATGACCCGCTGTGCAAACGCGACATTTTCATATACCGTCTTATCCTTCAACAGACGGAAATCCTGAAACACCATTCCCAGCCGTCTGCGGTACTTCGGGATGTAGCGTCTCGGCATCTTTTCCAGATCCATATCGTTGACGATAATCTGGCCGGAAGTCGGCTCCAGCTCCTTCAAAAGAAGCTTTAAAAGCGTCGATTTGCCGGAACCGCTTCGTCCCATGATGAAAACAAACTCGCCGTCCTGAATCTGAATATTGATTCCCTTTAAGGCTTTATTCCCCGTCTTGTACGTCTTGGTGAGATTTTTAACCTCTATCATGCGTAAATCCTCTTTTTCAATTCTCCAAATGAAATTGCTGCGGCAAAGGCAATCTTCCTCCCCGCCACAGCAATTTGGCTTAATAATCCAGGTTTTCCATGTATTTCATATATTTTACAACCATCAGGGCAATCTTAAATGTGATCGCATCCTCAAACACCCGCAGATCCAATCCCGTGCTCTTCTGGAGCTTATCCAGGCGGTATACCAGTGTATTGCGGTGGATGTAAAGCTGTCGGGAAGTCTCTGATACGTTCAGGCTGTTCTCGAAGAACTTGTTGATTGTCGTAAGAGTCTCCTCATCAAACTCATCCGGCGATTTGCCATCAAAAATTTCCTTGATAAACATCCGGCACAGCGGCAGCGGCAGCTGATAGATCAGACGTCCGATTCCCAGCTTGCTGTATGCGACCACATTTTTGCTGCTGTAGAAAATCTTTCCTACATCCAGCGCCATCTTCGCCTCTTTATAAGAACGCGATACATCCTTGATCTCGTTGACGATCGTACCGAATGCCACGCTGACACGTGTCAGGGACTCGGTATTGAGCATATCTACGATCGATGTGGCTGTCTTTTCCAGATCGTCGTACGTCTCGCCCGGCTTCACTTCCTTGACTAGAATAATGTTCTTCTCATCCACTGCCGTGATGAAATCCTTCGTCTTGGTCGAGAACAGGCTGCGGACGGTCTCAAGTGCATTCACATCCTTCTCATGCTGCGTCTCGATGATAAATACGATCCGCTTGACGTTCGTCTCGATGTGCAGCTTCTTCGCACGGTTATAAATGTCAACCAGAAGCAGGTTGTCAAGCAGCAGGTTCTTGATAAAATTGTCCTTGTCAAAGCGCTCCTTATAAGCTACCAGCAGGTTCTGAACCTGAAATGCCGCCATCTTGCCGACCATGTATACGTCGTCGCTTCCGCCCTTGGCAAGAAGTATATATTCTAACTGGTGATCGTCAAACACCTTGAAAAACTGATATCCCTGTATCACCTGGCTGTCCGCCGGAGAGTCTACGAAAGCCAGAATTGCACTCTCATATTCCTCAGCGCCAGTAAATGTGGATGCCAGCACCTTGCCTTCCGTATCACAGATACAGAGATCGACACGCGTAATTCCTTTTAACCCCTCAATGTTTGTCTGGAGTATCTGGTTCGAAATCATATTCCTCTCTCCTTTTCTTTTATCCTCCGTCCAGCTGTGTTTCCGGGTCTTTCAACCTGTCATTCCCCAAACCCGTTTGTTACCCCTCCGGCAATCTGTGCCTGTGGACTATAACCGTTCCCCATCTGAATCTTGGACAGATCTTTCCCTTTATTTTAAAGCAAAGTGACGAAAAAAAAAAGAGGGCGGACGAAAAAAAGTGAATTTTTTCGTCATTTTGCCCTCACACGCCGGGATTTTCACAGACTGGAACTTGTTTTTCCGGCGAAATTTTCCAAATATGCGATTCATTCTTATTTTGCTGCGATCGCTTCCATCTCCATCAGGACGCCCTTCGGAAGTTTAGATACCTCGACGCAGGAACGTGCCGGGCATGCACCCTCGAAATATTTCGCATAGATTTCATTTACTTTTCCAAAATCATCCATGTTCTGGATAAATACGGTGGTCTTTACAACCTGCTCCATGGAAGCACCTGCTGCCGCCAGAAGATTCTTTACATTGGTTAAAACCTGCTCTGCCTGAGCCTCGATTCCCTCCGGGATCTCGCCGGTTGCCGGATTGACCGGAATCTGACCAGATGCAAATACCATTCCATTTACCTCGATTGCCTGGGAATACGGGCCGATCGCTGCCGGTGCATTGGTTGTGCTGATTACTTTCTTCATGTCAAATCTCTCCTTTGTCTTTTATTTTAAACGGATAGAATCTTCGTTTACCTCTACTTTTCCTTCTTTTAAAAGGTGTCCAACCGCACGCTTGAACGCGTTTTTGCTTAGATTAAATTCGCGGCGGATAATCTCCGGCTCCACGCGGTCATTGAACGGCAGAACGCCGTTTTTTTCTTTCAGACGTGCCAGCACCGCCTCGGCATCCGCATTCATCTGACGGTACGCCACCTCGCGCAGGCTCAAATCCATTTTTCCATCCTCGCGCACCTTCGTCACGCGTACCTTTAAAACCTCGCCCAGACGGCATTTTCCATACAGCTCACGGTTCGGAATCAGACCGAAATAGCGGTCTGCCACTGCCACGAACACGCCCAGATTTTCATTGATCTCATAGACGCGTCCCTCGGTCCACTCGTCCTTCTTGTACGGCGCATCACTGCAAAGATACGAATATACCTTCATCGTCGCCGCCAGACGACCGCTCTTATCGATATACAGCGCTACCAGGCACTCTTCCCCGGCGCGAACCGGATATACCTGCTCTTTAAACGGGAGCAGCAGATCTTTTTCCAGCCCCATATCGAGAAAGGCGCCGATCTTCGATACATCCTTGACCTTCAAAACCGCCATCCCGCCCAGTTCCAGCTTCGGCATCGAGGTCGTCGCAATCAGGCGATCCTCGGAATCTTTATAAATAAATACCTTGAGCTTATCGCCCACTTTTGTGCCCTCCGGCACCTGTTTCTTCGGAAGCAGGACCGCCGCCGCGTCATCTTTCTTCTGTCCCAGATACACGCCGAAGTTTTTCTCCCGCACTACCATCAGTTCCTGTACTCTTCCCAGTTCAATCATGTCATTCGTCCTCTCTTTTCTGCCGATCTCTTTTTTTATTTAACGGTTGCATTTTTCATTCACTGGCAGACAATCCACGCCGAATCTTTCTTCGGCTGCAATGATTCAGTTTCTTCACTGCTACATACAAACTCTTTACAAACCAGTCTTTGCCAGCCACAAATTCGCATACACCTGACCTTCCGCATCCTGCAGCGATACCACGTATCCTTCCGGCACCTGCGCCAGCTTCGGGTACATCACATCCCCAAGCACTGCCGCCTTCCGGTACTCCACCCGCAGTTCTCCGAGTGCAAAGTCCACAGGCAGCAATTCACGCGCAATCGCCACATACTGTGCATTGTTCACGTGCCGGTTCGTATCGAGATGATGGCGTTCCACCGTGACCGGCGCCTCCGTCTCATACGTCTCAGGCAGGCGGATTTTCTTCGGCGCTGGCGGCATTGCAAGCGGTTTATCTTCAATCTGGTAGCCCTCCAACTGGCTTTCCGGCACCCGCACCGGGCATCCTTTTTCCAGATCGTAGTAAAACCAGGTCGAATCCGCCCGCACCAGCGGGTTTCCCATCTCATCCTCGATCGTGAAATTCCGGTAGCCATAGATTCCCTTAAACCCATACGGCCAGGTCGAAATACGGATCCGCTCGCCAAAATGCGGCTGTCTGAGAATCTCTATCTGCCATCCGCTCAGCCACCACGCCCGTTTTTCCTCATTCAGATAGGAAATCCCGAGTTTCAGATCCTCCGACTGGAACGTCGAACAATCCTGAAGATAATTCATGATTCCCACCACAGAAAGATTTCCCTCTTCATCCGTCTCACTGTACCGGACCCGGCTGTCAAATGTATACATATCGCTCTCTTTTCCTTTCCGGCTTCCGGCTCTCCGCACCATCTCCGCGCATCCGCCATCTGCCGTTTCGTCCTATACTGCCTTAACATTCTGTCATGAAACTCATTATATCCGATTCGAACCACGTTGTCTACTTACAGACCCAGAATATTGCAGAATTTGCCGGACGCATGGCGCGGTTTCTGCCACAGCAGCCGCCCAAACAAAAAAAATTATCAAAAAAGCGAAAAAAGTAGTTGACGAATCTGTTCCCTTACAGTATAATACAAATCGTTCAATTCATTGGGCTATCGCCAAATGGTAAGGCAACGGACTCTGACTCCGTCATTTTCAAGGTTCGAATCCTTGTAGCCCAGCTAAAAAGCATTTGTTTGCCAAAGACGGCATGACAAGTGCTTTTTTTGTATTATGGAAACTCCCTCTGAAATGTTCCATAATACAACATTTTTCAACTCAATAAACCTCCATATGTTTGCGAGAAAACAAGAAAAGAACCCCCGCTCCGGTCATCCCTCACAGCCGGCGGCAGGGGTTCTTTTCTATTTCCAAATATTCTTAATAAATGTATAGATCAGCCAAATCAGAAGAATCGGTCCCGCCAGATGAATCAGGATGGTGAAAATACCTCCGACCAGTGCAAACAGCACAAATAAGATCGCGATAACCACCACGCTGAGAATCACCTTCCAGTACCATTTGTTCAAATCAATGTAATGGAAGTTCGGCGGCAGACCGCTGTCGTCCCGCTCCGAAAAACCGCCGTTGTAGGAGGACGCTGTGCGCCCGCTCCCGGCAGCGTTTCCCGAAGTGTACGAACCGCCCTGGCCGGTCTCCCCGGCGCCCTCGCTGCTGTCGATAATGGTTTTCGCAATCAGGCGTGGGCTGCCGATCTCCTCGATCACTTCTTCCTCCCTGCGCCCTTTCGCCGCCTCCTGGCTGATATACTGATCGTAATAGCTTATGTTGCTCTGGATGACTGAAGCCGAAACCTCGCCGTCCAGCGCCTCCCGAAGCTCCTGTAAAAACTCTGTCTTTCTCATCTTGTCTCCTTATTCCTCAAACCGTCCCGTTTCTTCCGTTTCACCCAGCCGAAAGAAACAAGCTTCCAGTTCCCGTCCCTTTCAACTGCCTCAGCGTACGCGCTCTTTCAAAAGTCCGCTCCGGTACGCTTTCAAGAGCTCTTTCAGATCCTCGATGCGGCCCGCCAGCTCCTTGCCCTCATCGGTATCCGCCACTGTGATGCGCTTCTGCATTTTCTCCACAATATATACCTTCGGCGTCCGCTCGCGCTCCGGGTCAAATGGCTTGTGTTCCGCAAGCGCGAGATGGTGCGAATTGAAAATCAACGTATATCCGGCGATTCCCGTCCGCTCCTGGTAGGCTTTCGACAGCCCGCCGTCAATGATGAAGAGCTTGCCGCCAGCCCGGATCGGTGTCTCTCCACTCTTAATCTTCACCGGCATATGCCCGTTGATGATATGCGAGCCCTTCGTCGGAAGCCCAAATTCCTTCAAAATCATATCGCAGGTCTCTTCTTCCTCACTGAGCTGGTAATACGGGTTCATCGTCTCTCTCATCACTTCCGGATCCTCGATGAAATAATGCTCAAAGCTGCGGTTTTTGTCCTTTCCAAATACCGGCGATTTCGCACCATTCCACAGATACCACATAAAATCGCGGCACGCCTCCTTCTCCGGCGCGTCCTCTGGAAGAAAATAGGCATTTTTAACCTGTGTGTCAATAAAATCCATCAATTCCTTGCCGCGGTACATCTTGCCGCCCACCATCAGACCGTCAAATTCCCGATTCTCCGTCATCGGGATACAGCCGTGATAGAGCAGGTTGGAATTGCAGCATTTATACATGCTTCCGTTGGAATATAGGAAACGGACATGCTCATGCAGCCGCGCATTGTGGCGGAACGACAGCTCCAGCGTGTGAAGCAGCTCTTCCTCTTCGTCCGTCAGCCGCAGCGGATCCGCCGGATCCACCGTCGGGAAATTCATGTCGCGCATCGGATACTCTTTTCCATCGATCGTGACCGTGCCGCGGTCATAACGAATCGCTGACAGAAGTATCCGCTCTTCCATCCCGTACTCCGGATGGCGCTTGATGATCTGCCCCTCTTCCTTATACTGTAACACCGCGATCGCCTTGTGCATCTTCGCCGCCAGCTTCGGATCCACTGCATCGTAAATATTTTTGTCAAGAATCTGCGGCAGAAAACAGGTACACGGATCGTCCCGGTACACGCGCTCCGCAAACATCGACAGCGGGCGCAGGTTAATTCCGTAGCCGTCCTCCAATACATCAAATCCATTGTAACCGAGCGCCATACGCAAAACATTGCAGATACACGCCCGGTTGCCCGTCGCCGCGCCCATCCACGAAATATCATGATTGCCCCACTGGATATCCACATCATGGAAATGCATCAGTTCCTCCAGAATGATATCTGGTCTCGGACCACGGTCAAATATATCGCCCAAGATATGAAGATTATCGATCGTCAGACTCCGGATCAGGCTGCAGATCACGACAATAAAGCTGTCCGCCACCCGGACGTCAATCAGGGTATTGATGAGTTCGCTGTAATACTCCGTCTTATTGTCATCGGTATTATCGACATATAAAAGCTCATCGATCACACCCGAAAATTCCTTCGGCATCTTTTTTCTCACCTTGGAACGGGTGTATTTCGACGAAACCTCCCGGCAGATCTGCACCAGACGGTAGACCGCCGTCTTCTGCCAGTCCTCCGTGTATTCGTTCGCCTGTTTGATCTGATTGATCATTTTTTCCGGATAATAGATAAGGTTCGCCAGCCGTACCTCGTCCTCCTCCGAAATAATATGTCCAAATGTCTCGCGGATCTTCTCCCGGATAATACCCGACGAACTGCGGAGCAGATAAATAAACGCCTCATGCTCACCGTGCAGGTCACTGAAAAAATATTCCGTGCCCTTCGGAAGTCCACAGATTGCCTGTAAATTAATAATATCACTCGCCGCCGCCCGGATATTCGGATACTCCCGCGAAAGCAGCTTCAAATATGCTAAATCCCTCATGTTATCAGCTCCCAAACTGCGCTGTCTGCCCGGATATTGTCGTGACTCGTTATCGTCGCGCTCGCTTTGGGTAAACAGCACATTATCTACATTGCATTTGCCTTTTTGATAGATTTATAGTAGCATAGATTCAGATCAGGGTCAAAATATATTTTCGACACTTTCAGTTCCTAAAGTGCCTACCCGTGAACAGAAACATTTTTTTCCATACATAAATACAGGAGGAACATTCATGACAGAACCACACACTCTCTACGTGTTTGGCACCGGCAACGCCACGATGACACGTTATTATAATACCTGCTTCGCCATCCGCTCCGGCGAGGAATATTTCATGACAGACGCCGGCGGCGGCAATGGCATCCTGCGGATTCTGGAAGAAATGCAGGTTCCATTAAACCGCATCCATCATCTCTTCGTGACACACGAACACACCGACCACATTCTCGGCGTGATCTGGATGATCCGGATGATTGGCACTGCCATCAAAAAGGGAAATTATGAGGGAATTTTTCATATTTACTGCCACGACGGCCTGATCGACACGATTCAGACCTTCTGCCGCCTGACACTCCAGAAGAAATTCTGCGACCTGATCGGCGATCCGATCCAGCTCATCCCGATTTCTGACCGAGAAACCCGGCAGATTCTCGATATGGAGGTCACCTTCTTTGACATTCATTCGACCAAGGCGCGCCAGTTCGGCTTCCGCGCTGTGCTGCCAGACGGCAAGATCGTCTGCTGCCCGGGCGACGAACCGCTGAACCCGCTCTGCGAAGAATTTGCCAAAGGCGCCGACTGGCTCTTCCACGAAGCCTTCTGCCTCTACCGTGACCGGGAAATCTTCTCCCCTTATGAAAAACACCACAGCACCGTCAAAGATGCCTGCGAACTCGCCGAACGCCTCGGTGCGCGGCATTTGATTCTGTGGCACACTGAAGATAAGACTTATCCGGAACGCGCTGCTTTGTACCGCGCTGAAGGGGAAGCCTATTATCATGGGAATTTGCTGGTACCGGAGGATGGGAGTGTGATAGAGCTGTGATTGTATCTTGCAGCTCTACCTCTTCCTCAAATGATAATACGTCATCGTCGCCGATGCCAGCAGCGTCTCCTTATCATCATAAATCTTGCATTCGCACACCGAAAATGCATAACCATTCTGTATTTCCTGCGCCCGGGCGATGATTTTAGATGTGTTTTTTCCAGCTTTCAGATAATGGATCGTGCCATCCACGGTCGGGACTGCGTAGTCGCGCCCGGTCATCGCTGCGGTGCCGCCCACGGTATCCGCCAGTGAATACAGGACGCCGCCGTGCACGATACCTAAGATATTCATATGCCACGGTTTCAATACAATCTCTCCAACTGCATAGCCCGGGCGTGCCTCGGTGATCTCCATCTCGATTTTCTTCCGGAAATCATTGGCTGCATCCGTCTCCTGTCCGCGCTTGTCCCAGACTTCTGAGAATGAGCCGGACGGCTTTTTCTTTTCTTCCTTCTTTTCCATTTCATGTACCTCCTTGTATATATGATTTACTCTCTTTTTTATTTCTCTGCAGGTCATCTATTATTTTCTTCTATTTTTTCTATCACTTTTCTCTCTGATATAATCTGTTTGTATAATCTGTTTGCCTGAATCAGCCCATCCTTTTTCCTCGCCTCAAACGCTTTTTCTCATAATTTTTCCAAAGATGGACTCATACTTTCTCCCATCCTCTCATACAATCTTATCAGATTGCAAAAATGTTATTGTTCACGCATACGTGCCCAGTAACGGAATTTGCCGTGGCTTCGCATTTAAATACTATCGCACAGGAGGGATCTGTCTTGAAACGAAGTTCTGTTATCATTGCACTGGAAATCTGCGCCATTGCGGCGCTCTTTGTCAGCTGGTCCTTCCAGCGTCCGAACAGCCGTCAGGTCACGGTCGGGAATGCGTCGGAACATTTTATCCGCTGGGTGGATTTCGATGTGACCGCCGACGCCATGACACAGGCGTTCCGCTATGATGTTGATACCTGCCAGCAGGATCTCCACCTGAACTGGGTCGATCTGCTCGCCTACCTGGGGGCGCGCTACGGGGGCGATTTTTCGCATTATCAGGCGTCCGATATGACGGAAGCTGCCGAACAGCTCCAAAATGGCGTTACAGTGGAAGAATTGACGAAAAATATGACCTCTTTTGCCTATTATCGTGAGGCTTACGGCGCGGTTCTGGATGGAATGGTCGGACTGTATGAAATTGAGATTCCGAAATCGGAAGCACCGGCTTTTGCACTGGCGGACGCGCAGATACAGGAAGGGGATCCGGCTGCCAATACTTCCTACGCAACGACACCACCACCAACAACAGCAACCACAACTGGTACAGACACAATCGACTCAGCCAGTCAAGCTTCACCAGAAACTTCAGCCTCATCCAACACACAAACTTCTCTCGAAACCCCAGCCCCCACTCTCTCCGATCCCGACGCTGTCCCCCTGACTCCCTCCGGTGAGGAAAAAGTCTGGGTTACCAAATATGGTCTGAAAGCGTTTCTCCCACTAGCGAAAAACTTTCCCTACAGCCACTATGACGATTTCGGTGTCTCCCGCAGCTACGGTTACCGGAGACGGCATCTCGGGCATGATATGATGGGGCAGACGGGAACGCCTGTGATTGCTGTGGAATCCGGGCGCGTCGAGGCGCTCGGCTGGAACCAGTACGGCGGCTGGCGCATCGGCATCCGCAGCTTTGACGGGAAACGATACTACTATTATGCACATTTACGCAAAGACTACCCCTACCAGTCAAACCTAAAAGAGGGCAGCCTTGTCACCGCCGGGGACGTGATTGGTTATCTCGGGCACACCGGCTACAGCAGCACTGAAAACACCAACAACATCGCTGAACCGCACCTGCATTTCGGATTGCAGCTCATTTTTGACGAATCCCAGAAAGAAGGAAACAACGAAATCTGGATTGACTGCTATGAACTGATCCGTTTTCTGGCGATAAACCGCTCCGAGACCGTCAAGAAAGAAGGCACCAAAGAATGGACGCGTGTTTATGAAATGAAAGATCCTAGTATCGATCAATTTTCCACCCCATGACAAAGTTTTCTTACCAAGTCAATCCTGTCGCTTAATATAACCCGCCACTGACAGTTTCTCACCAATATATACATATAATTATCACGTTAAAAAGCCATGCAGAGATTCTTCAATAAAAACATTCTGCAATCCATAAAAATACAGCCGGAAAAGGTGCACCCAAAACCGCACTTTCTCCGGCTGTTTTCAATAAAACTTATTATTTGATCACGCGCACGCGCATCATACCCTGAATAGCTTTCAGCTTCTCAATCGTCGCCGCGTCTGCCTTGGTCTCCAGATCAACCAGCGTATAAGCGTATTTATCACGGCTCTTGTTCGTCATGTTTGCGATGTTCATGTCAGTCGATGCCAGGATCGAGGAAATCTGTCCGATCATGTTCGGCACGTTCTTATGAAGAAGTGCAAGACGACCTACGGTTGTGCACACGCCCATATCGCAATTCGGGAAGTTGACGGAATTCTTGATATTACCATTGTCCAGGTAATCCATCAGCTCTTTGACTGCCATCACGGCACAGTTATCCTCGGATTCTTCTGTGGATGCGCCCAGATGTGGGGTTGCGATGACGTTCGGCATCTGCATTACTTTTGCATTCGGGAAATCGGTGATATAGCGTTTTACACGACCGGAAGCCAGCGCCTCTGCCATATCGTCGTCATTTACCAGAAGGTCACGCGCAAAGTTTAAGATAACCACGCCGTCCTTCATCTGTCCCAGGCTGTCTTTGTTGATCATCTGGCGGGTGCTGTCAAGCAGCGGTACATGAACGGTGATGTAATCGCATTCCTGATAGATCGTATCAACAGATGTGATGTGCTTTACGTCTCTGGAAAGCATCCACGCTGCTTTGACAGAAATGAACGGGTCATAGCCGTATACTTCCATGCCAAGCGCTGCAGCTGCGTTTGCAACCTCTGCGCCGATGGCGCCCAGTCCGATAACGCCAAGCTTTTTGCCGCGGATCTCATGACCGGCAAATTTCTTTTTCGCCTTCTCCATATCTTTGGAAATATTTTCATTGTCCTTCTGCTCCTTGCACCAGTCGATGCCGCCGACTACGTCTCTGGCTCCCAGCAGCATGCCAGCCAGCACCAGCTCTTTGACGCCGTTTGCATTAGCGCCCGGTGTATTGAATACGACAACACCAGCCTCCGCACACTTGTCAAGCGGAATGTTGTTGACGCCCGCTCCGGCACGTGCAACGGCACGCAGTCCCTTCGGAAGTTCTAGATCATGCATAGCAGCACTGCGGACCAGAATGCCCTCTGCCTCCGCCAGGTTGTCAGTCATCTCATAATTTTCGGTCAGTAAACCGGTTCCCAGCTTGGAAATCGGGTTCAGGCAATGGATTTTTCTCATTTTTTAACTCTCTTTTCTTTCAAAATTTCAAATCTTCCCATACGCGGGCTGTTTTTGTTTTAAAAAGTCCACTGCTGCAGCAGAAAGGAACGGATTCCCCCTCCCTTTCGCCGCAGCAATGGCATAAATTTTAAAATTGACTAATTTGTATGTTTTTTCTCAAATTCACGCATGAAAGCAACTAATTTCTCAACGCCCTCGATCGGCATTGCGTTGTAGATGCTGGCACGCATACCGCCGACGGTACGGTGACCTTTTAAGTTCACAAAGCCTGCCTCTTTGGCTTCCTTGACAAACAGGGCATCCAGATCTGCATCGCCGGTGATGAACGGTACATTCATCAGGGAACGATCCTTTTTCTCAACAGTACCCTTGAAGAGCTTGCTCTCATCGAGGAAATCGTAAAGGATCTTCGCCTTCTTCTCGTTGCGCTCCTTCATGGCACTTAAACCGCCCATTTTCTTGAGCCATTTAAATACCTTGCCGCACATATAGATGGTGTATGTAGGCGGTGTGTTGTACAGAGAGTCATTGTCTGCGTATGTTTTGTAGCGCAGCATGGTTGGTGTTCCCGGAAGAACATCCTCAGTGATCAGATCCTCGCGGATGATGACGATCGCCATACCAGCCGGACCTACGTTCTTCTGGACACCGCCCCAGAGAATACCAAACTTACTCACATCCAGCGGCTCTGACAGGAAACAGGAGGAGATGTCTGCTACCAGTGTCTTGCCCTTGGTGTTCGGAAGCTCGTGGTATACGGTTCCGTAAATAGTGTTATTTAAGCAGATATACACGTAATCTGCGTCCTCATCCACTGGAAGGTCCGAACAATCCGGGATGTAGGAAAAGGTCTTGTCAGCGCTGGATGCAATCGCGTTGGCGGTACCAAACATCTTTGCCTCCTGATATGCTTTCTTTGCCCACTGTCCGGTGATGATGTAATCCCCCACCTTATTTTTGAACAGGTTCATCGGAACCATGGCGAACTGCATATTGCCGCCGCCCTGTACGAATAATACTTTGTAATTGTCCGGAATCTGCATCAATTCGCGCAGATCCTTCTCTGCATCATCAATGATGGCCTGGAAATCCTTGGAGCGGTGGCTCATCTCCATGACGGACATACCGCTTCCCTGGTAATCCAGCATCTCTGCCGCTGCCTCTCTCAGTACCTCCTCCGGAAGCACTGCCGGACCTGCCGAAAAGTTATAGACTCTGCTCATAATAAATCTCCTCCTGTCTTACACAAAAATGTGATAATAGCCCCCATTTTACAACTATTCGATGCGTAAGTCAATCTCATCAAACGCTTCCTCGATCGGTTTTCCAGCCGGAACCATCGGGAATACCTTGTCATCGCTGCCGATCTGGCACTCGATCATAACCGGGATATTTAAGCTGATCGCCTCGCGCAGCACCGGCTCCACATCCTCTTTCTTCGTGATACGGTATGCTTTCGCGCCCATGCCCTCTGCCACCTTGACGAAATCCATCTGATCGTAAAGCTCCGTCTGGGAATAGCGTTTTCCATAGAACAGGGTCTGCCACTGGCGCACCATACCCAGAACATGGTTGTTAAATACAACCTCGATAACCGGAATATTGTAGCGAGTTGCCGTCGCAATCTCGTTCATGTTCATACGGAAACAGCCGTCTCCGGCAATATTGATAACCGTCTTATCCTTACAGCCCATCTTCGCACCAATCGCTGCACCCAGACCGTAGCCCATGGTGCCCAGACCGCCGGAGGTCAGAAGCTGTCTCGGACGTTTGTATTTATAATACTGTGCCGCCCACATCTGATGCTGTCCGACATCGGTACAGATGATCGCATCGCCGCCGGTTACCTTGTAGATCTCTTCCATGATATACGGACCGGTCAGAACTTCCTTATTGTAGCGGAGCGGGTACATATCTTTCAGACGCTCAATGTGACTCAGCCACTCGTCATGGTTCATCGGATCCAGACGCGCGTTTAACTTACGCAGAATAATCTTGACATCGCCAATAATGCTCGCATCGGTCTGTATATTTTTGTTGATCTCCGCCGGATCGATATCTATGTGTAAAATCTTTGCATTGGTTGCAAAATGGTTCGGATCGCCCACAACACGGTCACTGAAACGCGCGCCTACAACGATCAGCAGATCGCACTCTGCCACACCGAGGTTGGATGTCTTGGTTCCGTGCATACCGATCATACCGGTATAAAGGACATCGGTTCCGTCAAATGCACCTTTACCCATCAGGCTGTCACCCACCGGTGCCTGAATTTTATGTGTAAATGCACTTAATTCATTGGCAGCATCTGACGCCACTGCACCGCCGCCGACAAAAATAAACGGTTTTCTCGCCGCCTTGATCATCTCGATCGCCTTTTCCATGTCTTCCTCACGGATCAGCTCTGTCTCGCGCTCGATCGGCTGCGGTTCCTTCGGCTCGTACTCGCAGGCCGCTGCCGTCACATCCTTGGTGATATCCACCAGAACCGGACCCGGACGGCCACTCTTAGCAATCACGAACGCACGACGGATCACATCTGCCAGCTTCGTGACATCCTTTACGATAAAATTATATTTCGTGATCGGCATGGTAACACCCAGAATGTCGATCTCCTGGAAGCTGTCTTTTCCAAGAAGGCCTGTCGTTACATTACAGGTGATGGCTACCATCGGAATGGAATCCAGGTTAGCTGTTGCAATACCCGTAACCAGGTTCGTAGCTCCCGGACCGGATGTCGCCATACACACACCGACCTTGCCGGTTGCTCTCGCGTAGCCGTCTGCCGCGTGGGACGCTCCCTGTTCATGAGAGGTCAAAATATGGGTGATTTCATCCTTGTGTTTATAAAGTGCATCATAAATGTTGAGGATCGCGCCGCCCGGATAACCGAACACCGTGTCTACCCCCTGCTCTTTCAAGCATTCAATGACAATCTCTGCTCCTGTCAATGTCTTCATCTGTCTAACCTGCTTTCCTTCCTTAAACCATTTTAAATGCATATACTCCCGGGCTTTCATCAACCGCAAAAGCGGGGCTGAAAAACTCCGAGAGTACATATCCCCGCAAAGCTTCCGAAAGCGTCTGTCGCGCTGTCAAGCTCTCCGTAGGGGCAGCCTGATAAATCGTCCCATCCACTGCCTTTTGGCATCAAGCAGTACTTTCCGTCTCAAAAGCACCTGTCTGAAGCCCGCAATGATTACTTCTGTGTCTTCGGAACCTCCAGGATTGCGCCCCGGTTTCCGCTTGTTACAAGCGCTGCGTAACGTGCCAGGTATCCGGTCGTAACCTTCGGTTCTCTCGGCTGCCATTTCTTTCTTCTCTCTGCCAGCTCCTCGTCGGATACGAGTACGTTCAGGGAGTTATTGTTGATATCGATGGAAATAATATCGCCTTCCTCAACCAGCGCGATCGGTCCGCCGACTGCCGCCTCCGGAGAAACGTGTCCGATGGATGCACCTCTGGATGCGCCGGAGAAACGTCCGTCTGTGATCAGAGCTACGCTGGAACCAAGTCCCATACCTGCGATGGCAGAAGTCGGGTTCAGCATCTCACGCATGCCCGGACCGCCCTTCGGTCCCTCGTAACGGATGACAACAACATCGCCAGCCACGATCTTGCCGCCCTTGATCGCTGCAATCGCGTCTTCCTCACAGTCAAATACACGCGCTGGTCCCTGATGTACCAGCATCTCCGGTGCAACGGCAGAACGTTTTACAACGCCTGTATCCGGTGCCAGGTTTCCTTTCAGGATCGCAATACCGCCAGTCTGGCTGTACGGATTGTCGATCGGTCGGATAACCTCCGGATTCTTGTTGACACAGCCCTTGATATTCTCGCCAACGGTCTTGCCGGTTACGGTCATGCAGTCCAGATTCAGAAGGTTCTTCTTGGACAGCTCATTCATAACCGCATACACGCCGCCTGCCTCGTTCAGATCCTCCATATAGGTCGGACCTGCCGGTGCCAGATGGCACAGGTTCGGGGTGCGCTTGCTCATCTCATTGACCAGCTCCATGTTCAGGTCTACGCCTGCCTCATGTGCAATCGCCGGAAGATGCAGCATACTGTTGGTAGAACATCCGAGTGCCATATCCACGGTCAGTGCATTTAAAAATGCCTTTTCTGTCATAATATCTCTCGGACGGATGTTTTTCTCATACATCTCCATAACCTTCATACCAGCGTGTTTTGCCAGTTTGATTCGCTCGGAGTAAACTGCCGGGATCGTACCGTTGCCCTGAAGGCCCATGCCGAGTACCTCTGTTAAGCAGTTCATGCTGTTGGCGGTGTACATACCGGAACAGGAACCGCAGGTCGGGCAGACCTTACATTCGAATTCTTTCACATCTTCTTCCGTCATGGTGCCTGCTGCGTAGGAACCAACTGCCTCGAACATGCTGGAAAGACTTCTCTTCTGTCCCTTTACATGACCGGCTAACATCGGACCGCCGCTGACAAATACAGTCGGTACATTGACGCGGGCTGCTGCCATCAGAAGTCCCGGTACGTTTTTATCACAGTTTGGAACCATAACCAGCGCATCGAACTGATGTGCCAGCGCCATACATTCGGTGGAATCTGCGATCAGATCACGGGTAACCAGAGAATATTTCATGCCGACATGTCCCATAGCGATACCATCACAGACTGCGATCGCCGGAAATACAACCGGTGTGCCGCCAGCCATCGCTACACCCAGCTTCACGGCATTTACAATCTTGTCCAGGTTCATGTGTCCCGGAACAATCTCATTATAAGAACTTACGATACCGACGAGAGGTTTGTTCATCTCCTCTTCCGTCATACCGAGTGCATTAAACAAAGAACGGTGAGGTGCCTGCTGCATCCCTTTTCTTACTGCATCACTTTTCATCTTTTCGTCTCCTTCTATCTCTTTCGACGACCTCCGCCCCTGGTGACAGGGGCGGTTTTTACGTTTATCTTTGATTTTATCGCATTTATGAAATTTTTGCAATCTTTCTATTTAATTCTCTCACAGATCAGCCTGCCCATCTCAACGGTTCCAACCTGCTTGCAGCCATCCGCCATGATATCCACGGTACGGTAGCCCTCGGTCAGTACCTGCTGTACGGCATCCTCGATGGCTTTTGCTTCCTTATCCAGATCGAAGGAATAGCGGAGCATCATCGCTGCGGAAAGAATAGTTGCGATCGGGTTTGCGATGTCCTTGCCCGCGATGTCCGGTGCGGAACCGTGGCTCGGCTCGTAGAGACCAAATTTGCCCTCGTTTAAGCTGGCCGAAGACAGCATACCGATGGAGCCGGTAATCATGCTTGCCTCGTCAGAAAGGATATCGCCAAACATGTTCTCAGTCAGGATCACGTCGAACTGTCCCGGATTCATGACAAGCTGCATCGCGCAGTTATCAACCAGCATATGGGTCAGGGTAACTTCCGGATAATCTTTAGCAACTTCCTCGACTACCTTTCTCCACAGGCGGGAGGAATCCAGTACGTTTGCCTTATCGACGCTAATAACGCTCTTGCGGCGCTTCATCGCGATATCGAATGCCTTGATTGCGATCCGGCGGATCTCATTTTCATTGTAGGTCAGGGTATCTACCGCGGTCGTCACGCCATCAATCTCCTTCGTGTAACGGTCACCGAAGTACAGACCGCCGGTCAGCTCACGCATGATAACCATATCGAAGCCGTCGCCGATGATCTCTTTCTTTAACGGGCAGGCATCTGCCAGCTCTTTGTAGAGGTATGCCGGGCGGATATTCGCGAACAGTCCCAGACCTTTACGGATGGCAAGAAGACCGGCCTCCGGACGCAGGTTCGGAGCTACATCGTACCAGCGGGAATTTCCCACGTTGCCGCCGACTGCACCGAGCAGGACGGAATCACTCTTTTTCGCGGTCTCCAGTGCCTCATCGGTCAGCGGTACGCCGTACTCGTCGATGGAACAGCCGCCCATCAGGATTTTTGTATAATTAAATGTATGACCGTAGACGGCGCCCACCTTGTCCAGCACGCCGCATGCCTCTCTCACAATCTCCGGTCCGATTCCGTCGCCCGGAATCACAGTAATATTGCAATTCATAATAAAATACCTCCCTTGTTTCAAACGGTTACTTTTTATCATATCGGATTCCGTCCTATTTTGCAATCTTCTGACGAAGGAAAACCGGTATTCCCCATATAGTAATTTGGAATTTATTCTATAACCTGGGGTTATCTGTAAAATAAAAAAGAATGTGCCTTGGCACATTCTCGCGCCGAGCGCGGTCGCTTGCGACATGTTTCTGCTTCGCGCGAGTGCGCATCATTGGCACGTTAGTGCCTTTTTGTGTAATAGGGAATTCCAAGGAATTTCCTGTTACACAAAAAAAGGACCGCCGCCCCCATCGGGAGCTGCGATCCTCTCACTTTCTTACCGTTCTTCTTAGACTTCCGGTTTCTCAACCTGAACGATTGCATCCTTACGCATCGGGATGCGGCAGTTCTTGTTGCTTCCGAACTCTACGATTACAGTATCATCGGTCATATCGATAATCACGCCGTAGAAGCCGCTGGATGTCAGAACGCTGTCGCCTACTGCTACGGTTGCCATCAGTTCTGCCTGTTTTTTCTTTTCCTTGGACTGTGGACGGATTGCCATAAAATAGAAGATGGCAATGATAAATACAAGGTAAACGATCATTCCGCTTGTGCTGCTCATGTGGTATATTTCCTCCTTTAGTTCGATTCACCCATCATGCCTGCAAGTTTCTTTGCTTTATACTCAGCATAACAGTGATGTTCGATCGCGTCGCGAATCTCTTCCATCATTTTATTATAAAAATACAAATTATGCAAGACGCATAATCTCATCCCCAGCATTTCCTTCGCCTTAAACAGGTGGCGGATATATGCGCGGGAGTAAGAACGGCATGCCGGGCAGCCGCAGCCTTCCTCGATTGGGCGCGGATCCAGCTCATATTTGCTGTTCAGGAGATTTAATTTGCCATGGTTCGTGTATACATGGCTGTGGCGTCCATTCCGGGACGGGTACACACAGTCAAAGAAATCGACGCCCCGGTCTACCGCTTCCAGGATGTTTGCCGGTGTTCCAACGCCCATAAGATAAGTCGGCTTGTCCTCCGGCAGGTGCGGAACGACTGCATCCAGAATCCGATACATTTCCTCATGGCTCTCGCCAACTGCCAGACCTCCGACCGCATAGCCATCGAGGTTCATTTTGCTGATTTCCTTCGCGTGTTCGATACGGATATCCTCGTAAATCGCACCCTGATTGATACCAAACAGGAGCTGTTCCCGGTTGACCGTATCCGGCAGTGCATTGAGGCGTGCCATCTCATCCTTGCAGCGCGCCAGCCAGCGCGTCGTGCGCTCCACTGATTTCTGTACATAGTCCCGATCGGCAAGACTCGGCGGGCACTCATCAAATGCCATCGCGATCGTCGAACCTAAGTTGGACTGAATCTGCATACTTTCCTCCGGTCCCATGAAAATCTTGTGACCATCGATGTGGGAGTTAAAATAAACGCCCTCTTCTTTAATCTTCCGCAGTCCCGCCAGGGAAAACACCTGAAATCCGCCGGAATCCGTGAGGATCGGGCGATCCCAGTTCATAAATTTGTGCAGACCGCCAAACTGTCGGATCAGCTTGTCGCCGGTACGGACATGGAGGTGGTAGGTATTGGAAAGTTCCACCTGCGTGCCGATCGTGCGGAGATCATCGGTCGAAACCGCGCCCTTGATCGCCGCCACCGTGCCGACATTCATGAAAACAGGCGTCTGGATGGTTCCGTGGACCGTTTTCATTTCCGCGCGTTTTGCGCGGCCATCTTTGTATAAAATCTTGTATTCCATCTTTTTTCCTATACTTTTTACTTCTCTGCCTTTGCCTTCTTGCCAGCCGGTTTGGCATTCTTCTCCATGCGCTTTTTATTCAGCACATACCAGACAGAGCCGGACAGGCATACGGACGAATACGTACCGCAGATCAGACCTACCATCAGCGGAAGAGCAAACTCACGGATGGAAGATACACCCAGAATGTAAAGAATCAGGACCATGACGAAGGTCGTCAGCGTCGTGTTGATGCTTCGCGTCAGGGTCTGGCTGATACTGGTGTTGACGATCGTCTCAGCGGACTCTTTATTGCCCAGAAGCTTCATATTCTCACGGATACGGTCGAAGATAACGATCGTCGCGTTGATTGAGTAACCGACAATCGTCAGCATGCAGGCGATGAACGTCGAACCAACCGACCAGCGCAGCATCGCATAGCAGGTCAGGACAACCAGTACATCGTGCATCAGGGCAAGAACCGCGCCCGCCGCGAACGTGATATTGCTGAAACGGAACCAGATGTAGATCAACATGCAGATCGTCGCAATCGTAACCGCCACAATCGCATCGCGCTTCATCTCCTGGCTGACTGCACCGGAGATACTATCGGCTGTGATCTTCTCTTTATCCACACCAAACTGATCCGCCAGCGCCTGGTTTAACTCTTCGCGCTCGTCCATGTTCAGGGTACGTGTCTTGATGATAACCTCGTTGCTTCCGGCTACCTTCTGGGTCTGTGTGCCAGCTTCGCCGGTAATCTTTTCTACCACCGGAACCACCTGGGAGGAAATATCTTCCAGAGACATATCCTCGTTAAAGGTAACGTTTGTAGAAGTACCGCCTCTGAACTCCATGCTGTAGTTGAGCGGCACACCCATCGAAGACTGATTGTGAACCATGCTACCGACGCCTGCCAGAATGATCACGAGCGACAGAGCAAAGTAAAGCTTGCGGAATTTCAGGAACGGACGCGTCTTCATATCCTTGCGGCATCCGTAGAATTTCGCATCCTCAAAGCCCATCTCATAGAAGCAGTTCAGGGCAAATTTGGTTACAAACAGCGCCGTGAACATAGAAAGCACGATACCGATTGCCAGCGTCGCCGCAAAGCCCTTGACGGTACCGGAACCTCTCCAGAACAGAACCGCTGCCGCAATCAGGGTGGTTACGTTTCCGTCGATGATCGCGGAAAGTGCCTTGGCGAAACCTGCCTTGATCGCATTCTTGACGGATGTTCCCAGACCGATCTCCTCTTTGATACGGGTGAAAATGATAACGTTCGCATCCACCGCCATACCAATCGACAGGATGATACCAGCCACGCCCGGAAGCGTCAGAGTCACCTCAAATGCAACTAACAGGATCAGGATCAGACCGACATACAGGCACAGAGCCAGAGATGCAGCCAGACCCGGAAGCAGATATACGGCAATCATAAATACAATGACAATGGCAAATCCGATCAGACCTGCCTTTAAGCTGGTGGAGATCGCCTCCTGGCCCAGCTTCGCGCCAACTACGTTGGAACGCAGCTCTTCCAGCTCCAGGGACAGGGAACCGATACGGATCGTGGACGCAAGATTATTTGCCTCTTCATAATCCGCCATGCCGTCGATCTGGCACTGTCCGCCTGTGATCGCCTCACGGACGGTCGGAGCAGAAATAATCTGGTTATCATAAATGATATAAATTGGTTTTCCGACGCCATTCGTGGTCGCCTCAGCAAATGCCTGTTTACCTTCCTCGGTAAAGGTCAGAGAAACGACATACGCCTTGGAACCGGTCGCCTTATCCTCGGTCATGCCGGCTTTCGCGCTGGCAACCTGTTTACCATCAAGGATCTGATTTCCTTCAGAGTCCACGAAAATCAGGGAACCCGGTTTTCCTAACTCTTCCAGAATCGCGTTGGCATCCGATACACCCGGAATATCTACGTTGATACGGTTATTACCCTCCTGGTAAACCTCCGCCTCGGTACTGTAATTCTGTACACGCTGCTGGAGCTTGTAGATCGTATCCGCCATATCCTCGGAAGACGGATTTTCTTCTTTCGCCTGATAGGTAATGCTGACACCGCCAGCCAGGTCAAGACCCAGCTTGATCTGATTCATCGTCGAATAGCCGAAATAGCCGAATACGCCGATGGCAATCAGAAGGAGCAGCATCCCCAGGAAGCTTTTTCCTTTTTTGTTCTTCATTCCTCTCTCTCCTTGTTCTCTACTCGTCAGAGCCGTCTGCAAGAGCAGCTTTTATCATGATCGCGCACTCGATACGTTTTTTCTGCATCTCGCACCCGATATCATACGCATCCGTGATGGAACCGTGGAAGTTGTAGGAATTGGCCGCACAGCCGCCACTGCAGTAAAATCTGGCAAAGCAATCCCGACATTTGTCTTTCGCATAGACATTGCAGAGCTTGAACTCGTCGCGGACTGCCGTGTTGGTCACGCCCGTATCCACGTTGCCGAGCAGGAAATCTTCGTTTCCTACAAACTGATGGCACGGATAGAGGTCGCCCCACGGGGTAACTGCCAGATACTCAGTTCCTGAACCGCATCCGGACAGACGTTTTGCCACGCACGGTCCCTGTGTCAGATCAAGCATAAAGTGGAAGAACGTGAAGCCGCGTCCCTCTTTGTGTCTCTTGACATACTCTGCTGCCAGACGGTCATATTCCTCGAGAATCTGCGGAAGATCCGCCTCTTTGATCGCGTAAGGCTCTTCATCCGGTGCTACGACCGGCTCAACCGACATTTTCTTGAATCCAAGATCGGCAAAATGCAGAACATCTTTGCCAAAATCCAGGTTGTTGTGTGTGAAGGTACCACGCACGAAATAATCGCGGTCTCCGCGCTTCTCTGCAAATTTCTGGAACTTCGGCACGATCAGGTCGTAGCTTCCGGTTCCGTTGCGGAATGGGCGCATCTTGTCGTTGACCTCTTTTCGTCCATCCAGACTGAGCACGACGTTTGACATCTCGCGGTTGCAGAATTCCATAATTTCATCGTTTAACAGAACGCCGTTGGTGGTCAGTGTGAAACGGAATTTCTTGTTGTGCGCCTCTTCCTGGGAACGTCCGTACTCGACTAACTGTTTAACCACCTGCCAGTTCATCAGCGGCTCGCCGCCGAAGAAATCGACTTCCAGGTTCCGGCGGTTTCCAGAATTGGCAATCAGGAAATCCAGCGCTTTCTTGCCGACCTCAAATGTCATCAGCGCTCTGCGTCCATGATACTCGCCCTCTTCTGCAAAGCAGTACTGACAGGCAAGGTTGCAGTCATGCGCGATATGCAGGCAGAGTGCCTTGACAACCGTCTGGCGCTTCTTGAAATCCATAACGAAGTTTTTGTAAATGTCAGCGGTAAAGAGTTCTTCCTGATCGATGAGCTCCTGAATGTCCTCAAACGCCTCTCTGATCTCTTCCTGGCTGTATTTCTCTTTTAATGCTGCCGCCGTCTCGTCTTTCAGGGACTGGGCAATCTGAAACGGCTTCTCGCTATCCGGAATCCGCTCCGATAAAAAGGAAATCACATCGTACAGAAGCGGATCGACCGAATGGACGGAGCCACTGTTGACATCCAGTACGATATAATATCCATTATTTATATACTGATGAATCACTGTCTTTCTCCTTCTATAAGACATAGGCAGGCAGACAACCCGGAACATATGCAGTCCTCTCCTCGGACCGCGCTCCGTCTTGTCTGCCTCCCTGTGTCAACTCTGCGTTTTCTCAGACTCCAGCTCTCCCACTCATGAAAAGCTCTGATTTATCAGAAAACGCCTCATTTGTTTTGTACTGCCAATTAGCGGTTCTGGTTCTCGCAGCTCTGGTTACCTACAGTACAGGATGTCTTACATGCAGACTGGCAGGATGTCTGGCACTCGCCGCAGCCGCCTTTCTTCATGCTGTTCTTCAGTGTGCTTGCGCTCAGTGTCTTTACGTGTTTCATCTCTATGTCCTCCTTCATTTTTTTAGTATATAAAGTCCTACAGATTATATCATATGTTGCCCGCTTGTGCAAGCATTTCAATTTACCGTGTTTCTCACAGATTCCGGCTTTTTTGGAACTGTTCACGGGTAGGCACTTTTGGAACCGAAAGTGCCGTAAGAAAACGTGGTGGCAGCAGGAATTTGCCGTATTGAGATGCGAAGCCACGGCAAATTCCGTTACTGGGCACGTATGCGTGAACAGTAACGCTTGTTTGTAACAATGTTTCATTCTGCAGGCATATTTGTCCTTCTTTGTTCATACGAATAGAAAAAGAATGCACACAGGTATTTTATCATGGAAAAATCAGCTATCCAGATTCTGCTCCGTTCTTCCCTCTTCTCCTACGCGGCAACCGCTGTCTTTCTGCTTCTGCTCGCGTTTGGGATGTACCGGTTTCAGTGGGGTGAAAAGGAAATCACGCTAGGAGTGCGCGGCATCTACATTCTCGCCTGCTTTCTGGCAGGACTCGTCGCCGGAAAGAAAGCAAAAAGGCGCCGGTTCCTCTGGGGATTCTGTGCCGGCGCCCTTTATTTTCTTATTTTTCTAGCCCTGTCTTTTGCGATCCGACAGTCCCTCAAGGAGACTGCCTCATCCCTGCTGCTTTCCTTCGCCCTCTGCGCCGGAAGCGGCACCATCGGCGGTATGTTTAGCTAACGCCGCCTCCGACGGGCTTAACAGGTACAGATGAATCTTATCGATCCGGTTCTTATCCACACATTCGACGACGAGGCGGACGTTTTCCACCACAACCTCTTCTTTTTCCTGTGGAAGATGGTTCAAAAGTCCGATCACCAGTCCGCCAATGGAATCATATTCGTCTGACTGGAGTTCCAGATTCAGGCGTTCATCCAGATCGTCAAGTTTGACCGAACCGTCTACCATGTATTCCCGCGGGGCGATGCGCTGTATGGACTTTTCCTCGTCTCCATCGTACTCGTCCCGGATATCTCCGACAATCTCCTCCAGCATATCTTCCAGCGTGATAAGACCGACCGTCGAACCGTACTCGTCGAGCACGATCACGATGCTGATCGCTGCTTTCCGCATCTCGCGCATCAGCTCAGCAACCTTCTTAAACTCATATGTATAGAGAGGTTTCCGCAGATATTTCCGGACAGAAAAGCCCTCTTCCCCGCCTTTTAAGAAAATATCCTTGATGTTCAGAACACCGATGACATTGTCCGTCGTCTCCTCATAGACCGGGTAACGCGTGTATTTCTCACTGCGGAATACCTCCATCAGCTCGTCATACGTCGCATCCACGTCCACAAACGTCATGTTGACCTTCGGAAGCATGACATCGCGCGCCACGGCGTCCCCAAAATCAAACACATTGTTGATCATCTTCTTCTCTTCGGACTCGATGACGCCCTCTTCGTGGCTGACCTCCACGATCGTCCGCAGCTCATCCTCCGTGATGGACTCGCCCTTTGCCTTCACATCCACGCGAAGCAGCTTCAACACTAAAAACGAGAGCTGGTTGACCACAAAAATGACCGGTGTCAGCACCGTCATGATATAATAAATGATTTTAGCGAACCGAAATGCAATCCGCTCAGCCTGTATCGTCGCAACCGTCTTCGGCGTGATCTCGCCGAAAATCAGGATTAAAAGCGTCAGAATGCCCGTCGCAATCCCTACGATCTTGTTACCCCAGATGTGGGTGGCAAGAACCGTCGCAAGAGAAGACGCATACAGGTTTACCACATTGTTGCCGATCAGAATCGCACTCAGCATTTTGCTCGGATCCTCTATGATCTTCAATACATACTCTGCCTGCTTATCGCCATTCTCCGCCAGCGTCCGCACCCGGATCTTGTTGACCGTCGTCAGCGCCGTCTCCGTCGAAGAAAAGAAAGCCGACATCAAAAGCAGAAGTATCAAAATCAATAGCTGTATCCCATCACCAGAACTCAAAAAACTCAACTCCTATCTCCCCATGTAGGGGATTACTCTTTTTTAAGGTTGATTCTACCGTATTTCATAGGTTCTGTCAATAAATACAGGCTTGCATTTCCATACTTCTGCCGTCTCCGGGAGTTTGACCGTTGAATAATAGAAAAATACCTTGCAGGCCGCATAGAACCTGCTTTTTTTTGTGTCAAAAAAATTCGGAGTCTTTTTATATTGCAAAAAGCTATATTAATAACGAGGGAAAAAGTACATCTGTTAATGTGCGTAAACTGGGAACACTTAAAGAACTCCTTATTAAACATGGACCTCATACTCTCTGCTCCACCATGCCTGATATCCCGTATTTCCGGTCACTATTTCCTTATCACTACTACAATATACTTATGGGTAAT
>NZ_QUKJ01000012.1:0-30288 GCF_003481065.1 Clostridium sp. TF11-13AC
CTGGGCACGTATGCGTGAACAGTAACGAGATAATAGGGGAAATTTAAGATTTCCTTCCTTGCTATCCACAAAACGAAATGCTATACTGATACAAGCCGTTTCTCTGGTTTTACGAATAAGAAAAGGAGAAGAATGTGATGGAACAGACAGAGATTGCAAGAGAGCAGGGAGCTCCGACTGCATCCATTTTGGCAGAGCAGGCATGGGAGGGAAAAGTCCGAAAGGTTTTTTCATGGATTGTGTCGGTGTATCTGTGTGTGGTGTTTGGGGCATTTCCGCTATATTTCCATAATTATTATTATGATATTCTGGTATCGAAATATCAGTTTTACTGGCTCAGTACGGTTGCGATGCTGGCGTCATGCCTGATCGCAGCGATAGTATTTGCGTGCATGGACTTAAAGCGGTTTGGCGGGGCGCATGTGCGGCGCTTTTTGGGCGCGTTTCGACTGACTGAATTAAAAAAGCAGCCATTTGCCTATAAGGCGTTGGCAGTTTTCTGGGCGCTGGCACTGATATCGACGGTGCTGTCGGACTATGTGTATGAGTCGTTCTGGGGAAATGAGGGACGATTCAGCGGATTATTCTTGATTACGCTGTATGTGCTGGGAACGATTGTGATCAGCAAGTATGGTCGGATGAGAAAATGGTACCTGGATGTGTTTTTGGCATCGTCCGTTCTGGTCTGTCTGTTTGGAATCACAGATTATTTCCAGATGGATTTATTGGGATGGAAAAAGGGCGTGAGCAATGAACAGGGAAACCTGTTTGTATCTACATTGGGAAATATTAACACATATACGGCGTTTGTGGCGCTTACGATGGCGGTTGCCTGCGGCTGTTTTGTAAGTGAGAGAAAAGTGGGACGCCGTATCTGGTATTATCTGGTTTCGGCGCTGGCCTTTTTTGCATTGATTACCGGACAGAGTGATAATGCATATTTATCACTTGGAATGCTGTTTGCGGTGATGCCGCTGTTTTTATTTACGACATGGCGGGGCATCGCAGATTATGGTATTCTGGCGGCTACGTTTATGACCGTGATCAAGGTAGTAGATACGGTCAATAAAGTATATGCCGATCAGGTCATCGGTCTGGGCGGTGTGTTTGGCGTGTTGGTGCGCTATCGTTATCTGGAGGGAGTCGTCGTTTTATTCTGGATTCTGGCGGGGATTCTCTGTGTTTGGAAACGGAAGATGGAACAGACGAATCCAGAGAGCAAACTGGGACGATGGATTTGGCGTGGCTGGTGTGCAGTTTTGATTCTTGGATGCCTGGCAGTGGCATTTGTCTTCTATGATGCAAATCTGGGAGGACATGCGGAACGGTACAGCGCGTTGTCCCAGTATCTTGTTTTTGATGATGATTGGGGGACGAACCGGGGATATTGCTGGAGAATTGGCTGGCAGTCCTATCGCGAGCTGCCGTTCCTGCATCAGTTGTTTGGTTTTGGACCAGACACATATGGAATTCTGACTTGGGATTTCAGGCAGGATGCGCTGGATCGGTATGGAGTTTTCTATGAGAGCGCCCACAACGAATATTTCCAGTACCTTGTTACAATGGGACCGCTTGCGCTTGCATCCTATCTTGCGTTTCTGGGCAGCGCCTGCGTGCGGATGTGCAGAAAATGGAAAGAGTGCGCCTGGATTCTGGCGCCTGTTCTGGCGGTGCTCTGCTATGGAGCACAGGCAGTTGTTAATATCAACCTCCCGATCGCGACGCCGATTATGTGGGCGATGCTGGCGATTGGGCTTACACTCACAAGAGAGAAAGCAGAACAGGCAGAATAGCTCAAATAGACGGCAAATCCGGGCAGATTCGGCGGAAAAGCCGAAATGACGAACTTTGTCGATTTAGAATTTAAAGTAATGTGTGAACAGTAACCCGTGTCGAAATTTGCGATCGATAGACTCTTTTATTTTTCTTAAAATCGGTTTATAAATAATATGAAACGAAAAAACGATAGGATCGCCTGGCAGAGCTGCGTTATGCAGTGTGGTCATCTGAATGGAAGAACAGGCAGTCAAAAGGAGGAGAGTTTATGGATGAAGCTAAAAAATTGGTCGTTTTGGAACAGGAAAATGAAGAATTAAAGCGTGAGCTTAAGGAGTTATTTAAAACTCTGGATCAGATGAATCAAAGCTTAAACCGGATGATTGACCACTACATACTCTGTAAGACGGAGAAGGCGGGATAAGCGGAGAAACTGGATAAGATGGGAGAGAAGAGGCTCATTTATACCAGATGGAGCAAGTGAACAATCAAATCAAAAATTAAATACTAAATCGAATATCAAAGCCGCATGATTCAGAAGGTATGTTATTAAACCAGAATGAATCATGCGGCATTTTTTATGTACTCTATGTAATATGCAGTTGGCGCGTCAATTTCCAGATTAAATCATGCATCCAGGAGATCGTCTGCTCCAGCTGCTCGTTTTTCTCTCTTAGCGCCAATACTTCCTGATAGAGAGTTTCCTTGTCGGAATCTTTTGAGATATCCGGATGGAGATTCGAGGAAGTGGAAGATGATTTTGTTTTACCCGGTGCTGCAGAATGATCTGTCATCAATTTGGTGTTATCAGGTGCTGCATTTTGATCCGACGATTTTGCATCATCCGGTGATTTGCTCCGGCCGGATGGCTTTGTCTGCCCTGGTGCCTTAGCCTTGTTCGCCTGTTTGGCTTTAGAATCCAAAGGGCTTGCCGCATTAATCATGTGTCTGGAAATCAGGATCTGCCGTTGTGGATAGTCTAAGTCCATGAAATCCTGATACGGAATGGGAAGAGGAGTCATGGCGATTGAGCAATGCGGACACACCGCATTGGCAACGAGCTGAAAGAATCCATAATGTCCACAGTTTGGACAGCAATAAACATTTAAACCACGCATAGAGTTGCCTCCGTAGAAGTAAGAGTTGAGTCATTGGGAGAAAAATGAAAACATCCCCTTTATTATAATACGTTTTAATCGGGAACATTATAACTGGTTTTTAGAAAAAAATTTAAAAATTTCCAAAAAAATTTTTAAAACGATAAAAAAAGACATCTTTCAGAAAAAATACCGCGGTGTCACAAAAGTGTCCTGCGGTATTTGAACGGATGCAATATTATATTTTACTGGATGATTCCAGATGTGTCAACTGTCCAGGCAGTATCATTGCTGTCTTTGATATCCTTGAACCCTTTTCCGAGTTCCGGACGGGAAGCGGAAGAGGAGGAAGAGGTTGCTTTCTGGATGGTGCCGCTGGTGTTTACCAGGTAGCGTTTTTCACCGATGGAAACCGGCTCATAGCGGAGTTCCGGATCCGCCTTCTTTAAAAGACCGTTTACATAAACCTGGTTATCGCGCTCTCCATGGTAGCCCTGTCCTTTGAGGGAACCTTTGGTCTGGAAATACCAGATCTGGTTTTCTTCTAAATCATCATTGTAAATAGTCTGCTTGCCGGTACGCATCACGCCGTCGTCGCCGAAGTAGTAGGAGGCGAAGCTGCCATCCGCCTGTTTCAGGCTCTGAAGCCCGGTCTGCATTTCACCGCGCTCGTTGAAGCAGTAGCGCTCGGAATTGATGGTGAAAATAGCAAGATCCTTCTCGGCAAAGTAAGCAGTTCCGTTTTTAAAGAAGAAGGAAAATGGCTCTTCTTCTTCGCTGATGCCCGGTGCCCCTTCAATGGTGTACCAGCCGCTTGCCCGGCGTCCGCCATTTTCCGGATCGTAATAGCGGAAATCGTTTAAGCTGACAGTGTCTGTGGCAGAGTTGTCCGTTGTTGCTGCTTCGTTTGAAGGTGTGCTGGAGCTTACAAAGCCAGCTTCCGCGACATTGATCCAGCCTGTCTGCATCTGGCCGTCGATGAAGGTGTAGTAGCCATTGTCGATTTTGCGGTCCATCTGGTTTACGATCATGCGTCCTTCGGTGTCAAAATAGCACCAGACATCTTCATCGTCGGTGTCTTTCGTGATGGTTTCCAGCAGAATCCATCCGGTTTTTCTGGCGCCGTCATCCTCCTCGCCGAGGTAGTAGGTCTGTCCGTCCAGCTCCAGAAGCCCGGTCTGCATCAGTCCGTCCTCGTCGAAATAGTAGGTTTTTCCGTTGATGCTCATCCATTTGGCAGTTACAATCTTGCCGTCTTTGCCAAAATAGAGCCAGGAGCCGCCGTCCGGAGAATCCGGGCTGTCGTAGCTGATCTCATTTTCAGCCGAAACCCATTGGTTCTTTGCCATGTGCCCCTCATCGTTGACGAAATAGTCATCGACTCTCTGATTGGTAGCAATCTCGCCTTCCTCATCGAGATAAAACCAGTCGCCATTCCGCTTTTTCCATGTGTTTGTCTCTTTATAGCCGTCCTCATCGTAGTAATAAAGACGACCATCTTCCTCTGTCCAGCCGCTCTGAGCCGCCAGAACTCTGTAAGTTCCCGTATTTGTCATTATAGGTGCAGCAGCCGCGAACAAAGCCGCAGCGGATAAAACAGCTAAAGTTTTAGTTTGCTTACGCATGGTATAATCTCTCCTTTTTGAAAATGCGAAAATCCATCGCTGCATTACGGGGCTTATTATACGGGGATTATGCGTAAAAAGATAGTGTGCGTTGCTGGAAAGGGTGGAGAGATGTGGAAAAAGGGGTGAACCAGCTGGAACACCCCTTTTTCTATATGAAAATATAATTTTTTATTTTACGTATTTCGAATCCGTCAGGAACTCCAGCGTCAGCGTTCCTGCCAGCCTCTCCAGCGTATCTATCACATACTGGTTAATACTCTGTGATTTTTCCCGCGCGATCCGGTAGTCCATCGCGGAATTATAATAGTTGTCTCCATCGACCGTATATCCGTCGAATCCCGCGCAGGCGGCGTGGTGGACGCTTGTTTTGGTCAGGACGTTCAGCAGCATGACAAAGGAATTATCGATGATCTCTGCATTCTGGTCGATCAGGGAATTATAGTTTAAGGTGTAATCAAAATGTGTATCTTTGACATTTGTCACGTTTGAGGTCGCGATGACGCGCACCGGGCGTCCCTGGGCGTCGGCGTGCTCGAGCAGGCGGTTGTTGAGCTGGACATAGCGCCTGGAATTGCTTAAGAACGCATAATCGATTGGAATTCCCTCCGGGATAAAATTGACGGAGATTGTGATCGGATTGTGCGCCTTAATATAGGAAAGAATTGCCTCCTTTTCCAGTTCCAGATTCTTTCCCGGACCGAGCAGCAGAAGCGGGCGCTCGCTCCAGGAAGCACTCAATGCCTGAATATCGGCTTCGTCATTGCATTCTGTGCTCTGATACCTGCGGTACAGTGTTTCAATGTAATCTTTGTCGTAGAGCAGTTTTTTCTCCGGCTTAATCGCATCCAGAATCGTATTGATGGATTTAAGCGACAGGGTGTGCTTATCCATCAGGAAGCGGACGTAGTTCGGATGGCAGTTGTTGGAGGCGGAAATATAGAAGAACAGGTTATATCCCCATGGGCTCTTGCGGAAGAACGGCATGATGCTGATGTCGATCGCCTCGAGCATCTGACTGACATTGAAATTGCGTCCGAATACAGTGTTCATGTACATGGAAATGAGTTCGATCGGAAGATTTCCGGCGCTTTTTCCCATGCCGTACAGGGTGGCATCAACTAAAACGGTGCGGTCTGCCGGTTCGCGTAAGACTTCCATGCTGTTTGAGTATGCGAGCTGGAAGTTATTGTGGGAGTGGTAGCCGATCGCGATCGATGGTTTTAAGTTGTAGTTTAAGAGCTGGAAATAGTGCAGCAGGTTATCCTGATGCAGCAGACCGTAGGTGTCTACAAGGGACATCGCATACGGTTCCAGATCGTTGACAAGGTCAACCAGATCCAGAAGCTCACGGTCGGAGTAACTGGTGATCGAAACCGCCTGTGCAAACACTTTGTAGCCCAGTTTTTTGACTTCGTGGCAGAACTGGATCGCCTCATGCATCACATGTTTTTTGAAAATAACGCGAATGCCATCGATGTAGGACTCTGAACACGGGCTTAAATTAGAAATATCGCAGGTTCCGTAGTCGATCATGGCAACGATCATCGTATTTCCCTTGTCCAGCTTGCCGAAAATCTGATCGGCACACTGGGTTGTCGGCATGATCGTGCGGTTGCGGTCGAAAGTGCGGCGGTCATCCAGAAAACCAACTTCCAGAATGTCCACGCCCGCGCTGATCAGACGTTCAAAAATAGTAACAATATTGTCGTGACCGAACTCCCAGTCGTTGACGTAGCCGCCGTCGCGGAGAGTGCAGTCGAGTAATTTGACTTGTTTCATGATGTTTGTCCCCTTGTTATGTTTGTAATTTTAAAAATTGACTCCCAGAAACGCCCCGATATCATGCGTATCCTTTGCCGTATAAACCGGCGCATATTCCTGCCATGCCTCCGCGGTATCTGGTCCGAAGCCGTAGGTGACTGCCATAAAATCGACAGCTGCCTCTTTGGCACCTTTTCCGTCGGAAGAGGTATCACCGATAAGAACTGCCTCGGATGGAGACAACTCCAAAGCTTTTAAGCACTTGTGCAGAACGTCAGCCTTCGTCATTTTGCTGGCAAAATCGCTGCCGCAGATGGAGTCACAGAGTTCTGTGAAATGGTAATGTTCCAGCAGAGTCAGCGCATAATCTTCACGTTTCAGGGTGGCAACCCCGATCTTGCAGCCCTGTGCGCGGAGTGCGCGGATCAGGTCTTTGATACCGGCGTATGGCTCGGCTTTCAGCAGGTCGTGATCCTTGTACTGGGTGCGGAAAATCTCGGTTGCGTGGTTTGCGGCCTCCTCGTCCAGTCCATAGAGGCGGATGAGCGACAGCTTGACGGGCGGTCCGATAAAGGTGCGGAGTGTCGCCTCGTCGAGGGCAGGTTTTCCAAGTGCTTCTACCGTGTGTCGCACGCTCGCAAAGACGCCTTCGGATGTATCGAGCAGCGTGCCGTCGAGGTCGAAGATCACGCCGCGGTATGTTTTCTTATTCATAGGGTGCTAGTCCTCCTGTGTAAAATCGCCTGTACTGTTTCAAGGTCGGCGGGGGTGTCTACGGAAAGCGTATATCCGCAGATGGGAAGAAATAGGATCGTTTTCCCATATTCGAGGAAACGCAGCAAATCCACGCCCTCGATCTGTTCCAGAATGCCCGGTCTGCTCTGGCAGAAGAAATCAAGCGATTCCCGCGTATAAAGCCCGATACTCACAAATTTCCGGGAAGGTTTGTCAAGCGTCCCCTTGCGGAATGGAATTGGCGCACGGGAAATGTAAAGCCCTGTGCCGTCCGGGCGGCAGACCACTTTTATGTTGGATGGATCGGCTGTCTCGGCATCGTTCGGGATATCTGCCATGGCATTGATGAGAAATGGACGCTGTACATTCTCTTTTGAGGTAATAACAGTAAGCGCCTGCTCCATAAAATTTTGCAGAATCTCCGGTGTCAGAAGCGGTTCATCCCCGCCGATCATCGCATAAAAATCAAATTTTTGCGAAGAAGCAGACTTGGAATCTTCCAGAATCGTCACCGCCTCCTGAATGCGGGAGGTCGGATTCTGATGGGAATGGGAGGTGAAAACCGCCTCAAATCCATATGTCTGGCAAACAGCAGCAATCTCAGGGCTGTCGGTCGCAGCGTAAATGGCATCAAATACACCGCTGTCCCGCGCCGCCGCGAGAACCCGCACAACCATTGGAATCCCATCAATCTGTTTCAATGCCTTTCCCGGAAAGCGAACCGAATTAAGCCGCGCCGGAATCAGCGCGCAGACCTTTTTTTTCTGTGCTAATCGATTCATAAGACGTTCCTCTGTATGATAAAAATGCAGTTACATAAAGTAAACTGAACCGTAACGATTCAGGCATACCGATGTGAATCGGATGCTGACCTTTATTATAGAAAAGAAATAGGAGAAATACAAGACAGCATAAGAAAAATGTAAGGAGTTGGGAAAATGCCGTGTCGGCTATGAAAAAAGAAATATGTGTGGTATAATATGACCACTTGACAAGGTATTTTCAGGAGGAAATCAAAATGAAACAGAAACTTTCTAATTATATAGCAGAAAAGCTTCTCGCATCCGGCATCACGGATGTGTTTATGATCACGGGCGGCGGCGCGATGCATCTGGATGACGCGCTGGGGCATCAGGAAGGACTTCATTGCCTCTACAATCATCATGAGCAGGCATGTGCGATGGCAGCGGAGGCGTATGCCCGCATCCACAACAAGATTGCGGCAGTGTGCGTGACGACGGGACCTGGCGGCATCAATGCGATGAACGGCGTTGCGGGCGGATTTCTGGATTCAATCCCGATGTTTGTCATTTCCGGACAGGTGCGTTATGACACGACAGCGCGCAGCACGGGACTTCACCTGCGCGCGATGGGCGATCAGGAGTATGATATCACCAAATCGGTTGCCAATATGACAAAATACTGTGAGATGGTGATCGATCCGATGCGTATCCGCTTCTGTGTGGAAAAAGCCCTGTATCTGGCTTACAACGGTCGTCCGGGTCCTACCTGGCTGGATATTCCGCTGAATGTGCAGGCGGCAATGATCGAGACAGACGATCTGATCGGCTTTGATCCGGAGGATTATGAGGCGGGCGGAACCGGCTGGGCGGCAGAGAGCGCGTCCGAGATCCCGGAGGATACCGCCGGAAAAGGTGAATTTCGTGCAAAACTTCCGGCACGTGTGACGAAGGAGACGGCGCGTGCGATCATCGAGAAAGTCCGCACCTCCAAACGTCCGGTGATCAATGCCGGAAATGGTATCCGTATCGGCGCGGCGCACGATGTTTTCATGCGCGTGGTTGAAAAGCTGGGAATCCCGGTTGTGACCGGCGCGGACAGCATCGACTGTATCTATGACGAACACCCGCTGTACATCGGAAAAGGCGGCAACGTCGGCGATCGCCCGGGCAACTTCGCGATCCAGAACAGCGATCTAGTGCTGTCGCTCGGAAGCCGTCTGAGTTTCCGCCAGGTCGGTTACCGTTTTACTACCTGGGCGCGCGAGGCGTATGTGATTGTGAATGATATCGATGCCGAAGAGCTGAAAAAGCCGACCCTGCATGTGGACATGCCGGTTCACGCGGATGTGAAGGATCTTCTGACCGTGATGGACGAGGTTCTTTCGGAGGAAGGAAAAGCGGACGGCGCGGCTTCGATGACGCAGGAGTACAAGGACGCGCAGGCAGAGTGGCTGCGTATCTGCCAGGGCTGGAAGCATGATTATCCGGTGGTTCTGCCGAAGCACATGAACGGCGGCACGGAGACAGAGGCAAACGTATATGCATTTGCGTATGAGATGAGCCGCCGTTTAAATGAGAACCAGATCGTGGTTGTGGGGAATGGATCTGCAAACGTTGTGTGTGGACACGCAAATATTGTGAAAAAGGGACAGAGATTTATCTCGAACTCCGGCATCGCTTCGATGGGCTACGGACTTCCGGCATCGATCGGCGCGTGCGTGGCAGATCACAGCCAGGATATTATCCTGATCACCGGAGACGGCAGTATTCAGATGAATTTACAGGAGCTTGAGACAGTTGTCAGCCACCGGATGCCGATCAAGATTTTCATTATCAATAACGGCGGTTACCATTCCATCCGCCAGACCCAGAAGAATTTCTTCGGCGAGCCGCTCATCGGTATCGGCGTGGACAGCGGCGATCTTGGATTCCCGAGCATGGAAAAGCTGGCGTGGGCGTATGGATTCCCATATGTAGCGATTCATGGAAACAAGGAGCTGGGCGAGAAGGTAGAAGAAACGCTGGCGATGGACGGCCCGGTGATCTGCGAGGTATTTGTAACGCTGGATCAGAACTTTGAGCCAAAGTCCGCGGCGAAGAGACTGCCGGACGGAACGCTTGTATCGCCGCCTCTGGAGGATCTGTCCCCATTCCTGCCGGACGAGGAGATGGACCGTATCATGCTGATTCCGCGTATTAAAAAATAGTAAAGGAAACGATAGAATGAAGATAGTTGTCACAGGTGCCACCAGCTTTGTAGGTCTGGGGGCGGTGCGCGAGCTGTTACATCGCGGACATCAGGTATACGCCGTACTGCGGGAACATTCGACGAAAGCGGATCTGCTGCGGGAAAATGGAAAATTTCCGCAGGGACTCACGATTTTGGAGGAGGATCTGGGGAATCTCTCGAAACTGCCGGAACGGATTCCGGGCGGATGCGATGTGTTTCTCCATATGGGCTGGCGCGGTGCAGGGAGTGATTCACGGAAAAATGAGTCAGTCCAGGAGGAGAGCGTGCAGGACGCGCTGAATGCCGTCCGCGTAGCGAAAGCCCTCGGGTGCCGGCGGTTTCTCTTTACAGGTTCGCAGGCGGAGTATGGCGTCAAGAGCGAGCTGACAGACGAGGAGACGGTCTGCGAGCCGACCTCCCCGTATGGACGCGCGAAACTGGCAGTCCGGCAGCAGGCGGAAGTGCTCTGCCGGGAACTGGGACTGGATTATGGGCATGCACGGATTTTCAGCACGTATGGACCGGGCGATCACCCGTGGTCGCTTCTTTCCTCCTGTGTCCGGGTCTTCCGGGCAGGGGAGAAGATGACGATGACCGCCTGCACGCAGCTCTGGAACTTCATGTATATTGACGATGCGGGGCGCGCTCTGGCGGATCTGGCAGAATATGCGGGAAATCTCACGGATCACGGATGTGTCTACAATCTGGGCGGTCCGATGGATGAGACAGGACCGCTGCGCGGGTTTGTCGAGACGGTCTATGAGCTGTGCGGCAGGCAGGGCAGCATGGAATTTGGTGTCCGCCCGCCGAATGCAGAGGGAATCGTCAATCTAATCCCGGATATCCGCAAGATGGAGCGGGTGGTTGGCTGGAAGCCACAGGTATATTTTGAAGAAGGAATGAAGAGAATTCTGGCTTTTCAGAAATGATTTTTCTGCCCTCTGTGCAGAGTGACGGGAGAGAATGGTAAATATTTGGACATATTTTATCAGTTTATGCCAAGTAAATAGCGAAGCAGCCAAAAATCGTTAAGAAAATTGTAGGTTGTCAAAAGAGAGAAAGACGTTTAAAATAAAGGCAGTATAGCCGAAGCGGCTTTCTCTTTTTTTTGTGTTCGAAATTTGGTGGAACGAAACAGAAGAGTTCAAACAAAAAGCAAATTAATAGGAATCAGAAAAGTATGAAAAAAATCAGTATATTAATTCCCTGCTACAACGAGGAAGAGAATGTAGGTCCGATCAGCGAGGCAGTTGTGGAGACGCTGGAGCGCGATCTGCCGGAATATGACTATGAGCTTGTCTTTATCGACAATGATTCGACGGACCAGACGCGCCCGATTCTTCGGAAGATCTGCAGCGAGAATCCACGGATCAAGGCAATTTTTAATGCCAAAAACTTTGGACAGTTCAATTCCCCGTATTATGGAATGTTACAGTGTACCGGCGACTGCGTGATCAGCATGGTGGCAGATTTTCAGGATCCGGTCGATATGATCCCGAAATATGTCCATGAGTGGGAAAATGGCTACAAGATTGTCATCGGCATCAAGACGGGAAGCAAGGAAAACCCGATCATGTATGCGCTGAGGAGCTGCTATTACAAGATGATAAAGAAACTCTCCGATGTCGAGCAGATTGAGCATTTTACCGGTTCGGGTCTGTATGACCGCGATTTTATTGAGATTCTGCGGGAGCTTGACGATCCGACGCCGTTTCTGCGCGGAATCGTGGCGGAGCTTGGTTATAAGCGCAAGGAGATCCCATATATCCAGCCGCAGCGCCGCGCAGGCAAGACACACAACAATTTTTACCGGCTCTACGATGCTGCGATGCTCAGTGTGACCTCCTATACGAAGGTCGGTCTGCGCCTGGCGACGATATTTGGAAGTATCTGCGCGGCGATCAGTATGATCGTGGCGATTGTATATCTGGTGATGAAACTGCTTCACTGGTATGATTTTCCGGCTGGTATGGCGCCGGTTCTGATTGGAATGTGCTTTTTAGGGTCGGTTCAGATCTTTTTCATCGGTCTGGTGGGAGAGTATATTTTATCGATCAATTCGAGAGTCATGAAGCGTCCACTGGTAGTGGAGGAAGAGCGGCTGAATTTTGATACACCGGTAAAAAAAGTTGGGGGCAAACAGCATGAAATGTAATGTCGATGTAGTTCGGATTCGTGAAAATTCGATTCAGCTCAATGGCTGGGCGATCGGAAAGACGCCGGAAACGGAGATCACCTATCAGGTTGAAGATGGGGCACATCAGCCGATCCGGTTTCAGTATGTGGCGACCCGCCGCGACGACGTCAGCCAGATTTATTTTGGGCGAACGGTAGAAAAAGAGCTTGGATTTGATATCCAGTTCCCGTATGAGCGCGGAAAAGATTATTATCTGATCGCAAAAGGCGAGGGCCGCAAAATCCGCATTAAATATAATGAAGAACTGATCCGCAAGCGCAGCAGTGTGGCGCACAAGCGGATGCAGAAGATCCGCGATCTGATGAACATGGAGACTGTGCGGGTCTGTCTGGATTTCTGGAAGGAAAATGGTCTGAAAGCCCTGCTGGTAAAATCCAAGCACAAACTGCAGGGAATTGACAATGACTACGATTACGGCGAGTGGTATTCACTGACGAAGCCGACGGCGGAGGAGCTGGAGGAGCAGAGGAAAAAGGTGTTTGACGCGCCGGTTAAATTCTCGATCGTGATTCCGGCATTTAAGACACCGGAGCGATTCCTGCGAGAAATGCTGGATTCGATCGCGGAACAGACATACGCAAACTGGGAGGTCTGCGTGGCGGACGGCAGTCCGGCAGGACAAAGCTGCGAGCGGGTGCTGGAGCAGTATGCGAAGAAGGACAGCCGCTTTAAATACGTAATTTTAGGCGAAAATAAGGGCATTTCCGGCAATACGAATGCAGCAATGGATATGGCGACCGGCGATTATATTGTGCTGGCAGACCATGACGATAAGCTGACACCGAATGCTCTCTATGAGTGTGCGAAACTGTTACAGGAACATCCGGGATGCGACTGCTTCTATTCGGATGAGGATAAGCTGGATATGGACGGCGGCGCTTTGTTTGATCCGCATTTTAAGCCGGATTTCAATATCGATCTGCTCTGCAGCGTCAACTATATCTGCCATCTGTTTGTCGTCAGCCACGATCTGGCAGCGCAGGTGGGCGGCTTCCGTCAGGAATACGACGGAGCGCAGGATTATGACTTTATTTTCCGTTGTACGGAGAAGGCGAAGGAGATTCGCCATATCCCGAAGGTGCTGTATCACTGGCGCTGCCACAAGGATTCGACAGCGAGCAACCCGGAGAGCAAGCTGTACGCATTTGATGCGGGTGCGCGCGCGATCATGGATCATTATAAACGCGTCGGTATCGAGGCGGAGCGCGTGGAAAAAGGTGTGGACTACGGCATTTATCACTCTGTATATAAAATTCAGGGGGAACCGCTGGTATCGATCATCATTCCGAACAAGGATCACCATACGGATCTGGATCTATGCCTGCGGGCGATTGAGACGCGGGCAACGTACCGCAATGTTGAGTTTATCATTGTAGAGAACAACAGCACGGAGAAGGAAACCTTTGAATACTATGAAAAGATTCAGAAGGAATTTTCCAATGTCCATGTGGTAACCTGGGAGCGCGAGTTTAACTATTCGGCGATCAACAACTTCGGCGTGACCTTCGCAAAGGGCGAATATCTGCTGTTTTTAAATAATGATACCGAGCTGATTGCGGAGAATTTCATCGAGGAGATGCTGGGACTGTGCCAGCGTGAGGACGTCGGCGCAGTTGGCGCGAGACTGCTCTATCAGGATGATACGATCCAGCATGCGGGCGTCGTGATTGGTTTCGGCGGCATCGCAGGGCATACGTTTATAGGGCTTCATAAGGCGGAAAACAGCTATTTCCACCGTGCGATGAGTACACAGGATTACAGCGCTGTGACGGCGGCGTGCCTGATGACAAAGAAAGCACTCTTTGATGAGGTCGGCGGCTTTACGGAGAAGCTGGCGGTCGCATTTAACGATATCGATTATTGCATGAAAGTGCGGGCATCAAATCATTTAGTGGTTTACAATCCGTACGCATTGCTGTATCATTATGAGTCGAAGTCAAGAGGACTGGAGGATACGCCGGAGAAGGTGGCACGTTTTAACAGGGAGATCAAGATTTTCTCGGAGCGCTGGCCGGAGATCCTTAAAGATGGAGATCCTTACTACAATCCGAACCTGACGCTGCGGAAGTCCAATTTCGCCCTCAGGGATCTGAAAAAAGAGAAAATCGGAGAACCGTATCATCTGGAGGTATAACCCGGGATGGAGATTACAACGACAATTATTATTCCCAATTATAATGGGTTGAAATTTATGGACGAATGCATCCGTTCACTGAATGCACAGACGTATCCGAATTTCCGGACACTGGTGGTGGACAACGGTTCGACGGACGGAAGTGTGGAGTGGCTGAAGGAACATCAGATCGATACGATTTTCCTGCCGGAAAACACGGGATTTTCCGGTGCAGTCAACGTCGGAATCAAGGCGGCAGACACACCGTATGTGCTGCTTTTAAATAATGACGTCCGGGTGGACGAGTATTTCGTGGCGGAGATGGTGCGTGCGATCGGTCAGTCGGAGCGCATCTTTTCCGTCAGCAGCCGGATGATCCAGATGTACCATCCAGACAGGCTGGATGATGCAGGCGATATGTATTCCCTGCTTGGCTGGGCGTACCAGCGCGGCGTGGGACGGGATCTTACGCATTACCGCCGTTCAAGCCGGGTATTCTCGGCGTGCGCGGGCGCAGCGATCTACAGGAGAGAGGTATTTGAGGAGATAGGCTATTTCGATGAGATGCATTTTGCCTATCTGGAAGATATTGATGTGGGCTATAGAGCCCGGATTGCGGGTTATGACAATATATATTGCCCGGCGGCGCTGGTATGGCACGTCGGAAGCGGAACCAGCGGTTCCAAGTACAATTCATTCAAGGTTAAGCTGGCGGCACGCAACAATGTGTATCTGAATTATAAAAATATGCCGTGCTTACAGCTTATCATAAATGCGATTCCGATCGCAGCGGGGATTTTCGTGAAATATTCATTTTTCAGGAAACTCGGGTTTGGAAAAGATTATCTGGAAGGTCTGAAAGAAGGCATACGGACGGCAAAGAAGTGTAAAAAAGTGGCGTACCGCCCGGAACGGCTTAAAAATTATCTGGCGATAGAGCTGGAACTTTTAGCTGGGACATTTCTCTATGTCTATGAATTTGCTGTGAGACAGATCGAGAAAAAAGCAGCATCTGATAAATCGTGAGGAAAAGGTTAGAGTTGTTACTGGGCGCGTATGTGTGGACAGTAACTTAGAGTTTGCGCGATGTGTGAACGGTCATGGTTTAGCAGATGCAACACGGAGAAAGGCTGCTTATCAGACAATGTCTGAGCGGCAGCAAGAAAGTGAAAGATGAGGTAGCTTATGAATTATGAGGATGATGAGCTGGAGCGCATGAGGGCGCGCCGCGAGGGCAGAAGCAGCCGTGCCAGTCAGGCAGGGTATTCTTCGCGCGGCAGTTCTGCTTCCGGCACCAGCCGCAGAAGAGTCAGCAGTACAGTCGAAAATAGCCAGAGAAAAGGTGAGGCGGGCAGCGGTTCAGTACGTTCCGGCTACAGCGGTCCTAAGAGCGCTGGAAGTGGAAAAAAGAGTTCGGGACGCCGCGGCAGCCATTACCGTAAATCGGCGCGCCACAGAAAGCATATGATCATTGCGGCGGAGATTGTCGTGATTATATTGATGATTCTGGGCGGTGCGTTCTGGTATATGTATCACAGAACCTTCGGTTCTATGCAGAAGATTGATTTCAACGAGGACCAGGTTAAGAACGTCAATCTGTCCCAGGAACAGATCGATGATATGAAGGGCTACATGACCGTGGCGTGCTTCGGTGTCGATTCGCGAAGTGAGCACGGGCAGATGAATGTCGGAAAAGGTACGAACGCGGATGTCAACATGATTGCCAATATCAATCTGGAGACGGGTGAGATCCGCCTTGTATCGGTATTCCGGGACAGTTATCTGAATATCAACGATAAAAACTCTTATAATAAGATCAACGCCGCTTACGCACAGGGCGGTCCGGAGCAGGCAGTTAAGGCGCTGAATAAGAACCTGGGTCTTAACATTACCCAGTATGCGACGTTCAACTGGAAAGCGGTTGCGGATGCCATCAACATTCTGGGCGGTGTAGATGTCGAGCTGAGTGATGCAGAGTTCTCCTGGATCAATGCCTTCATCACGGAGACCGTAAAGGAGACTGGTATCGGTTCTCATCAGCTGACCCATGCGGGCAATGTACATCTGGATGGTATCCAGGCAGTTGCATACGGACGTATCCGTTATTCAGATACGGACTATGCGCGTACCGAGCGTCAGAGAATTATTCTTCAGAAAGCCTTTGATAAGGCAAAAAATGCAGACTGGGCGACACTCAACTGTCTGATTCAGACGATCATGCCGCAGCTTGCAACCAATGTTGATATTACGGATTTGATTCCGCTGGCACGCAATATCGCGAAGTTCCATATTGGTGAGACCGCGGGATTCCCGGCAGCCAGAGGTGAGCAGGATGTTGGAAAGATCGGTGACTGCGTTATCCCGCAGACACTGGAGTACAACGTAAAAGAGCTTCATAAGTTCCTGTTTGATGAGGAAGATTATCAGGTTCCGTCTAATGTTAAGGAGTACAGCAGCCATATCGCGCAGGTAACGGGGCTTACGACGAATGCGAAGCTGATTGGTCATGTTCCGGTCGATCAGGGTGTCAGCGCCCAGACGTTTATCAAGAAACGGGCGAGCCGTATTGCCGCGCAGGCAGCGGCGAAGGATGCCGCTAAGAAGTCATCGACGAGTGCTTCGGACGAGTCGGATGACGAGAGCGGGGATGAGACCAAGAAGGGCGAGAGCGAGAGCTCGATCGGATTGGACGAGATCTTTGATCCGGATGAAGACTGGATTGACTGGGAGGAAGAAGAGTCGAAGAGCAACAGCAGTAAGGGACCAGGAACAACGACGACTCCCGGCAAGAAAAATCATACGGATAAGACAACCGAGGCGGATGATTCTTTATCCGGACCAGGCAGCACATCGGAGACGAAGTCTTCCGTTGCAAAACCGGGATCTACAACCACGACAGCGGCAGAGACAGCGGCATCCAGTGAAAAGACTTCTCCGGGTGCATCAGATAATTCCGGTGTGAAAAGCCCGGTCACAGAGATTCAGGATCCGGGGAATTCCGGAAACAGCGATGCAGCAGGCCCCGGCGGTCCGGCGGGTCCGGGAGCTTAATCTGAATTCAGGTGATATACTATGATAAAAGATAACCAGAAACGGCTGAACCATTTCCACGTAGTGCTGGACGCATGTGTCATTGCATGCGCCTACGCACTTGCGTGGTTTATCGTCAATGGAACGTCGTGGTTTAATGTAACAGGGCATAATAAGAGCGCAATGGCAGTCGTCTATCTGGCGGCTGGCGTTCTTATTGTACCGTTTTATTTGATTTTATACGCATTTTTTCATCTTTACACGCCCAAACGGGTTCAGGGAAGACGGGTGGAGTTAGCCAATATTTTTAAGGCGAACATCATCGGTCTTTTGGTGATCTCACTGATGCTTTACCTGGGCGGTAAAAATGAGTATTTCCACAACTTCTCCCGTCCGATGGTATTTTTGTTTTTTGGCATCAATCTCTTTGCTGAGATTCTGATGCGGAATATCCTGCGGATAGCGCTTCGGTCGATGCGGTCGAAGGGATATAACCAGAAGCATCTGCTTCTGGTCGGTTACAGCCGGGCAGCGGAAGGATTTATTGACCGTGTGAATGTCAACCCGGAGTGGGGCTATAAAATCCGCGGTATTCTGGATGACCATGAGGAGTGGGGCAAAGAATATAAGGGAGTGCGCGTGATCGGCAAAATTGACGATCTGGATACGATTCTGGCGCTCAATACGCTGGATGAGATCGCGATCACCCTGAGCATCCAGGAGTATGGAAAACTGGAAAAAATCGTGGCAGGCTGTGAAAAATCGGGTGTGCATACGAAATTTATCCCGGATTATTATAACTTTATCCCGACCCGTCCGTTTATGGAGGATCTGCAGGGACTTCCGGTGATCCACATCCGCCATGTGCCGCTCACGAATCTGCTCAACGCAACGATGAAGCGGACGATGGATCTGGTCGGCGGCATGATGGCGCTCATCCTGTTTTCACCGGTGATGCTGGTGACGGCGATTCTTATAAAGGCGACTTCGCCGGGACCGGTCATTTTCTGTCAGGAGCGGGTGGGACTTCACAATAAGCCGTTTAAGATGTATAAGTTCCGCTCGATGGCGGTACAGTCGGCGGCAAAGGAGAAAAGCCAGTGGACGACGCCGGGAGACCCGCGTGTGACTCCGATTGGAAGATTTATCCGGAAGACGAGCATTGACGAGCTTCCGCAGCTGTTTAATGTTCTGAAGGGCGATATGAGCCTGGTTGGACCGCGCCCGGAACGCCCGTTTTTCGTTGAAAAATTCAAGGAAGAGATTCCGCGTTATATGATCAAACACCAGGTGCGTCCGGGAATGACCGGATGGGCACAGGTCAATGGTTACCGGGGCGATACCTCGATCACGAAGCGGATTGAGCATGATCTGTATTACATCGAGAACTGGACGCTGGGATTTGATTTTAAAATCATGTTTTTGACGGTTTTTAAGGGCTTTATAAATAAAAACGCGTATTGATGAGGAAAACCACATGGGATATGAAGAAGAAAGAGATAGGTCAGGACACCGCCGGAGCCGACGGGCAAAACCGTCGGAGATGGAAGACGATGGTCTGACACTGATCACGGATTCATTTACGGAACGCCGGGAGGACGGATCCCACCGGAGCGGAGATAGAAGCCGAAGTGGTCAGAAAGCGGCAAAGAGGGGACAGACGCAGCCTGGCAGCAGCCGGGAGAGCCGGAATCAGGAGAAAACCCGGACCATGAACCGGTCGGATATTTACGCCGACCCGGTTAAATTGAAAGCGCGCCGGAAAAAGAAGCGGAAGATATGGTTTATTCTTCTGGAGAGCGTGATGCTGATCGGGATTCTCTGCTTTGCGGGATATTCGTATATCAGCAGCCGTCTGGATCTGATGCAGCGGCTTCCGTGGAACCCGGATGAGATCAAAAACGTCGAGATTTCGGAGGAGAAGCAGGAGCAGATGAGCGGTTATTGGACGATCGCGGTTTTCGGCGTGGATAGCCGTAACTCATCGGTCGGAAAGGGCAACAACTCGGATGTCAATATTCTCTGCAACATCGATCAGGGAACCGGTGAGATACGTCTGGTTTCGGTGTACCGGGATTCATATTTAAATATCAGCGACAAGAATACCTACAACAAAATCAACGCTGCTTATATGCAGGGCGGACCGGAGCAGGTTGTCAAGGCGCTCAATAGGAACCTGGATATCGATATTGACGATTATGCGACCTTTAACTGGAAAGCCGTTGCAGATGCGATCAACATTCTGGGCGGCATTGACGTGGAGATCACGAAATCAGAGTTTTATTATATCAATGCGTTCATTTCTGAGACGGTCAAGGCGACCGGCGTCGCTTCGACCCAGCTTAAATCAGCGGGCATGAACCATCTGGACGGTGTGCAGGCGGTTGCATATGGGCGTCTCCGTCTGATGGATACGGACTATGCCCGTACCGAACGACAGAGAAAGGTTATTTCCCTCGCGTTTGAGAAGATGAAAAAAGCAGATTGGGCGACGATCAACAATATTGTGCAGACGGTATTTCCACAGGTGGCGACCAGCATCGAGATCAATGATCTGTTGAAGATAGGACGAAATATTACGCGTTACCATCTGACCGAGACGACCGGTTTTCCGTCGGAGCTGAGGGAAAAGAAGATGGGACGCAAGGGCGCCTGCGTCATCCCGCAGACGCTGGAGAGCAATGTCATCGAGCTGCATCATTTCCTGTTTGGCGATGAGGAATACACGCCGACTGAGACGGTCCGGACGATCAGTCAGAAAATTGTATCAGATACAGGCGTTCATGGCACGAAACAGGCAGAAACGAAGGCATTGCCGAAGACGACCGAGGCGACGACAATTTCCATCCTGGATCCGACGCAGGAGAGCGGCGCGGACGAAAGCCAGAAAGCCGGGAGCGGCAGCGACGAGTCGGAGAAAGAGACCGGTAATGCTTCGGAAACACAGGAGAATGACGTTTCTGAGCAGGAAAGCCGTCCGGACGGTACGCATGCATCAAAGGAAAATGCGCGGGAGAGCAGTGAGGCAGAGTCTGGCGGTTCTTCGCCGGCATTTCCGGGCGGAAATTCTGGCACCGGCACGGAGAATGGCAGAGAAAAACCTTCCGGCAGCGGTTCCCCGAATGGAAGCAGTGCACCGGGAAGTAAGACGGATGCGGGAATCATCATTGAGTGATGAGAGAGTGTGAAACGGAGGAAATGCTTTGAATTTAGATGGTTTGTACCGGATGCAGGGAATGTTATTTTCCCTGATGATTCTGGGTGCATTCTTAAAGAAGAAGGGAATTATCACGGATGAGGGAAAAAGGGTCATTGCGGATCTGGTCATCTTTGTGACACTTCCCTGCAGTATCATCGAGTCATTTGAAGTAGAACTGAGCATGGATATCTTAAAGAGCAGCGCACAGGCGCTGCTCGTCTCGTGTATGGTTCAGGTGGCTTGTTATATCTTAAATATGGTACTGTACCCGGGTGTGGGAGAGGAAAAGAAGAAGGTCCTCAAATACGCGACGATGGCGTCCAATGCCGGGATTCTGGGAAATCCGGTGGCGGAGGGCATCTTCGGCTCGATGGGGCTTTTCTACGCCTCTTTTTACCTGATTCCGCAGAGAACTGCGATGTGGTCGCTGGGAATGACGTATTTTACGAAGGCGCCGGATCGGAAGACGCTGATTAAAAAGATATGCACGCATCCGTGTATTGTCTCCGTATTCATCGGCTTTGTGCTGATGCTTTTACAGATGCAGATTCCGGGATTCCTGGGAGATACGGTACATAGCTTAAACAAAGCAAACACGGCAGTCTCCATGATTTTTGTCGGAACCGTTCTGGCGGAGGCAGATATGAAGACGATGATCACGCCACTCAGCTGCTACTATGCCGCCGTGCGCCTGATCCTGATTCCGGCGCTTGTGTGGATCGGCTGCCTCCTGTTCCATATCGACACACTGGTGATGGGGATTTCTGTGGTGCTGGCAGCGATGCCGGCAGCAAGCACGACGGCGATTCTTGCCGCGAAATATGGCGGGGATGAAGTCTTTGCGACGAAGTGCGTGGTATTTACGACGCTGCTTTCGATGGTGTCGGCACCGGTTTGGTGTATGGTGCTGCAGCGGTAATCCCTTATGAGTTCGTATTTCTATAAAGGGGGTTTCGCTTGCATTGGATGAAAAGATATGTTATATTAGGGATAGAAAAAAGGAAAAGCCAGAGGAGCGGCTTACCTGAATAAATTAAACAACTGTTTTATTAACAGCCGTCATTATTGCAGTAATGGCGGCTATTTTCGTTTTCCCTTGAAAATTGTATAACACAATCCAACAAGGGCGCAAATGAATATTCCAATCTGAATCAAATCAGAGTATGTAACATACATTGGCAATGCCCTCCTTTCTTTCGTCTGGAGGGTTAGATTTGTGCCTCGTTCCAGTCTTTGATAAACAAGCTTTGCTGAAATCTAGCAACCCTCCGATAACAGAGGGTAAGCCGCCTGGCTCTCTGGTTTTTCCCATGTACGAAGTATATCATATTTTATCAGAACAGACAATGATAAAACGAAACAAATCCCCTCAGATTGCTCTGAGAGGGTTTGCATATTCATGATTTATAATAGCAGTTCATATTGCTTGGTTATAGTCTTACAAACATTCTGTAATTTTACTTCTCATCCACAACCTGGAAAATGTAGAACTTCAGATAATAGGACGTCTCATCCCCCGCCCACAGAATCGGATGGTCGGCTGCCTGGGTGCGGTATTCGATCTGGCGCAGGCGGCGGTGGGCGCTGCGGGCTGCCTCCTGAATCGCCTTTGTGAAGAGTTCCGGCGTCATGAAATGGGAGCAGGAGCAGGTGGCGAAGTAGCCGCCGTCCTTTACCAGACGCAGACCGCGAATATTGATCTCGCGGTAGCCCTTGATGGCATTTTTGACCGAGCTGCGGGATTTTGTGAAGGCAGGCGGATCGAGAATCACGACGTCAAATTGCTCACCTTTTGCCTCTAATTCCGGAAGCAGGTCAAAGACATCCGCGCACTGAAAGGTGGTAGTGCCGGAAACACCGTTTAACTCTGCATTTTCACGCGCCTGTGCGACGGCAAGTTCGGACGCATCCACGCCGATGACCTCTTTGGCGCCAGAGACGGCTGCATTTAAGGCAAAGGAGCCGGTGTGGGTAAAACAGTCCAGAACGCGTTTGCCCGGGCAGAGACGCTGGATTGCCAGACGGTTGTATTTCTGGTCGAGGAAAAAGCCAGTTTTCTGCCCGTCCTTGACATCTACCAGATAGCGGACACCATTTTCAACGATCTCTACTTTTGTATCAAATGGTTCCCCGATAAAGCCCTTATAGCGCTCCATGTCCTCCTGTAAGCGGACCTTAGCGTCGCTGCGCTCGTAAATACCGCGGATATGAATGCCGTCTTCCTCAAGCACCTTGACGAGTTTTTCCAGAATCAGCGGTTTCAGACGGTCGATACCGAGCGCCAGGGATTCAACGACCAGCACATCGGAAAATTTGTCGATCACGATGCCCGGAAGGAAATCTGCTTCGCCGAAAATCAGGCGGCAGCTGCTGGTATCAACTGTCTGACGGCGGTATTCCCAGGCATTGCGGACGCGCATTTCGATAAAAGCATCGTCGATGACAGTATCCTTTTTGCGGGAAAGCATCCGCACGGTAAGCTTGGAGCGGGTGTTGATAAAACCACATCCGAGCGGATAACCGTCAAAATCTTCGATACGAAGGATATCGCCATTTTCAAATTCGCCCTCAATTCGTTCAATTTCATTATCATAGATCCACATACCGCCGGCTTTCAGGGAACGAGCCTCGCCTTTGCGGATATGGACAACTGCCTGTGTATTCATCATGGATGTAACAGTCCTTTCATATAAAATGTAAAATTCGTTTCATTCATTAAGTATACAAGAGGAGAGAAAGACTGACAAGTGAAAACCGAGAGATGTTTTTAAGCTTCACAGATTTATGATTTTATTTTCACAATTACATCACAAATAACTGATAGACTATCTCATGTAAACAGAGAGAGGGCAGAAAGCCTGAGACAGAATATAAGAGTATGAACAATCCGCTGCGGGAAGGTTCGCAAAATGGACAGTACGCGGCTGTGATTCCTGAGAACAGGAGGTATGAATATATGTATGACGAGAATGAAAGAAATGAGAGACACGATCAGGATGTAGATTATACGGAGGGCGCTTATTCGGACAGCGCTTATGAGGAAAAGAATAACGATACTGCTAAAAAAGAAGAAACTTCCGATTATGGCGGTTATCATGATTCCCGTTACCGGGGCAGTCTCGATGGAGAACCGGAGGCAGCAGCCGGAGCAGACCCGAAAGAGAATGCAGAGAAGCAGCCGGAACGCAGCTATATTCCGGAAGAACGGAGTGGCCGGGGACATGGCTCTAAGAATACTGGTAAGAAAATTGCGGCACTTGTGATGTCGGGCATTTTGTTTGGCTGTGTGGCAGGCGGAACCATGGTTGGCGTGAATGCACTTTCAAACCGGCTTCTTCCGGGTGAGACCGCACAGGAAACGATCGGTCAGGTTTCCCAGGAGACACAGGCAGATGCGGGCACTAAAACGCAGGCCTCCATTGGCAACGATGTTTCTTCGATTGTAGAGAAAGCGATGCCGTCCGTTGTAGCGATCAACAACAAGATGATTTATACACAGGACAACTGGCTGTTTGGTCAGCAGCAGTACGAGGTGCCGAGCAGCGGTTCAGGAATCATTGCCGGACAGAATGACACGGAACTTCTGATTATTACCAATAACCATGTCGTTGAAGATTCCGAGGAACTTTCGGTTACTTTTATTGATAACCAGAGCGTTAAGGCAGCGGTCAAAGGTACTGATTCCGATTCGGATCTGGCAGTCATTGCCGTACAGCTTTCGGATATACCGGAAGAAACGAGAAAACAGATTAAGGCAGCCGATCTGGGCGATTCTGATTCCCTGAAGCTGGGACAGGGTGTTGTGGCAATCGGTAACGCACTGGGACAGGGGCAGTCGGTTACCGTCGGTTATGTCAGCGCTTTAAATAAAAAGCTAACCATCAACGACGTAGAGCGGACACTTCTGCAGGTCGATGCGGCGATCAACCCAGGCAACAGCGGCGGCGCACTTTTAAATATGAACGGTGAAGTTATCGGCATCAATGCGGCGAAGTATTCGGACACCAGTGTTGAGGGTATCGGCTATGCGATCCCGATTTCACAGGCAAAGGATATTATCAGCGACCTGATGACGAAGACGACGAAGGTAGCTGTCGATGAGAATGAGCAGGGCTATCTGGGAATCCAGCTTCAGAATATCGACAGCCAGATGGCGCAGGCGTATGGCATGCCGGAAGGTATCTATGTATACAAGATTGTTGCGGGCGGCGCGGCATCCAGGTCGGATCTGCGGGAGCGCGATATTATCACCAAGTTTGACGGTGAGAAGGTAAAGAATGGTGATGATCTCAAGAAACTGCTGACTTACTATAAGGCAGGTTCCACCGTTACCATGACGGTACAGAGTTTGGAAAATGGCAAATATGTCGAGAGAAACGTACAAATTACACTGGGCTCCAAGAGCGATATGCCGCAGAGCCAGGATGGCCAGAACGAGAGCCGGAGTGAATCACAGGCAAGTCCGCAGAGAAAACTGGGAAGATAGAAAGTATCCCATCAGCGAAGTGGGCTGGAATGGATATTTGCTCGTAACGGTGAAGATACGGAACTGTTGCGAAGCGGAAATGAATAAAATCAGGAAGATATAGAAAAGAAGGCAGGTGAACCGCCGGTAGATCCTCTTGTAATTAGAGAGGGCGGTGATTCATCTGTCTTTTTGTTTCATAGGAAATTTTTTATTTTAAAAACGAAATGACGGCTGCTGTTATGATTTACGTTTTTCACAAGCTATGATAAAATGAAAAGGTGCTTTTAGATTGGAGGAAATATAAAAATATGAGTGATAACCAGAATATAGATACGACAACCAATATAAACGAAACAGATACAAATAAAACCAGTACAGATCATTCGGATGATTACGAGAAAATCTGCTACGTCTGCCGCCGCCCGGAGAGCAAGGCGGGAGAGATGATCACGATGCCGGGCGGGATGAATTTCTGCCATGAGTGTATGCAGAAAGCATTTGACTCGATTTCCAAGTCGGGCATGGACTTTTCCAAGCTTCAAAATATGCCGTTTATGAACATGAATCTCAATGATTTTGCGGGCATGCAGGTGCCGAATACAGAGATTCCAGAGAAAAATAAGATCAAGAAAAAGAGCAAGGCAAAAGACACGGAGAAATTTCTGACGATGAAGGATGTTCCGGCACCGCACCAGATCAAGGCGCAGCTGGATGCATATGTGATCGGGCAGGAGCGGGCGAAAAGGGCAGTTTCAGTGGCAGTCTACAACCATTATAAGCGCGTGATTCTCCGGCAGCAGGACGAGCTCCGGGCAAATGAAAATACGGAAGAAAAGGCGGAAAACGCGGCGGCACAGGGAATGCAGATGCAGGGCGGCGAGCCGGAGATTGAGAAATCCAACATCCTGATGCTGGGACCGACCGGAAGCGGAAAAACGTACCTGGTCAAGACGCTGGCGAAGCTTTTGGATGTGCCGCTGGCGATCGCGGATGCGACGGCGCTCACGGAAGCTGGATATATCGGAGATGATATAGAAAGCGTAGTCTCCAAGCTTCTGGCAGCGGCTGGAAATGATGTGGAGAAAGCTGAGCAAGGCATCATTTTCATCGATGAGATCGATAAAATTGCGAAAAAGAAAAATACGATGAGCCGCGATGTCAGCGGTGAGTCGGTACAGCAGGAGCTTTTAAAACTTCTGGAAGGCAGCCAGGTAGAGGTGCCGGTCGGCTCAAACCAGAAGAATGCACTCACGCCGATGGCGACTGTGGATACGAACAACATCCTGTTTATCTGTGGTGGCGCGTTTCCGGGACTGGATGATATCATCAAGGAGCGCCTGAAAAAGCGTTCCACGATGGGCTTCAACTCCCATTTGAAGGATGAATTTGACAATGATCCGGATATTTTGAGCCAGGTGACAACGGAAGATCTGCGGAATTTTGGCATGATTCCAGAGTTTCTCGGACGTCTGCCGGTGCTTGTGAGCCTGCAGGGGCTGACAAAGGAATTGCTGATGCGGATTCTGAAAGAACCGAAAAATGCGATCCTCAAGCAGTATGAGCGCCTGCTGGCGCTGGATGAGGTCAAACTGGTGTTTGAGGACGATGCACTGGAGTGGATCGCCGAGCGGGCGCTGGAAAAAGATACGGGTGCCCGTGCGCTGCGTGCCATTTTAGAGGATTTTATGATGGATATCATGTATGAGATCCCGAAAGATCCGAATATCGGATCCGTTGTGATTACGCGCCCGTATCTGGAGAAGAATGGCGGTCCGCGGATAGAGATGCGGGGATAATAGCTTTTCAGGAACATGATCGGTGAACGGTGTCATGGATGTGGTGAAAGTTAGCGATGTAAGGATCCGGAAAAGCAATTTGTGTGTGAAGAGAAAACAGCAGAAGTTAATTAACTTCTCATGGATAAAAAAGAGTTATATAGGTTTAACGTCCCATACCCCCACTCCCGGCTGGGATATTCGATGGAATTTCGGCGGTCAGCCCCGCGGATCAGAAATGCCTTGGCAATCGAGGTGTTGATCCGCGGGGCTGATGGCGTATAGGCAGACCAGGAGAGCAGGATCGCGGCGGCTCCGGCGGTCATGGCGGCGGCAAATGAGGTTCCGGTTACCTCCTGATAATCGGGAAGCGGGAGCCGGACGCCGGGGGCGGCAAGGTCGGGCTTGATAGTTCTGGTGCGGGTAAAACCGCGGCTGGAATGCAGATAGATCCCGCCCGTCTGGTGGCTGTAGGCGGCGGTGGTGATGATGGCTGCTGTATTGCCCGGATCGGTGATGGTTGTGTCCGGATCCGGGCGCAGAAAGAAGGTTTCATCCGAGATAAAGCCGTGCACCGGCAGCCACATATGATATTCACCCTGAATCGAGAGCGTGTGGTAGACGCGGATTTTCCAGATTCCGGCGGCGGGGGCATCAAAGCGCATCAGGATCAGTTCGCTTCCGGTCGCCAGCTCGGAGCTGGTATAGTTGAGGTGAATGGTCGTTCCTTCCAGAAGAAAGGGAATCCGGCGTTCTTCGTCGCCGGAGAGCCGGATGCGTCCCGTTTCGTCGCCGGAGGGGGATAAAAATCCGACACTGTAAAGCTCCGATTCACGCGCCCACAGTTCCAGCGTAAATCCCCGTTCGCCGGGACCGACCCGCAGTTCCACATCCTCATAGGAGGTGGAAGCAGGAAATACACTGCGAAAATGGTGCCCGCGCCCGGTTTCATTGCCTCCGGCGGCGACCAGAATCTGCCCGCTGGCGCGCGACAGGCTGTTCAGATACAGACCAAGCGGCGAAGTGCCGCTGTGGCTTCCGGTATTGGTGCCAAGACCCAGCAGGATCACAAGGGGCTTTTTCTCCTGCCTGGCAATATAAAGAAGAAACTTGATTCCGAGCATGATGTCGTCCTCCTGAAAGGCGATGGCATCCTCGCGGATCAGAAAAAAATCGCGAAGATAGGTTCTGGCTGGTTTCAAGCGGACAACGACCAGTTCCGATTTCGGCGCCGCCCCGGAGAAAAAAGCATCGGCATCTTCGGAACCGGCGGCGACCAGCGCCATCTGCGTGCCGTGGCGGAGAGGATCCGAGGTGGGAACGATGGAATGCGGATCTTCCGAGCGCAGCGCCTCGTTGATGTGGGAACGCTGGTAGACACTTCCGTAGTGCAGCGCATCGATCGGATCCGGCGTGCTAAGCCCCGCGCCCGGAACCGTCTGATCCCAGATGGCGGCGATGCGCGTGCTTCCATCCGGATCGCGTAACAAGGGATTTGTATAATCGATCCCCGTATCCACAATCCCAATCAGCGTCCCGCGCCCCTTGTTTCCCAGGAAGGGCTGTTCTGCCGTCCGGGAAATTCCTGCGCTGTCCAGGCTGGATGTATCTAATATGGTATAAAGATTCGGGATCGAGTCATAGCCATACTGCTGGACTGAGAGCGGCAGCGCCTCCGCCAGAGACCGGTGCCAGATCACATACTCATGATTGACAAAATCATAGCAGCCGGAATCATTTTCCAAAATCTGGTTATAGGTAAAAGGAAAAAAACGTTCGATAAAATCGGCGGTTTGGTTGTCTGGAAGAGAAGAACAATTCATAGCGTTTTCCATAGAGATTTTTTAGAATTTAAGATAAGATATGCGGTAAAATACGAAAGCTTCCCTATACTCTGTCGGAAAAACTTGTTATAATAAATATAAGTTAGATAATGACATTTATATGAGGAGGTGCCCTTATGAAAAAATACCTGTATATGATAGCTGCCCTGTTCGGCATCGATTATTTCTGCAAGGAAAACATAGAAGCCCAGAAACCGGAAGATTTTCCGCGCGACATGGAAAAAAGCCATGGAAAGATCCGTCTGTACCGCAATCACAACGACGGTTTCTGTTTTGGAGTAAAAAAAGAAAAGAAAGAACTGGTTCGCATGGTGCCGGTTGTCTTTACTTCGGCGGCAGCGGGCATTCTGACATGGTTACTGTGCCGGGACGAAGGCAGAAAAGCCGATCGGATCGGTTTTGCCCTCATCACGGCGGGTGGTTTAAGCAACCTGTATGACCGCCTCAAACGCGGTTATGTGGTAGATTATTTCAGCATCCGGTGTAAATATCTGGAAAAGGTCGTCTTTAATCTGGGAGACTTTTTTATCTTCGCAGGAAGCGCCCTGATCGCAGCCTTCGATCTGCTGGGAGCCGTCCGTGATCTTAGTTCTCCGGCAGAGGATCACATAAAAGCGCTCCGACTGCCGTGGCGAAAGACGGATGAGGCGGAATGATATAGTCGATTCCAAAGACATCGTGCATCTGATTGAAAATGTCAAAGGTCTTTGCAGCAGGTGCAAGGCTGGCGAGAGAACCGGTCAGGACGACATTTCGGGTGGTGTCCTGGCTGAGCGCTAGGGACGCCATCACACCCACATTTTCATAAATCATATTGAAAAGAGCGGCAGCCAGATCAGCATCCGAGGCGCCGCTTTTGATTCGCCCAAAATTGGAAGCCGTTAAGTCGGCGGCAAGTCCCGGGACATCTTCCTCCTGCACGTCGGCGATGCGGAGATCCGCCATGGCCTTATTGCCGCGCAGCGCCATCTCTGAGAGGGCAAAAATGTCGGTAATGCCTAAGAAACGCTCCGCCATGCCGGCAAGTGTCCCACCGCCGACACCGCTTCCGCCCAGATGACGGAAGCCGTTTGTCTTTGAAGCGCGGATAAAGGCAGAGCCGGTTCCAAGGCTGACCACCAGCGCTTCGTCAAGCCCGGACAGGTATAGGCCGCCGTGTCCGATGGCATCCAGCTCCAGGGCGTGGATGGTCGGGATGCCGAAGATATTTTCATGGAAATACGTCGAACCGAGCCCGGTCAGGACGATTTTTTCAACATCGCCAAACGAAGCGCCCTGTTGATCCAGGAAACGCCCGAGAACACCGTAAGCCGAGGTGCGCGGGTCATCCGCGTGAACCTGAAGCGTACCGAGCAGAGCGCCATGTTCATCCAGCGCCGCCGCCTTGGTGCTGGAACTGCCGATGTCGATTCCGAGGGATAATTTCATTTGCTTATCTCCTTTATGATATAAAAATAGGATATGGCTGCCAGGGCAGTCGTTCCGTATCTTTTATGACTGTAAGAATTGGATTGTTTTTATAAACATTATAGGGTAAAGTAAAATAAAGTGCAATGGAAGAATGTGGTCCGAATGTTCTTAAAATGATATTTGAAATGGATAACATAAAGATTTATATGTCACGCCCAAGCTTTGTTGAGATTCCGGCTGAGACTGAAATATGCTTTAGCCTGCAAATAAAAAGTCAAGACT
>NZ_QUKJ01000013.1:0-11836 GCF_003481065.1 Clostridium sp. TF11-13AC
TCAGCTTGGCTAGAGCGCCTGGTTTGGGATCAGGAGATCGCAGGTTCGAGTCCCGTCGCGCGCTCTTTTTTATTTTTAGGCAGTAAAAAAGCGGTGTTGGATATCAAATCCAGCACCGCTTCAGACTGTAGACAAAGCCCTGCTTTTGCAGGGTTTTGCTATTGTTGGAACCGCTTTTCTGATATAATAAATATCAGAAGGGCGGTGTTTTTTTATGATGACGAAAAATGCAGATAAAAAAAGAGAACAAATGATGATGTTTTCCATGGATGACATGGTACCTCAAAACCATATGCTGCGATTAATTGATAGGGCAATCAATTGGAATTTTATTTATGATCTGGTTGAAGAAAAATACTGTCCGGATAACGGCCGTCCCAGTATGGATCCCGTCATGCTGATAAAGATACCATTCATTCAGTATCTCTATGGGATAAAAAGCATGCGTCAGACCATGAAAGAGATTGAGGTAAACGTTGCATACCGCTGGTTTCTCGGACTAGACATGTTAGATCCAGTACCTCATTTTTCTACATTTGGAAAGAATTATACCCGCCGTTTCAAAGATACAGACCTTTTTGAGCAGATCTTTTCAAAGATTTTGGAAGATTGTATGAAATATAAGCTTGTAAATACAGAACAGATCTTCGTGGATGCAACACATGTAAAAGCCTGTGCAAACAGTAAAAAAATGCGTAAGCGGGTTGCACACGAACAGGCTCTCTGGTATGAAGAGGAATTAAATAAAGAGATTGAAAAAGATCGTCTGGCACATGGAAAAAAGCCATTGAAGAAAAAAGATGATAACCAGCCACCTGCGTCCGGTGGAACCGGAAATGATAAGGATTCTATATCTGAAGAACTTCCTGAAGATGTGAAAACACAAAAATGCAGCATCAGCGATCCGGAAAGTGGATGGTTTCGAAAGGGTGAACATAAACACGTTTTTGCATATGCTGTAGAAACTGCCTGTGATAAACATGGCTGGATCCTTGGATATACAGTACATCCTGGTAATGAGCATGACAGTCGTACTTTTAAGGCATTATACGATAAGATATCTAAACTGAATCCGCAGATGGTAGTTGCAGATGCAGGATATAAAACTCCGGCAATCGCCCATCAGCTGTTGGAAGATGGAATTCAACCACTTTTTCCGTATACCCGTCCCAAGACCCAAGAAGGCTTTTTCGGAAAACACGAATTCGCATATGATGAATACTATGATTGTTATATATGTCCGGGAGCACATATATTGACATACAGTACAACAAACAGAAGTGGATATAAAGAGTATAAAAGCTGCGGTGAACATTGTGCTGAATGCCAATATCTTTCAAAATGCACAGAAAGTAAGGATCATGTAAAAATGATCACACGTCATGTATGGGAAGAATATATGGAAGTGGCAGAAGACATTCGGCACACGATAGGAAACAGACAGATCTATCAGTTAAGAAAAGAAACCATAGAGAGGATATTCGGTACAGCGAAAGAACAGCATGGATTTCGATATACGCAATATGTAGGAAAGGCACGGATGGAGATGAAAGCCGGGCTTACCTTTGCATGCATGAATCTGAAAAAACTGGCAAAGATTCTGGAAAAACGAGGCTGGAATACAGCCACTTTTTTATATTTTGAGCTAAGAACAAGAATAAAATCAAAATTTAAAGAAAAATGGTACTGGGCATAACACCCAGCACCAAGATTCTCTACAGTCTGAAGCGGTGTTGGATATCAAATCCAGCACCGCTTTTTTATAATGAATCAAATCAAAAGTTTTGTTCTTTCATAAGTGAAAGTCTGTACACACGTCTGCTAGTTCCTTCATAATGTTGGTCCAAAAGAGCACAGGCGGTCTGGAGATCATTATTCCGGATGGCTTCCAACAGGCATTGGTGTGTCCATACTGCAGCACCTCCGTTATGGGAGAGGCTTGGATCCGTGTTGTTTGATTCTAAGCATTTGGCATTCTGAAGCGTTTCAGCATCTCCGCTTAATTGTCCGAAGCGATTGGCATTTTGAACCGAGAGGAACATGGCACCATTCAGTGGGCTTAGAAGCTCCCACATTTTTGTCAGTCGATTAAGCTGGGCAGAGCGGATGATCTGCTGGTGAAATGTCTCATCGGCATGAACGGCCTTCATGGTATTACCTGCAAGAATAGCCTTTCGGAATTCTTCGATGCTGGCTTCCATTATCATGAGATCATAATCACTGAGACGGCAATTGCTTTTCTGAATCGCCAGCTTTTCAAGGCTGCCGCGTAAAAAAAAGACTTCATAGGCATCTTGTGGAGAAAGCAGTGCGACTGTGCAGCCCTTGTTCGGGCAATAGTCAACAAGCCCTTCGACGGCAAGCTGCCGGAGCGCTTCGCGCACAGGACCTCGGCTAAGTCCGAATTTCTGAGCAATTTCAGCCTCTATCAGTTTTTCTTGAGGCTGAAGGGTTCCATTGATAATCTGCTCTCGCAGAGATTCAAGAACAATTTCGGATGTAGTAGTATTGGATGCTTTTCGTTGTCCCTGCATATTTACCTCATAAAATTTTCAGAATAATCCCTTAAGACCTGCGCAACGTACTGCATATCAGAAGATGAGAAGCGTTGATCGCAGGGAAGAGATACTATGTGGTCATAAATGTATTGTACCGATGATTCTGGCTGAGGATGAACCAGCGGTCCAACCGGCCAGTAGACAGTCGAGCGAATCTGATGATCTGCCAGGTATTGCTGCAGTTCATCGCGCTTTTCGGCATACAGGCAGAAATGACTTGGAACGGAAGCCTCTGGAAGTTCAGGAAATACAGGCTGTATGCCGTGAAGAGGTGCTGTAAGCGCGTTTAAAAGCGCAGCATAGTTTTCACGTCTTGCATGACAGATTGAATCAAAATCTGCATGGCGCAGGATATACTCCGAATTCTCATCGCCTGCATAGCTGTCAAATATCTGGCGAAGGCGCAACTCACCCTCCCAGAAAATGTCGCCGTTACCCGTCTCAATCGACTCTTTGCGCTGCTTAAGGTGTGTTGCTTCTACCGGCAGAAGAGGTGTTTCAAAAGTTCCGTTTCTTTTGACAGCGAATCCACCACAGGCAACGCCCATCCATTTACGGAAGCTACCGGCAAAATAATCACAAAGTGGATCGATACCGTCAGCAGAAAGCATGGAGTGAGTTACATCCTCGAAAATCACAACTCCTTTATCTTTGCATGCTTTAACAAAATCATGGTCATAGTTACAGAATCCATAGTATCCGCAAAGAGATAAAACACTGATCTCATCGATGACTGCAGGGTCAAAAACGCTGTGCAAATCTTGGTCCAAGTCATAGAATTTCAGCTGATACCCGGCTTTCTCAAAAGGAGCAAGGACCGTCTCGCAGGTATACATAGGTACATATGCGACTTTACGTGTATCGTGCCGTGCAATATCCTGCAGGCAATAATAGATACCGCATCGTCCGGACATGGCAAATGCTAGATCATCCTTAGGTGAGCAGATACGTGAAAAATATCCGTTTTCGATAGGTTTACTTGGTTCGTAGTGGAACATACCGCCAATTTTTCGCATGTTTCATCTCCTCCTTACTAGTAGAAATGGGTTACACGGATGTTTTTTGTCCGTTAGCTGTAAGCTCATTATAGTGGATTGTTAACAAAATCGAAAGCATTATTTTCTGTGTGAAATGTCTGAAAAGTCACACGATAATATTTTTGATGATTTTCTTTCTTGACATCAATGCGAAAATGTATAATAGCAAATATTACGATTGCAGAAAATTATAAAATTAGTGTCAAGCGATAAAATATAGTGAAAATAAACAAAATTACAGACAATTTTTTGCTGTTAACAGCATGTGAGAATTGTTGACAATCTTATTGAAGCTAGATTATACTTGTTTTATTGAGAATGGCTAGAAGATTCTGCATTGTCAGAAAAGTCAATCATAAAGAGGAACAGGAGGTAAAACTATATGCACAAATACGTCCTCAAGCGCTTGCTTATGCTGATTCCGGTTATCCTTGGTGTCACATTTGTCGTGTTCTTTATTCTGAACTTGGCTCCAGGTGACCCGGCAGCTATTATCTTGGGGGATCAGGCAACCGCTGAAGCATTGGCAATGAAACGTGAGGAATTGGGATTGAATGATCCGATTTTCGTACGGTATTTTCACTACATGCGCGATTTGCTTCACGGTAGTCTTGGTGTTTCCTACAAAAACAGTATTCCTGTTTGGGACCAGGTAATCATGCGTCTGCCGAACACGGCAATCCTTGCAACTGCAGGTATTCTGGTTGCACTTTTGATCGGTATTCCGATCGGTATTATCTCAGCAAAGAAACAGTACTCTCTGCTGGATAATGTTTCCATGGTATTCGCCCTTATTGGTGTGTCTATGCCGAACTTCTGGTCAGGTTTATTGCTGGTTATGCTTTTTTCTCTGACACTTGGCTGGCTCCCATCTCAGGGTATGGCATCCGGCTTCGGGCCGATGCTGAAGAGCTTGATTCTGCCGGCGTTGACGCTGGGATTCAACTCAGCAGCGATGGTAGCACGAATGACAAGATCGTCTATGCTGGAGGTTATCCGTCAGGATTATATTTCAACCGCTCGTGCCAAAGGTGATGATGAGAGAACCATTACATTCCAGCACATGCTGAAAAATGCTTTGATTCCGATTATCACGGCAGTTGGTCTTCAGTTCGGAAACCTGCTCGGCGGTGCGATGCTTGCAGAAACAATTTTCTCATGGCCGGGTCTTGGACGACTGATGGTTGAATCAATTAAATCAAAGGATATTCCGATGGTTCTTGGATGTGTTATTTTCTTGGCAACGATGTTTACCTTAGTGAATTTGATGGTTGATATTATTTATGCCTTTGTTGATCCGCGAATCAAATCACTCTACAAGAAAGGACGGTGAGCCATATGCAGGAACAGAACAAACCGGTTAATAATCCGGCAGTCGAAGAAAAAAAGCAGCGCTCGCTGTGGCAGGAAGCATGGAGACGCTTCCGTAAGAACCGCATGGCAATGATTGGTCTTGCGTTTATTCTCTTACTTGTAATTATATCTGTTTCAACCCTTATTATTGATGCGGCAACGCACAATTCTATCTATAACGAATTCGTTGTAAAGCAGGATTTGGTGAATCGTCTGAAAGGTCCCAGTGCTAAGCACATTTTCGGTCAGGATGAATTTGGACGTGATATGCTGCTGCGTATGCTGTGGGGAGCACGCTACTCTCTGTTTACCGGAGGTATCGCGATTATCCTGGCGCTGTGTGCAGGTGGTATACTCGGTGCTGTTTCCGGTTATTATGGCGGTAAAACAGATACAATCATCATGCGTGTGATGGATATTCTGCTGGCAATTCCTTCGATGCTTCTTGCAACTGCAATTGTGGCTGCACTTGGCACAAGCATTTGGAATGTTATGATTGCAATTGCAATTGCATACATTCCGACATTTGCCCGTACCGTCCGAGCAGCAGTTCTGACAGTTAAAGATCAGGATTTCATTGAGGCAGCTCGTTCCATTGGCTGCGGTAATGGTACGATTATTTTTCAGTATATTATTCCTAACGCACTTGCACCGATTATCGTGCAGGCAACCCTTGGTCTTGCCGGCGCAATCTTATCGATAGCCGGTCTGTCGTTCCTTGGTTTAGGTATTCAGCCGCCAACACCGGAATGGGGAGCTATGCTGTCCAATGCACGTGTTTATATTCGCGATGCATGGCATGTGACTGTGATTCCGGGACTTGGAATCATGCTGACGATTCTTTCGTTAAACCTGATGGGTGACGGCCTTCGCGATGCGATGGATCCGAAACTTAAGAACTAATGAACGCAGTGCCATAAAGGAGGGATATATATGTCCGATATTTTGTTGGATGTTAAGAATTTAAATATCGTCTATTCTACATCAGATGGTGTGGTTTACGCACTGAACGATGCAAACCTGCAGATTAAGCGAGGTGAAACCCTTGGTCTGGTTGGTGAGACGGGTGCAGGAAAAACAACCCTTGCGCGTGGCATTATGCGCTTGATTCCACACCCGCCGGGAGAGATTCGTTCCGGTGAAATTATGTATGAAGATCAGGATATTCTGAAATTAACGGAAAAAGAGATGCGTCAGATGCGCGGTCGTCAGATTTCCATGATTTTCCAGGATCCTATGACATCTTTAAATCCGGTTATGCCTGTAGGCGATCAGATTCTGGAAGTTATTCGTAACCATCATCCGGAGCTTTCCAAGCAGGATGCTAAAAAGCAGGCAGGCGATATGCTGGAGATGGTTGGAATTCCTGCAGGACGCTACAATGATTTTCCGCATCAGTTTTCAGGTGGTATGAAGCAGCGAGTAATCATTGCAATTGCTCTGGCCTGCAATCCGCAGCTTTTGATTGCGGATGAGCCGACAACAGCTCTGGATGTTACTATCCAGGCCCAGGTTCTGGAAATGATTCGAAACCTGAAGCAGAAGAACAATACATCCATGCTGCTGATTACCCATGACCTGGGTGTTGTTGCACAGAACTGTGACAGTGTTGCAATTATATATGCAGGAGAAATCGTAGAATATGGAACGCTGTCTCAGGTATATGAAAATACTCTGCATCCATATACGGAAGGCCTGTTTGGTTCCATTCCGAATCTGGAGACAAACAGCCGTCGGCTGGCAGCCATTGATGGTATGATGCCGGATCCAACGATGCTTCCGAAGGGCTGCAAATTTGCTGACCGCTGCAAGTATGCGGAAGAACGGTGCCATGTAGAGAACCCGCAGCTTATGGAACTGGAAGACGGCCATAAGGTTCGTTGCTTCCGCTGCATGAAATAAAGGAGGTGAGAGATATGGCAGAACAGAATCATGAAATTCTGAGGGTTGAACACCTGAAAAAGTTTTTCCCTGTACCGAATGGTATGCTTCATGCCGTTGATGATATTAGCTTTACCATTGATGCCGGAAAAACACTGGGCGTTGTTGGTGAGTCTGGCTGTGGAAAGTCAACAATGGGACGTGCCATATTGCGTCTCCACGAGCCGACGGATGGCAAAGTGTATTTTGACCAGAAGGATATTCGGGCTCTGAATGATAAACAGATGAAGGATATGCGCCGCGATATGCAGATCATATTTCAGGATCCCTTTGCATCGCTAAATCCTCGTATGACAGTCAGTGAAGCAATTGCTGCACCGCTGCTTGTACAGAAGCTTTTTGATCGGAAAGATAAAGAAGGAATTCAGAAACGTGTACGCGAGATTATGGATATGGTAGGTTTGGCAGGCCGACTTATCAATACCTATCCTCATGAGCTTGACGGTGGCCGCCGTCAGCGTATCGGTATAGCCCGTGCATTAGCATTGGAACCGAAGTTTATTGTCTGTGACGAGCCGGTTTCGGCGCTGGATGTTTCTATTCAGGCACAGATTCTGAACCTGATGCAGGATCTGCAGGACAACCTTGGCTTGACATACCTGTTCATCACACATGACCTTTCGGTTGTTAAATATATTTCCGATGACATTCTGGTTATGTATCTGGGACAGATGGTTGAAAAAGCACCGTCCGATAAATTATTTAAACATCCGATGCATCCATATACACAGGCACTTTTATCAGCCATTCCGATTCCGGATCCAAAGGTTCCGATGAACCGTATTACAATGAAGGGTGAGATTACATCACCGATTAACCCGGAAAAAGGATGCCGGTTTGCAAAACGTTGTCCATATGCTACGGATGCATGCCGTCAGCAGGATATGGTTCTGACCGAACAGGAACCGGGACACTTTGTTACCTGCCTGCGTGTGCAGAGAGGTGAGATTTAACCTAAGTGTGTACATTGTCGCTGCGGTATTGGTATGTACCGCAGTGAATGTGGAATACGTTTTATAAAAACGAGGAAGACAGGAGGAAAATGTATGAAAAAAAATTTTAATCGTGCTATGTCGTTAGTGCTGGCAGCAGCTATGGCACTGTCACTGGCAGCTTGCGGCGGCAAACAGGGAAACAACGGAGCCGACAGTGGAACTGCTGACGGTTATAAGACCACTCTGACTTGGGCACAGGGCGCGGACGTTACCTCCCTTGACCCGCATCAGGGTAAGGAAACACCGGCTGTTCAGGTTAATACACAGATCTTTGATACGCTGGTTACAGTTGATCCAGAGACCAACGAAGTTGTTCCTCAGATTGCTGAAAGTTGGGAACAGACGGATGACCAGACTTATGTATTTAAAATTCGTGAGGGCATTAAGTTCCATGATGGAAGCGATCTGACAGCAGAAGATGTTAAATTCTCCCTTGACCGTGCACGTAATTCTGCAGCTGTTTCTTACATTGTTAACTTTATTGAAGAAGTTACAGTGGATGATGACCATACCGTAACGGTTAAGACAACTGCACCGTACGCACCAACACTTCGCAACCTTGCAATTCCATTTGCAGCAATTGTTCCGAAGGCAGTTGTGGAAGCAGATGAGAATGCATTTATTCTGAATCCGGTTGGTTCCGGCCCATATAAATTCGTTGAATGGAATCAGGGTGATCATGTGACACTGAAAGCATTTGATGATTATTATGCAGGAAAACCGGAAACAGAAAATCTGATTATGAAGGTTATCCCGGAAACTTCCCAGCGTACCATTGCTCTGGAAACCGGTGAAGTAGATCTGGCATATGATTTAGCTGTAAACGATATTCCGAAGGTTAACAGCGATGATAAACTTACGGTTTATGAGATTCCGTCTCTTACCTGCTGGTATGTATCCATGAACATGAACAAAAAGCCGTTTGATAATCCGAAGGTTCGCGAGGCTATGTCTATGGCTATCGACCGTCAGACTATTATTGATACAATCAATGCAGGCAGCGGACAGACAGCAGATTCGATTATTGCTCCGGCAGTATTTGGCTATTACTCAACAGGTGTTAAAGAATATAATCCGACAAAAGCAAAAGAATTACTTGCAGAGGCTGGATATCCGAATGGTTTCTCTACAACTCTGTGGGTTAACGATAACCAGTCCCGTATCGAGATGTGCCAGGCTATGCAGGCAATGCTCCTTGAAGTAGGTGTACAGTGCAACTTAGAAGTTCTCGAGTTTGGAAGCTTTATTTCCAGAACTACCGCCGGCGATCACGACTTAGCATATTTTGGTTGGACAACCTCCAGTGGAGATGCTGATTACTCATACTATTCTCTTGAACACTCAACTCAGCAGGGTGCTGCAGGTAACCGAAGCTTCCTTGCAGATCCGGATGTTGATAAGCTGATCGAAGAGGCTCGTTCCAACACAAATGAAGAGGAACGTAAAGAGCTTTATAAGGAACTTGCAATTAAATTAGATGAGATTAACAATAATATCCCGGTATACTACAGCTCCATCAACGTTGGTGCTAACAAGAAGGTTGAAGGATTCGTTATGGATGCCAATGGTTACCACAGCCTGGAGAAGGTTAAAGTAGCACAGTAATGAACGGATGTCGGACTATCCGGTTTCCGGATAGTCCGATTTTTCAGCAGAGAATAATTATTACATGAAAGGAAAGAAAATTATGAGATTAGCAAATCTGACCTGGCCGAAGGCCCAGGAATATTTTGAAAAAAATGATATGGTACTTGTTTCTATTGGAAGTATTGAGTGTCATGGCCGTCATATGCCACTTGGAACAGATACATTGATTCCGGAGCATTTGTTAGAGAAAATCGAGAAGAAGAGCGATGTTTTGATTGCTCCGACTATTCCGTATGGCGCTTGCCAGAGCTTAGCTCCGTATCCGGGTACCATTGATATTGACAATGAAGTGCTCTATCAGTTCTGCCGTCAGGTGTTCCTGAGTCTGTATCGTCACGGAGCCAGAAAATTCGTTTTCCTGAATGGACATGGCGGAAACATTAAGATGATTGAGCGCCTTGGCATGGAATTCGAAGACAAGGGTTGCTTGGTTGCTATGCTTAACTGGTGGCTGATGGCATGGGATATGAACCCGGCATGGAAAGGTGGCCACGGCGGCGGTGAAGAAACAGCGGCGATTCTTGGCATTGATCCGTCGTTAGTTGATAAGAGCGAGATCGGTGGTGAGCTTCAGTTCAAGCATCTGTCCGAAAACCTGAAGACAACCGGTTTCCGTTCCGTTGAGTACAAGGGAGTTACTGTTGAGATTCTTCGCAATACTCCGCATGTAACTGACAGCGGCTGGATTGGACCGGATCATCCGAGTACCGCTACAGAGGAGTGGGGCAAGGAGATGCTTGAGACCACAGCAAACTACATTGTTGATTTCATGGAAGAGTTCAAGAAAGTAAAACTTTCATAAAGAGGTATCAGAATGGATAAAAAAACGACGCTGGAAATGATTGCAGCAATTTCAAATGCAAACGGTACATCCGGTTTCGAAGATGAAGTGGTTGCAGCGATTCGCCCTTATGCAGAGGGACTCGGAGAAGTTACAGAAGATCGCATGCGCAACCTGTATATCCGCCGTAAAGAAAATAACGGCAAACGTCCGGTTGTTCAGCTTGACGCACATAGTGATGAGGTTGGTTTTATGGTGCAGGCCATCTGCCCGAACGGAACGCTTCGCATCATTCAGGTAGGAGGTTGGGTTAACCACAATATTCCGGCACATAAAGTCTGGGTTCGCAACCGATTCGGAGAATATATTCCGGGTCTTACTGCCAGTAAACCTCCGCATTTCATGACAGAGCAGGAGCGTAAAGCACCTCTGGATATGAAAGATATCACGGTAGATGTTGGCGCTGTTTCGAAAGAAGAGGCAGTTGAAAAGTTCGGCATTCGTATCGGTGAACCGGTAGTGCCGGATGTGACATTTACATACTCAGAAACTACAGATCTGATGGTGGGAAAAAGTTTTGACTGCCGTCTGGGATGTGCGGCAATTCTTAAGACAATGCATACACTGGCTGGTCAGGATCTGAATGTAGATATTGTTGGCGCTTGTGCAGCACAGGAAGAAGTTGGTGTGCGTGGTGCTACTGTGACAGCACAGGTAATTAAGCCGGATATCGCAATTGTTTTTGAGGGATGCCCGGCAGATGATACCTGCGTTGAGCCATATATGGTTCAGACAGCTATCAAACGTGGTCCGATGCTCCGCCACATTGATTCCCGCATGATCACCAATCCGCGTTATCAGAGATATGCGCTGGATCTGGCAGAAAAGCTTGGTATTCCGGTTCAGGATGCAGTTCGTAGTGCTGGCTCAACCAATGGTGCAGCGATACATCTGACTGAAAAAGCAGTCCCGGTTATTGTTATCGGAGTTCCGGTTCGCTATGCACATACACATTACGGAATTTCAGCCTATGCTGATTTTGATAACGCTGTTAAACTGGCATGCGAAATTCTCAAAAGACTTGACGAAGAGCAGATTATGAGTTTTTAAAAGAATATCAGATGTGAGATGACTTCTGCTTTAGGTGGTAGGTGTCAAATCGGTATTAACCGATAAAAGAAATTTTGGATTTTATGCAGAAACTGAGAGGATCAGAAACTGCATAAAATCCATTTTTTATTGAAACGAATAGTTAGAATATTCATGAAAGTCACAAAAAAATATGTTGAATAACAAATTTAGAAAAATGCTTGACTTTATGGGATTGCTCTGGTATTATAACACATGTCCTTGAGACAAGGGCAATCAATTCGAAAGACGGACATGAATGTAAAAATGTCTATATATCTTCTGGGTTGGAAAAGAATTAAAAAAATAAAAAAGTTGTTGACAAAGCCAATTATTTATGATAATATAAATGAGCTGTCGCTGAGATAACAACAAAGAACCTTGAAAACTGAACAG
>NZ_QUKJ01000014.1:0-8419 GCF_003481065.1 Clostridium sp. TF11-13AC
GAACATGAGCGAATTGAAACCAAGAATAACGGAAAACGGAATTGATTATATCCTTGTCGGAGATTACTACATTCCAGGCTTGAAACTGCCGGAGGAACACCGCCCTATCGGAAAGTACGGACGAATGCACCGGGAATATTTAAGAGAAGTCCACCCAGCCAGATTGAATACATTGATACTGACCGGAGAATTGTTGACATATCTTGCAGACCTGAATGAACAGGCACAAAAACGGTTAGACACTATCATGGAGCAGATGAAAGCTACCGAGGGCGTGACAGAGGAATTGAAGTGTACCCGACAAATGGAATGGGTGCAGCGTTGCAATAACATTCACAACAGGGCAGAAGAAATTGTTTTGTATGAGATGATTTATTCATAACGGGAGCAATTAAATCGGAGGTATATAAGATGATTGAAATTGTATTTGGTGAAAGTGCCTGTGGAAGTTTGAAAATTGCCCAAACTTACGGCAAGGGAAAGTATAGAGGAAGTGCTGTTTCAATATTTATGAGGCACGAAGACGGGAGTGTTCCATCTTCAGATGAAATGAAAAAGGCACAGCTTCAAGCACAGGAACAAGAACGCATTGCTTGGGAGAATGCTATTCCATTGGGAGGCAAGAGCAGTGATGTTTATTGTTTTGATATGGCTCTTAGTGTGGGAGATATTTCTGATAATGGAATTGGCGAACAGCGGAAAAATATTTTCAAGAAAATGCTGTCTGTCTGCTTTGTAGAGGATTTAGATTATCAGGTTGAAGAAAAAATACAGAAAATTAAAACTACATTGACCTCAGTGATTGAACGATATGTAGCTGGGGAAGAAATTCGCATTTGGTATAGCTATAATCCAGATGAGCTTTGTGGTATGTATTGGCTTATGAAACAACTTCAACCATTAAACTGCCAGACAACAATTTATTTGGTTAAGTTACCTACATGGGAATATGGAAAAGAAAATACTATGACATCCAAAATAGCATGGGGCGAGGTCTCTCCTGGCGAATGGGGAAACTATATAACTCTACAAGAGAAAGCTAATCCTGTATTTCTTTCAGCTTGTACTATGAAATGGAATCAACTTCAAAATGAAAATGCACCTTTGCGTGCAATGTTAAATGGTAAATTGCAAAGCGTTTCAGAAGATATATATGATAGTTTCATTCTTCGTGAAATTGCGGAACAGCCAGAGCAATTCAAAATGGCTATTGTCATAGGTAATGTTTTAGGAAAATATCAACTTGGAATTAGTGATGTATGGATTTCCAATCGCATTGATAAAATGCTTGAAGATGGTGTGTTGGAAATTATACAGGACGCACCAAAGGGAGAAACAAATTATCGCCGAATATTAAGAAAACGAATGAAATAATAACCACAGCACAAACCGCTGCTACATGGAATCCAACAAACCATGCAACAGCGGTTTTCCTTTACCGTTTTTTCCTCTGGCTGATAGGTGTTCCCATTTTCTTTGATTTTTTGAGAATACGAATGAACCAGCGAAATTCTTCTTCTGACAGGTTTTTATAGTTGATACCAAGCTGCTTGCAGTAAAGGATAACCAGTTTTTCATCTCGACTGCCCTTGAAATTTTCGACCGCTTCCAGATTTTCTTTCAGTTCATCGGCAACGGTAGTTTGGGGCGCACTCTCGCTGTCCTTTTTGTGGAATTCCCGAATATCCCGGATAATCAGGTTGAGGTCATCCAGAACCATGTGACTGAAATACTCATCATCACTGATATGTGCGGCTTGCAGCACCTTCAAATGCGGGTCATCTTCGCCGGGGCGATACCGTTCAATAATTTCATGCCGGACGGTATCAACAAGGGAGTTGAGATTTTGGATTTGCATGGTGGCAATCCCGTCCACATAAATCTCAATGTCCGCAAGAAACTTGATAAAGTCCTTATGGGTGGCAAGTTCGCAGAGCAGACGGTTGTTAATCCGACCGCTTTTCAGCAGTGCCACCATCTCATCGTTCAAATGCAGCTCCGTCAGTGGCGTGTTGATCTGCTCCCTGTTCTCTGTCCGGCACAGCAGATAATCGACGGAAACCCCATAGAAGTCTGCCAGCGTGATAAGGTTGCCATGATTGATTTCCTTATAATCCTCTTTTTCATAACTGCCAAGGGCTGATTTAGAAATGCCCGTCAGCTTTGATAGTTCTTCCAGATTTAAGCCTTTGTCTTTGCGGAGTTCCCAAAGGCGTTCCTGTATGCTTGTTGCAACTTTCATGGGCGCACGCTCCTTTCCGGTGGTTTTATTTCTGCCGTTTAACTGGATTATATCACACTTTCCGCAATCGTGGAAATTTCTGATTTTCCCCCTGATTCCTACTTTGTGGATATACGGCACAGGGCACAAAAATGTTCTATGATACAGGTAGTTCATCGATGGATTATTCCAATCGAATGACCAGCCTGTGTGGGATATGCTTCCCCGGCGATGTAGCGCCATGACTTTTGGCAGGGATATGGAGGAACCCTGATCGAAACGAGCGTACCAAAGGGAGCGATACGCCGCTGTGAGATTCAGGGGAGGAACGACACCGGGGAGAACTGGCGAACTGACACCGAAATGATACCGAAACACGACAATTTGATAGGGAGATAGTCTACCCTATCGCTGAGACTTCGGGAGATTTTAAGCGGCTCTATGGCTGTAATTTTGCCGAAAATCGCCCCGAAACCATACACGAAAACGGGAGGAAACGTAACATGCCGAGAATGAGCAAAAAGCGGAAGCATGAGCTTTCCTTTTACCTCAATGACCGGGGGCGTGTCACTTACAACGAATTATGCCGGAAATGCCAGCATGGGTGCAAGCAGAGCTTCCGGGCGGTTGTGATTGACTGCCCCCGTTATTTATCCAAACGAGCAAAGAAAAAGGAGGAACACACCGAATGAATTTTGAATTTATGACGATAGACACACCATTGCCGCCCTGTATGCCATTTCCCAGAGCGTTGACAGGATTTCCAGTCAGCAGCACCGCAAAGGTCATGTACTGCCGGATGTTGGACGCTATGCTTTTCAGAGGGCAGGCGGACGAGAACGGGATTCTTTTTGTCTGCTTCCCTATCACAGCCATTGCCGCAGTCCTGTCCCGCAGCCTCATGACGGTCAAGCGTTCTTTGAATGAACTGGAAACCGCCGGACTTATCATGCGGGTGCGTCAGGGCGTGGGAGAACCGAACAGGATTTATGTGCTGATACCGGGAAAGGAGGGCGCTACCCTTGCCTGATACCTCAAAGCTGGGAAAGCTCAACCGGGAGTTGGAGAAAAGCGAAAAGAAACTGCGGAAAGCCATCAATGATGAAAAGGCATTGCAGCACCAGTTGAAGCAGCTTACCCGAAAGGAACGGACGCACCGGCTCTGTACTCGTGGCGGTATGCTGGAAAGTTTTCTGCAAGAGCCGGAACGCCTGACGGACGATGATGTCATGCTGTTGCTGAAACTCATTTTTCACAGGCAGGACACGCAAGATATATTGAAAAAACTGCTGGAACGGGAGAAGCCGGAAACCCCTTAGTTTACTAAGGGCGCAATTATACACCACCCAGAGGTTGGTGCATTGCGTTCTCCGAAGGCTCCTTGCAGGAGGGCTGTGATTTTCCGCAGCCACGGTCTGCTCCAAATCAAACAGGGGACGCTACACTTCCCCTGCGCTGGCTGCCGCCAGCTACCCTTTTGTGGACTTGCCATCTGGGGACACCTTGCGTTGCAAGCTGTTCCCAGCCGATAAGTTTCATAAAATATAATGCAAATGGAAAGCTAACTTGACATAAAAGAACTATGTGATATAATGGAAGCATGGAAAGTTAACTTTCCATAAGAGAGGAGGATGACATGAAAAATCGCCTGGAAGAATTACGAAAGCAACGAGGCATAAAGCAAGAAGATTTAGCAAATGCATTGGAAGTATCACGACAGACCATCGGCTCTTTGGAAAACGGACGCTATAACCCATCTATTCAGTTGGCATTTAAGATTGCCAGATATTTCAACATGAGTATTGAAGAAATTTTTATTTACGAGGAGGATTGATTATGAAAAAAAGGTTGTTGATTTTAATGACAGTTACAGGAATGATTATTCTACTGGGAGGATTGCTAACATACGGTTTGGGAGTACATGAAATAATACCTGTGCCACGTCCCGACTTAATAGTAGTAGGTACATCTCTCATTGGAATTTTGCTGATTGTATCTGGTGTGTGCGACTTGTTCGTTAAGAAAACCAAAGAAATGGAAATAGAGGAAAATGACGAGAGAAATATTTCGCTTAGTAATGCTGCTATGGCAAGTGGCTTCAAGGTAATGAATGTTACGATTGCTGTTTCTATTTTTGCTTTGATTTTCACCGGATATATGACAGTAGTCCCATGTTTCACTATTATTGGGGCTTATGCTATTGGACAAATTGTATTTATTGTGCGACTTTGGTACTTGCACAAAACTATGTAAATGTATTACTAAATACCCGCCGCCCCCAGCGGCACAACAAGCAGGAAATCTGAAAAGGTATCCTGCTTTTTCTATGTCCAAAAACGGAAAGGAGGAACACAAAATGCCCTGTCCACACAACGAAATCTCTATTGTGCAGCGCAGCCACCGCCAGTCTGCGGTTGCCGCCGCTGCTTACCAGAGCGGCGAAAAGCTGTTCTGTGAATATGACCAGGAAGTAAAACACTACCCGGAAAAGCGTGGTATCGTCCACAATGAAATCCTGCTCCCGGCAAACGCTCCCCTGGAGTACACAGACCGCAACACCCTCTGGAACGCTGCCGAAGCTGTTGAGAAGCAATGGAACTCCCAGCTTGCAAGGCGGTGGGTGCTTTCCATTCCCAGAGAGATACCGCCCGACCAGTACGCCGCCCTTGTACGGGATTTCTGCCGCCAGCAGTTTGTTTCCAAAGGAATGTGCGTGGATTTTGCCATCCATGACAAAGGGGACGGAAACCCACACGCCCATGTCATGCTGACCATGCGGGCAATGGATGAGCGTGGGAAATGGCTTCCCAAGAGCCGCAAGGTCTATGAACTTGATAAGAACGGGGAACGAATCAAGCTCCCGTCCGGCAGGTGGAAAAGCCACAAGGAAGATACGGTTGACTGGAACGACCGCAAATATGGCGAAATCTGGCGGCATGAATGGGAGGTCATCCAAAACCGCTATCTGGAAGCCAACAACCGCCCGGAACGAGTAGATCTCCGTTCTTACGAAAGACAGGGGCTTGATATTATCCCTACCGTCCATGAAGGGGCTGCTGTCCGGCAGATGGAAAAGCGTGGGATTCAGACGAACATCGGCAACCTGAACCGAGAAATCAAAGCCGCCAATAGTTTGATGAAGTCCATCCGGCAGCTTATTAAAAATCTCAAAGGCTGGATTGCGGAGCTTAGCGAAAAGCGGAATGAACTGCTTGCCCAAAAAGCTGCGGAGGAAGCGGTCTTTCTTCCCAATCTGCTGATGAAGTATATGGAGATACGAAAGGCAGAACGGAGCAGCTGGACACGGGCGGGACAAAGCCGGGGGACTTCCAAAGACTTAAAGGCAGTCAGCGAAGCCCTGTCCTATCTCCAGAGAAAGGGACTTTCCACCGTGGAGGATTTGGAAAACTTTATAGAAACGTCCGGGAAATCTGCCGCCGACTACCGAAAGCAGATGAAGCCAAAGGAAACCCGCAGCAACGTGATTGACGCTATCCTTGCCGCCCGGACGGACTGTAAGGAATGTAAGCCCGTTTATGAGAAATACCAGAAGATATTTTTCAAGAAAACTAAGGAAAAATTCAAGCTGGAACACCCGGAGGTTGCCCGGTTTGAGAAAGCCAGTGCCTACCTTGCCAAGCACCCGGACGATAAGGACAGCACGAAAAAGGAGCTTTTGCAGGAACAGGCGAAGCTTGTGGACGAAATCGCAGACTTGAAAGTACCGTTGACCGAGGTGCAGGAAGATTTGAAGAAGCTGTGGGACATCCGCTACTGGGTACGGAAAGCCACACCCGGCACAGAGGAAAGCAAAGAGCCGCCCAAGAAGCAGCCCCTCAAAGAAGTCTTGCAGGATAAGGCTGACGAGAAGAGAGCACAGAAAAACGCCCCGGCGCAGACGAAACACAAACAACAGGATATGGAACTTTAACAGGCACTTGCCATTTTCAGATTGAGAATGATAAGTGCCTTTTCTTTTTTACAAGGAGGAATTGATTTGAATGTATTTGAAGCTGTGAAGCAGTCCGTTACGACAAGACAGGCTGCGGAGCATTACGGAATCCGGGTAAACAGAAACGGGATGGCTTGCTGCCCGTTCCACAACGATAAGACCCCCAGCATGAAGCTGGACAAGCGTTTCCACTGCTTCGGATGTGGTGCAGATGGGGATGTGATTGATTTTGTAGCTGCCCTGTACGGGCTGGGGAAAAAGGAAGCCGCCGCACAGTTGGCGAGTGACTTCGGGCTTGCCTATGAGGACTGGAAGCCACCGGGCAGGGCAAGGAAGCCCAAGCCCCGGCAGAAATCCCCGGAAGAACAGTTCCGGGAAGCAAAGGCACATTGCTTCCGTGTCCTTGCCGATTATCTACACCTCTTACGGGTATGGAAAACCGACTATGCCCCGCACTCCCCGGAGGAAGCGTTTCATCCCCGGTTCGTGGAAGCCTTGCAGAAGCAAGCCCATGTGGAATATCTGCTGGATGTGCTGCTGTTTGGGGATACGGAGGAAATCGCTTCACTGATTACGGAACATGGAAAGGATGTGATACAGCTTGAACAGCGAATGGCAGAGCTTGCCGCCGCAGACGCAGCAAGAACTAAAAAACACCATGAACGCCATGCAGCCGCCCCAGAGCGTTGAGGAAGTAAAGGCAACTCTGGAAACCACCGAGAAAGGCGGTGTCCGCCAGAGCATACGGAACTGCCTGACCGTATTCCAGCGTGACCCGGTGCTTGCCGGGGCAATCGCCTATAACATCCTGACCGACCGAAAGGACATCATAAAGCCCATCGGTTTTCACAGAGAAAGCACAGCCCTGACCGATACAGACATGAAGTATCTGCTTCTCTATCTGGAGGAAACCTACGGGCTGACCAGTGAGAAAAAGATTGAAACCGCCATCGGGATTGTGGCGAATGAGAATAAGTACCACCCCATCCGGGATTTTCTGAACAGCCTTGCATGGGACGGGACGGAGCGCATCCGCTTCTGTCTGCGGCACTTTCTGGGGGCGGATGTGGACGATTACACCTATGAAGCCCTAAAGCTGTTTCTTTTGGGGGCGATTACAAGGGCATTTAAGCCCGGAAGCAAGTTTGAAATCATGCTGTGTCTGGTAGGCGGTCAGGGGGCTGGCAAGTCCACCTTCTTCCGTCTGCTGGCAGTCCGGGACGAGTGGTTTTCCGATGATTTGCGGAAGCTGGACGATGATAACGTGTACCGCAAGCTGCAAGGTCACTGGATAATTGAAATGTCGGAAATGATGGCAACCGCCAATGCCAAGAGCATTGAGGAAATCAAGTCTTTTCTAAGCCGACAGAAAGAGGTTTATAAGATACCCTATGAAACCCACCCGGCAGACCGTCCCCGTCAGTGCGTGTTCGGCGGTACTTCCAACGCCCTTGACTTTCTCCCCCTTGACCGTTCCGGCAACCGCCGATTTATCCCGGTCATGGTGTACCCGGAGCAAGCCGAGGTTCACATTTTGGAGGACGAAGCCGCTTCCAGAGCCTATATCAGCCAGATGTGGGCGGAAGCAATGGAGATTTACCGAAGCGGCAGGTACAAGCTGTCATTCAGCCCAGCCATGCAGCGGTATCTCAAAGAACACCAGCGGGATTTTATGCCGGAGGACACCAAAGCCGGGATGATACAGGCTTACCTTGATAAGTACACCGGGGAAACGATCTGTTCCAAGCAGCTCTACAAGGAAGCCTTAAATCACACCTTTGACGAGCCGAAGCAATGGGAAATCCGGGAAATCAACGAGATAATGAACCAGTGCATTACCGGGTGGAACTACTTTTCCAATCCAAGAATGTTTGCGGAATATGGCAGACAAAAGGGCTGGGAGCGTGAAATCCCGGCAACGGACACCGACAACCCGCCCGAAAAATCTATGGACGGTTTTGTGGAGGTCACGGAGCAGATGGAGCTTCCATTCTGAAAATGACAGCCCGTTGCCGACTTCGTTGCTATCCCGTTGCCGAGCCGGTTGCCGGGGAAAAACCCATAACTGCGGGCTTTTCTCCCCTATGACAACCAAAACAACAGAAAAATAAAAGAAAAGTATAAATAGTAACCACCGCCAGATTGAGATTGTTTGCAAGGTCTTTTGAAGCCCGTTGCCGGACTTCGTTGCCGACACCCTCTGTCTGGCTATTTTCATGTATGGAGGATAACTGCCTATGGCAAAA
>NZ_QUKJ01000015.1:0-6488 GCF_003481065.1 Clostridium sp. TF11-13AC
TTTGTCAACAACTTTTTTATTTTATTTTTAATCTTTCTCAGGAACCCGTTTGCGTTTCTGCTCTTATTTCCTCGATTGATTTGCCCTTGTCTCAAGGACGTATGTTATGATACCAGAGTTTCCAAGGATTGTCAACGATTTTTCTATATTTGTTATTCTTTTTATTTTGTTGTGATTTTTTAGAATATTCTTACTATTCTAAGTCTATGCATCTATTTCCCCTAATCCCAGAAATGGCATCGAATCAAAAGAATCCGATGCCATTTCCATCCATTCATAAATACAGCTTTCAATCTCCATCTACACTCTCATTTATATCTATTACCTATTCCTATACTACCTTCTCTACAAATGATACTCAATCAATTTAACTGCCAGGCTGACACCGCCGCAGACCCACATCACAAGAATTGGGTTCAGTTTCCATTTACGGAGCGCTATAAAAGCTGCCGAAAAAAGAACCAGACTGCCCCACTGGATCATCCTTTCCCCATTTACCTCTGGAAGAACTGCTGCCAGTAGCATCGAAAGTCCGGCACCTGCGATCAGCGCCACTACCGCTGGGCGAAGACTGCCTAAAATACTTCCCATCGCAGAGCCGCCACGGTAACGCCGATATATGTATGCCAATACCGATACAATGATACAAGATGGGAAAATACATCCCCAGGTTGCCGCAACCGCTCCCGGAAGTCCCGCTATCCGAATTCCGACAAAGGTTGCTGAATTGACCGCAATCGGTCCCGGCGTCATTTCCGCGATCGTGATAAGATTCGTAAACTCCGTCATCGTGATCCATCCCTGTCGTTCCACAATCAGGCTCTGTACCAGTGGAATCGCCGCGTAGCCGCCGCCCACGCTGAAAAGCCCTATCTGCAGAAAGCTCAAAAATAATTGTATATAGATCATATCTATTCTCCCCCTCTATACCGCACCGGTCGTCTGCTCACGTTTTCTCATCCAGATAAATCGAATCGTTCCCGCCAGAATACCCGCCGCAATGATATAGATTACATTCACATCCAGCACAAAATCAGCCAGGAACGCAATTACCATGATTGCAATTGAATACAGCTTTTTTTCCTTCATAACATTCACTCCCAGCCCACAGGAAACATCCAGAATCACAGCCGCCACGCCGACTCGCATTCCCTCTAGTGCTGCTGCCACCCAGACGTTCGACGCAAACGCGGCGTAACAGACGGATAAAACCGCCAGAATCGCCATCGGCGGAAGAATCGTTCCGATGACTGCCACCACCATTCCGGCAAACCCATATACTTTCCAACCAACCAAAATTGCCCCATTTACCGCAATCGCGCCCGGACAGGACTGTGCCAGTGCGGTAAAATCAAGCATTTCCTGTTCATCAATCCAGTGAAGCTCATCCACGAAACATTTCTTCATAAATGTCACAATGACAAAACCGCCCCCGAATGTAAATGCGCTGATATAAAGTGTTTTTAAAAATAAAACCAGCAGTTGATGCTTCTGTTTCATCTGCCATTCCCCCTTTTTCTATTTTATCTTTTGTCTCTCCCAGTTCTCCTTCACGCAAAACAACATTCCTTTTTCTGTGCCCATTATAACACTTGCCAATTCATTTTAAAATTACTATAATTTATATATAGTTCTTATTAAAATATCTATGATTCTCTATAAAAGCAACGCCGTCAAAAATAATATTTCTGACGGCAGGAAAAAAGCAGGACAAACATACAAATACGAATGTTTCCCACTCCTTATGAAACATTCAGGAAAGGAGTTTTCATGACACTGCGGCATTTCCGAATTTTTATCGAAGTAGCATCCGCCGGAAGCATTACACAGGCGGCACGCAATCTCTACCTGACGCAGCCAACCGTCAGCACCGCCGTCCGGGAGCTCGAAGAACACTACGGAACATTATTTTTCGACCGGATCAACCAGCGTCTGCGAATTACCGGCGAAGGGCGGCGTTTTCTCGACTATGCACGCCATTTTATCCAGATGTACGATGAAATGGAACTGGCATTTTCCAATTCCGGAATCAGCGGAGTTCTCCGCATCGGTGCCAGCACCAACGTGGGGATTTCCTATCTGCCACGTTTCATGCAGCTATTTCAAGAGACATATCCCCAGGTGCACACGCAGGTCCATATACAGACGACCGCACAGACGGAAGCCATGCTCTTAAATGGGGCGCTAGATCTTGCAATCGTCGGCGGAACCATCCGCTCCGAACAGATTGCCCTGACTCCCCTGTTTCAGGAACACTACACCGCCATCTGCGCGCCGGGACACCCGATGGCAGGAAAAACCGTTTCCATCAATACATTTATGAAACAACCGCTGCTCTTCCGCGAAGTCAGCAGCACCTCCTATGAAGTATTTCAAAATGCCATCCGCCAGACCGGCTGTGAGGTCACCCCTGCCTGGGAAAGCACCTCGCAAGAGGCCATTCTCGAAGCCGTCCGCCTGGGGCTTGGCGTCACGATTCTTCCAAGCACTATGATCGAAGCTGAGCTGAGACTCAGTGCCATTTCCCGGATCTATTTTTCGGATTTTTCTTTTCAAAATACCGTTCATCTGGCGTGGCATCAGAGCAAGTTTCTGTCTCCTGTCATGCAGGATTTTGTCCAAATGGCGCGTGAACTTTTGTCATCCAACCATATTTCCGCTCAAAATCCCCCGGAAATCTTCCCTCATACATATCCTGTCCACAGAAATTTTCCGAAGGACTCTCCCGCAGCTACGCTCACTGAGCTGCGATATTGAACTACCCTGGGAAAAATTTCGAAATGCATCGGTGCTCTCTCAGATGCCTCTTCGTCATTTTCTGGCAAATGCGTTCTTTTCCGCTCTACTGGAACCAGGCAGCGGACTGGAAGATATGATTCTACAGATGCAAGGGATCGCGTTAGAGTATGCCATCGTCCGCTACAGCCTTTTCCTGTGATGGATGCATGACGGTTCCGGTAAACTTCCGTATGAGACGGTTCGCGATTATCAGGTCATCATTATCCATATGACCGGATACGACGCTGAGGTTATCTGGGATTGGTTGCGAATACGTACGGATGATTGAAAATGATTTCTTCCTGTTATACTTTTAGGTATAGGTATACCTATATTTCAAAAGATTACTGAAATTTGCCCGACGGGCAGCATGCAGAGCTGATCGACGGGCAATTTTATAATATGGCACCTCCAAGCCGGATTCATCAGGAAATTTCCTACCAGATTTCCCGCCTTCTTGGAAATTATATCGAGTCCAACGGCGGAAAATGCCGCGTTTATCCGCCTCCTTTCGCCGTCAATCTGGATGCGGATGATAAAGATTGGGTTGAGCCTGATATCTCTCTTATCTGTGATCCGAACAAATTGACCGACCGCGGCTGTTCTGGCACTCCCGATCTCATTTTCGAAATCGTATCTCCATCCAGCCGGCGCATGGACTACATTATCAAAAATGCTCTGACTCCCTTAAACTTACCGAATAAAATTCGTCGCCGTCCGCTCCTCCTGTTCCGGAAGACCATATTCTTTCTTGCCAAGCTCGATGGACTTCATAAGAAATGTCATATTCTTTGCAAGCATCCGCATCGTCTGCTTGCCTTCCTCATCCATCTCTGCCTCCCCTTTCTCACAGCCGTGAATACTGTTCCAGTATCTGCTGGATGCAATCGGCATATTGCTGATGGTAAAAAATTTGTTCAATTCATCAAAAGTCGCTGAGCAGCCACCTCTGCGTGCACAGACTACACTTGCACCCACCTTCATGCTCTTATCAAAGGACGTGCTGTAAAACAAGCGGTCAAGACAGGCAATCAGCGTCGCATTAGCCGATGCATAGTAGACCGGACTGGCAATCACCAGGCCATCCGCCGCCTCAAAGAGAGGTGCCAGCTCATTTACGATATCATCAAACACACATTTTCCAATTTCGCTGCACTGGTTACAGGCAATACAGCCCCGGATATCTTTATTTCCAATCTGCATGGTTGTTACCTCCACCCCACTATTTCGAAATACATTCTCCATTTCCCGGATGGCAATGGATGTGTTGCCGTTTACACGTGGACTTCCGTTTAGAATTAATACTTTGCTCATCTTATTTTCTCCTTTTTCTTATCTGATTAAATTCCAAATCACCAGCAAAACTAAAATAACTATACTGAATCTTATACATATCTTACTGAAAATCTCAAATCTGCTGAATAGCTCTATCTTAGAAGCATTTATCTCTTCATTTTTTGCAATCGCTTTGCTTCCCAGCTCGATCAGAAAAAATACGAATAAACATAACATCATCAATATTCTAGTAATCAGGAACACTCTATCATCTAACATATAAATACAATTTACCGCATACATAGCTACTGATGCGAAATAAATCAATGTTGCTAAAATAAATACATATACCATATTCTTTTGAAGCTTCATACTATCACCTTCTTTCTATAAAAAATAATATCATGTATTCAAAAAAATACAATATATGCTTCAAAATCGTATGGAAACTGTAAATGTCCTCAAATATGTTCTTTATTGGCAATAGAAGAGTATTGACGGTCTGTTCTGTAATATAGCAAAAAAAGCCTTGAAAATTCAAGACTTTTAAGAATAAAAAAGCATACGACGGGGCTCGAAACTAGCCTTCACTAAAAACATGTTATTTATAAAAAATAAAGGGGTCAGAGTTACCTTCCTGTATCTCCCCTTACTCCCCTATAAAAAATGTATTCGATGAGAACTGTCACGGGTGCCACACTTGCTCCTTGATAAGATAAACTTTTAACACGAAAAATATCAAAAATGAAACGAACCAGAAAGGGACTACCATCCTTATCCCTTTCTGGTTTAATTGCCCATTTTCTACATTGAAAATTAACTAATGTTAAATCGATTATTCAAATACTGCATTTCCTTAAGCATGCGGTATATTATATTTATCCAAAATACTATACATACCAGATACATCACCAGCCTCTGCATATTTATCAAATAGCTCTCCATCTGCCTTAGTTATATAGTAAGTACCATTTTTATTTACAATAGGAACCATACCAACTTTATTAGCTTCCATACATAAAACAGTATAACTATTAGCACTTGTATCAGCCCCAGTACTATAGTTAGCCGTAACCAGTCCACCTCCGCAAGAATCTTCTCTATATCCTGGAGTCATTCCTAAAACACCAACAACTCCAGAATCATAATTTGTTAGATCGCTATAATATTCCACCCCATTGATAGTTACCTTGAGCATATCATGCTCTACACCATTAAGTACTCCACCTGACACAACTGCTTTGATACCGCATTTCTCACAAAGAGCCAGTGTTAGTGCTGTATAATCAGCGCACACACCCTTACCATCTCTAATCGTATATGCAATATGTGGTTGAACATACGTTATGTCATAAGTTAAAAAGGAGCATACCTTATTAACAATTGCCGTATATCTGGTCATTTCATCCTGTATACCTATAATATCACCTTTATTAGCTTCCGCCCAAGCTTGACACTGCGCCACTCCCTCACATACATACCAATCGGAAGTTCCATACATACTCTGATACTCACCTGCAGATAATCCCTTAGGTACAATCCACTTCGGTTCCTCAGCTGCGAATGATGTTAAACTCATCCCAAATATCATTGTTGCCGCCATTCCTGCTAATGCTAATATTCTTTTTTTCATTATATACATCCCTCCTTCGTATTTTTTATTCTGTAATATGCAAAAATTCTTAATCTATTTACATTCACTATACCACGGAGGATGTAATAATCAAGTACGAAGTCGCATTATTGCGACCAAATATCTGATTGAACATTTTATAATGCACTCAATCAAGTATTTGGAGGTGCTACGTGACAACCGATTCTAAGGTAAAATCCGATAACGCAATTTCTTTAGGCACTAATATTAAAAAACTGCGTCTTGAGCATTCCTTTACTCAAGCTTATATGGTTCGTCAGATGCAACTTCTTGGGTGCAATACCACCAAACAGAGTTATTCAAAATACGAAAAAGATTTAGCTCATATTTCTGCTAGTGAACTCGTTGCCATTACTCATATTTTAAATACATCGCTTGATAATCTTTTTAAATAGTTTCTTATTTTTCTAATACATGTCCTAGAATAGAATCTCTATACCAGCAAATTCCACTCATAAGATAGGAAAAACTTATGCAAGTCGGTTAAACTCTGGAGAAAGAAACACACAAACTTTTAAAAACTGCTTTACAGTAAAATATCGCTATTTAGCATCTGTCTTCAAGTGTCTTCATGATAGTTGCTACTGAAAACATAAAAGATTGCATTTCAAAGGTTTTAAACCAGTACAAAATATTTCAAATGCTCAGGCAGGGGATGATAACACGAAAACTTCAAGTAAAAACTGCAAGTAATTTTAGTTATGTAAACTAAAAGCGGATCCCGAATACCTCGGAACCCGCATAAATCCTGGAAATAAAAAGAGCGCGAGACGGGACTCGA
>NZ_QUKJ01000016.1:0-6102 GCF_003481065.1 Clostridium sp. TF11-13AC
CATCGATGGATTATTCCAATCGAATGACCAGCCTGTGTGGGATATGCTTCCCCGGCGATGTAGCGCCATGACTTTTGGCAGGGATATGGAGGAACCCTGACCGAAACGAGCGTACCAAAGGGAGCGATACGCCGCTGTGAGATTCAGGGGAGGAACGACACCGGGGAGAACTGGCGAACTGATACCGAAATGATACCGAAACACGACAATTTGATAGGGAGATAGTCTACCCTATCGCTGAGACTTCGGGAGATTTTAAGCGGCTCTATGGCTGTAATTTTGCCGAAAATCGCCCCGAAACCATACACGAAAACGGGAGGAAACGTAACATGCCGAGAATGAGCAAAAAGCGGAAGCATGAGCTTTCCTTTTACCTCAATGACCGGGGGCGTGTCACTTACAACGAATTATGCCGGAAATGCAAGCATGGGTGCAAGCAGAGCTTCCGGGCGGTTGTGGTTGACTGCCCCCGTTATTTATCCAAAAGAGCAAAGAAAAAGGAGGAACACACCGAATGAATTTTGAATTTATGACGATAGGCACACCGTTGCCGCCCTGTATGCCCTTTCCCAGAGCGTTGACAGGATTTCCAGTCAGCAGCACCGCAAAGGTCATGTACTGCCGGATGTTGGACGCTATGCTATCCAACGGACAGGAGGACGAGAACGGAATCCTGTTTATCTGCTTCCCTGTCACAGCCATTGCCGCAGTCCTGTCCCGCAGCCCCATGACGGTCAAGCGTTCTCTGAATGAACTGGAAACCGCCGGACTGATCATGCGAGTGCGTCAGGGCGTTGGAGAACCAAACAGGATTTATGTGCTGATACCGGGAAAGGAGGACGCTGCCCTTGCCTGATACCTCAAAGCTGGAAAAGCTCAACCGAGAGTTGGAAAAGAGTGAAAAGAAACTGCGGAAAGCCATCAATGATGAAAAGGCATTGCAGCACCAGCTAAAGCAGCTTACCCGAAAAGAACGGACACACCGGCTCTGTACTCGTGGCGGTATGCTGGAAAGTTTTCTGCAAGAGCCGGAACGCCTGACAGATGATGATGTCATGCTGTTGTTGAAACTCATTTTTCACAGGCAGGACACGCAGGAACTATTGAAGAAACTGCTGGAACGGGAGAAGCCGGAAACCCCTTAGTTTACTAAGGGCGCAATTATACACCACCCAAAGGTTGGTGCATTGCGTTCTCCGAAGGCTCCTCGCCGGAGGGCTGTGATTTTCCGCAGTCAAGGTCTGCTCCAAATCATACAGGGGACGCTACGCTTCCCCTGCGCTGGCTGCCGCCAGCTACCCTTTTGTGGACTTGCCATCTGGGGACACCTTGCGCTGTAAGCTGTTCCCAGCCGACAAGTTTCATAAAATATGCTATCTTTTCGATAATCGATGAAGTATAATAAAGTCAGAAATAAATCAGGAATTTGAGGTCAAGGCTTAAACGGGAGGTTTATATGAAAAAATACCAATGTCCTTGCTGCGGATATTTTACCTATAATGTTCCGGCAAATGAAGATTGTGGGTATATCTGTCCCGTTTGTTTTTGGGAGAATGACCCGTTCATTGCTTCTGATAACGAACCAAGCGACTCTAATCATGGAATAACACTAAAAGAAGCAAAATTAAATTTCTCAACATTCGGAGCTTGTGAAAAAGAAATGGTGTGTTATGTCCGACTACCAAGAGATGATGAAAAAGAAATTTCATAGTAGTGTGTAAAGGAGAATCAAATGAAGCATAAAAAGTTTTTGTTAATTGCACTGATATGTTTAATCGGTATAGGTATTAGCTTTCTTTTGTTTTCTGCTCATAGACCATTCAAAGATTTAGAGGCAGCAGATATTACTTCGGCAAGTGTTCGGTTATCGCCACCTGATACAACAATTCAGATAGTAGAAACAGAGGAATTAGTATCATATCTCAATGAGGTAGTTATTTACAATAAGGACAACTCATATACAGAATATGCCGGACAAGCAGTTATTTTCACTCTGTCTTTGGCAGATGGTTCTCAAGTGGAGATTATAGCATACAATCCATTTATTATAATTGACGGTATTGGTTATAAATGCAAATATGAACCTTGTGAAGCTCTTAATCATTATGCTAATGAGCTAATGACAAGAGAACCATAATTTTTAAATGTACCATCTACCCATCGGGTCAACTTGTCCCGAACTTTTACAGCTAAATATCCGCCGCCCTCACAGCGGCACACCGAGCAGGAAATCTGAAAAAGGTCTCCTGCTTTTTTTCTGCCAAAATGAGGTGGTAAAACGCCACCCCATCCACCAATTACCGAAAGGAGGGACACGAAATGCCCTGCCCACACAACGAAATCACGATTGTTCAGCGCAGCCAGCGACAGTCTGCGGTTGCCGCCGCTGCTTACCAAAGCGGCGAAAAGCTGTTCTGTGAATACGACCAGCAAGTGAAGCACTACCCGGAAAAGCGTGGTATTGTCCACAATGAAATTCTGCTCCCGGCAAACGCCCCACGGTCGTATGCAGACCGCAATACCTTATGGAACGCCGCCGAAGCGGTGGAAAAGCAATGGAACTCCCAGCTTGCAAGGCGGTGGGTGCTTACCATTCCAAGAGAGATACCACCCGACCAGTATGCTGTCCTTGTCCGGGAGTTTTGTGAGCAGCAGTTTGTTTCCAAAGGCATGATTGCTGATTTTGCAATCCATGACCCCCATCCGCCGGGACACAATCCCCACGCCCATGTCATGCTCACTATGAGGGCAATGGACGAACATGGAAAATGGATTCCCAAGAGCCGCAAGGTTTATGACCTTGACGAAAACGGGGAACGGATAAAACTTCCGTCCGGCAGATGGAAAAGCCACAAGGAGGATACGGTGGATTGGAACGACCAGAAGTATTGCGAAATCTGGCGGCATGAATGGGAGGTCATCCAGAACCGCTATCTGGAAGCCAATGACCGTCCGGAGCGTGTGGACTTGCGTTCTTATGTCAGACAGGGGCTTGATATTATCCCCACTGTCCATGAGGGGGCTGCTGTCCGGCAGATGGAAAAGCGTGGTATCCAGACGAATATCGGAAACCTGAACCGGGAAATCAGAGCCGCCAACAGTCTGATGAAGTCCATCCGACAGCTTATCCAAAACCTCAAAGGCTGGATTACCGAGCTGGGAGAAAAACGGAAAGAGCTGCTTGCACAAAAAGCGGCGGAGGAAGCGACACTTCTTCCCAATCTGCTGATGAAGTACATGGAGATACGAAAGGAAGAACGGAAGGACTGGACGAGGGCTGGACAGAACCGGGGGACTTCACAGGACTTAAAGGCAGTCAGCGAAGCCCTGTCCTATCTCCGGCAAAAGGGGCTTTCCACTGTGGAGGACTTAGAAGCGTTTCTGGAATCTTCCGGGAAATCAGCCGCAGATTACCGCAATCAGATGAAGCCAAAGGAAGCCCGCAGCAAAGTGATTGACGGGATTCTTGCCAGCCGGACAGACTGCAAGGAATGTAAGCCTGTCTATGAGAAGTACCAGAAGATATTTTTCAAGAAAACAAAGAAGAAATTCAAACAGGAACACCTGGAGGTTGCCCGGTATGCGAAAGCCGCCGCCTACCTTGCCAAGCACCCGGACGATAAGGACAGTACCCAAAAGGAGCTGCAAGAGGAGCAGGAAACGCTTCTGGAAGAAATTGCAGCCCTGAAAACACCGCTGACCGAGGTACAGGAGGATTTGAAGAAGCTGCGGGACATTCGCTACTGGGTACGGAAAGCCACCCCCGGCACAGAAGAAAGCAAAGAGCCGCCCAAGAAACAGCCTATCAAAGAAGTCTTGCAGGATAAGGCTGACGAGAAAAAAGCACAAAGAACTGCCCCGGTGCAGACAAAACACAAACAACAGGATATGGAACTTTAACAGGCACTTGCCATTTTCAGATTGAGAATGTCAGGTGCTTTTCTTTTTTTCAAGGAGGGATAGATTTGAATGTATTTGAAGCTGTGAAGCAGTCCGTCACAACAAGACAGGCTGCGGAGCATTATGGAATCCGTGTAGGCCGGAACGGGATGGCTTGTTGCCCGTTCCATAACGATAAAACCCCAAGCATGAAGCTGGATCGGCGTTACCACTGCTTCGGCTGCGGTGCGGATGGGGATGTGATTGATTTTGCCGCCGCCCTGTATGGGCTGGGAAAGAAAGAAGCCGCCGTACAGCTGGCACAGGACTTCGGGCTTTCCTATGAGGACTGGAAACCGCCGGGGAAGGTAAAAAAGCCCAAGCCCCGGCAGAAATCCCAGGAGGAACAGTTTCAGGAAGCAAAGAGCCGCTGCTTCCGTATTCTTGCCGATTATCTTCACTTGCTTCGGGCATGGAGAAAGGATTATGCCCCGCACTCCCCGGAGGAAGCCTTTCATCCACGGTTTGTGGAAGCCTTACAGAAGCAAGACCAAGTGGAATATCTGCTGGATGTGCTGCTCTTTGGGGAGACAGAGGAAAAAGCAGCTTTGATTACGGACTACGGAAAGGATGTGATACAGCTTGAAAAGCGAATGGCAGAGCTTGCCGCCGCAAACGCAGCAAGAACTAAAAAACACCATGAACGCCATGCAGCCGCCCCAGAGCATTGAGGAAATCAAGGCGGGGCTGGAAACTACCGAGAAAGGCGGTGTCCGTCAGAGCATACGGAACTGCCTGACCGTATTCCAGCGTGACCCGCTGCTTTCCGGGGCTATCGCATACAACATCCTGACCGACCGCAAGGACATCATAAAGCCCATCGGCTTCCACAGGGAAAGCACCGCCCTGAACGATACGGACATGAAGTATCTGCTTCTCTATCTGGAAGAAACCTACGGGCTTACCAATGAGAAGAAGATTGATAACGCCATCGGGATTGTGGCGAATGAAAACAAGTACCATCCCATCCGGGACTATCTCAATACACTTGTGTGGGACGGGACAGAGCGAATCCGTTTCTGCCTGCGGCACTTTCTGGGGGCTGACGCAGACGATTACACCTATGAAGCGTTGAAGCTGTTCCTGCTGGGTGCAATCTCACGAGCCTTTCAGCCGGGATGCAAATTTGAAATCATGCTCTGTCTGGTAGGCGGTCAGGGGGCTGGCAAGTCCACCTTCTTCCGTCTGCTGGCAGTCCGGGACGAGTGGTTCTCCGATGATTTGCGGAAGCTGGACGATGACAATGTGTACCGCAAGCTGCAAGGTCACTGGATTATCGAAATGTCGGAAATGATGGCAACCGCCAACGCCAAGAGCATTGAGGAAATCAAGTCATTTTTAAGCCGGCAGAAAGAGGTTTACAAGATACCCTATGAAACCCACCCGGCAGACCGCCCCCGTCAGTGCGTGTTTGGCGGCACTTCCAATGCCCTTGATTTTCTTCCCCTTGACCGTTCCGGCAACCGCCGCTTTATCCCCGTCATGGTGTACCCGGAGCAAGCCGAGGTTCACATTTTGGAGGACGAAGCTGCTTCCAGAGCCTATATCGAGCAGATGTGGGCGGAAGCGATGGAGATTTACCGAAGCGGCAGGTTCAAGCTGGCTTTCAGCCCCGACATGCAGCGGTATCTCAAAGAACACCAGCGGGATTTTATGCCGGAGGACACCAAAGCCGGAATGATACAGGCGTATCTTGATAGGTACACCGGGAGCATGGTCTGCTCCAAGCAGCTCTACAAGGAAGCTTTGAACCATGCCTTTGACGAGCCGAAGCAATGGGAAATACGGGAAATCAACGAGATTATGAACCAATGCATTGACCGCTGGCGGTACTTCCCGAACCCAAGAATGTTTTCAGAATATGGCAGACAAAAGGGCTGGGAGCGTGAAAACCCGGCAACGGACTCCGGCAACCCGTCTGAAAAAACGATGGATGGTTTTGTGGAGGTCACAGAACAGATGGAGCTTCCATTCTGAAAATGACCGCCCGTTGCCCCCCCTGTTGCTATCCCGTTGCCGAGCCGGTTGCCGGGGAAAACCCCTTATTTCCGGGCTTTTCTCCCTTATAACAACCAAAACAACAGAAAAATAAAAGAAAAGTATAAATAGTAACCATCGCCAGATTGAGATTGTTTGCAAGGTCTTTTGAAGCCCGTTGCCGGA
>NZ_QUKJ01000017.1:0-4105 GCF_003481065.1 Clostridium sp. TF11-13AC
TTTATTTTGTTGTGATTTTTTAGAATATTTTGTCATTTCTATTTATTTCACACATACTAAATTAAAAAATCAGCAGCATTCCCACCAGCTTATTTTGATCCTTCTTGCGGAAATGCCGCTGATTTATTTTGCGCCATTTTCTTCTATTATCATATATACAACTATTTGCTCTCTTCTCTTTCCAAACACTACAGTAACGAGATTGCGGTGTGCCATTTTTCAAAACTGTACATAATATATAATTTTAATAATGGGTATGGAAGAAAGCGACTGAAAAATCCAGATACCGCCTGTTTGAGAAGCTCACTTCCCTGTTTCAGGAAATTAATCTTGAGCTTCAATACACGGGATAAAGTTCAGTATTAATACAGAATACTCGCCAGAATACTTAAAGGAAGCCGCATCGAAATACGCAGAAATCTGGCAGTTGGATGAAACAACGTTTGTCGCCGGTAAAGGACATCGAAAGTCAGTCCAGCAGCGCCATTATGAAAAACTTAAGGAATATCTGTCAAATTGGAATTCCCTATTACACAAAAAACCGCCATACATTTCTGTACAACGGTCTTCTTTACATATCTTCAAAACTGCACACTGAATTTCTTCTCCTCTCTATCTTTCATCCTTTTAGGAAATACCTTCCTCTTTCCTATCCAATTCTTAACCATAACCTTTTGGTTAAGCCCTCGACCGATTAGTAACAGTCAGCTTCAGGTATTACTACGCTTCCACCTCTGCCCTATCTACCTCGTCGTCTTCAAGGGGCCTTACTACTTGCGTATGGGATATCTCATCTTGAGGGGGGCTTCACGCTTAGATGCCTTCAGCGTTTATCCCGTCCCGGCTTGGCTACTCTGCCATGAACTTGATAGTTCAACAGATACACCAGAGGCCAGTCCACCCCGGTCCTCTCGTACTAAGGGCAGCTCCTCTCAAATATCCTACGCCCGCGCCGGATAGGGACCGAACTGTCTCACGACGTTCTGAACCCAGCTCGCGTACCGCTTTAATGGGCGAACAGCCCAACCCTTGGGACCTACTTCAGCCCCAGGATGCGATGAGCCGACATCGAGGTGCCAAACCACTCCGTCGATGTGAACTCTTGGGAGTGATAAGCCTGTTATCCCCAGGGTAGCTTTTATCCGTTGAGCGATGGCAATCCCACTTTCTACCACCGGATCACTAAGTCCTACTTTCGTACCTGCTCGACCCGTCGGTCTCGCAGTCAAGCTCCCTTCTGCCTTTGCACTCTTTGAATGGTTTCCAACCATTCTGAGGGAACCTTTGAGCGCCTCCGATACCCTTTCGGAGGCGACCGCCCCAGTCAAACTCCCCACCTGACATTGTCCCACCTCCGGGTCACGGAGGTTGGTTAGAAATCCAGTACCACAAGGGTGGTATCCCAACAGCGACTCCGACAAGACTGGCGTCCTGTCATCAAAGTCTCCCACCTATCCTGTACATGCAGTACCGAATCCCAGTATCAAGCTAGAGTAAAGCTCCATGGGGTCTTTCCGTCCTGGCGCAGGTAACCAGCATCTTCACTGGTATTTCAATTTCACCGGGTGCATTGTCGAGACAGCGCTCAAATCATTACGCCTTTCGTGCGGGTCGGAACTTACCCGACAAGGAATTTCGCTACCTTAGGACCGTTATAGTTACGGCCGCCGTTTACTGGGGCTTAGATTCAAAGCTTCGATTGCTCTAACCTCTCCTCGTAACCTTCCAGCACCGGGCAGGCGTCAGCCCATATACCTCACCTTTCGGTTTCGCATAGACCTGTGTTTTTGCTAAACAGTTGCTTGAGCCTATTCTCTGCGGCCACATCTCTGTGGCACCCTTTATCCCGAAGTTACAGGGTCATTTTGCCGAGTTCCTTAACAATGCTTCTCCCGCCGGCCTTAGGATTCTCTCCTCATCCACCTGTGTCGGTTTACGGTACGGGTACATATCACACAATAGCGGCTTTTCTCGACAGCTCGAATCCCGGACTTCGCTACTTTAATTCGCTCCGCATCACGTCTTCGGCTTACTAAGCGGTTTTGCCAGCTTAGCACCTACCTCGCTTGCCCTGGTATCTTCATTCCCAGGTTCCGGTATCTCTCTGTGTCCCCACAGTTCTGATGATATGCAGTACAGGAATTTCAACCTGTTATCCATCGACTACGTCTTTCGACCTCGCCTTAGGCCCCGACTTACCCAGAGCAGATCAGCTTTACTCTGGAAACCTTAGATATTCGGCCTGGAGGATTCCCACCTCCATCTCGCTACTCATTCCGGCATTCTCTCTTCTTAAAAATCCACAGCTCCTTATCGGTACTGCTTCCTCTCTTTAAGAATGCTCCTCTACCAATGATATAATCATTCCTAAGCTTCGGTGTTGTGTTTTAGCCCCGGACATTTTCGGCGCAGGACCTCTCGACTAGTGAGCTATTACGCACTCTTTGAATGTGTGGCTGCTTCTGAGCCAACATCCTAGTTGTCTTCGAAATCCCACATCCTTTTCCACTTAACACACACTTTGGGACCTTAGCTGTAGGTCTGGGCTCTTTCCCTTTTGACTACCCAACTTATCTCGTGCAGTCTGACTCCCGTACATCATTTATGCGGCATTCGGAGTTTGATATTCTTCGGTAGACTTTGACGCCCCCTAGGAAATTCAGTGCTCTACCTCCGCTAAACTAATACGAGGCTAGCCCTAAAGCTATTTCGAGGAGAACCAGCTATCTCCGGGTTCGATTGGAATTTCTCCCCTATCCACACCTCATCGCCACCCTTTTCAACGGATGTGCGTTCGGTCCTCCATTCCCTTTTACGGGAACTTCAACCTGGACATGGATAGGTCACCCGGTTTCGGGTCTGCACATGCTGACTTTACGCCCTATTAAGACTCGCTCTCGCTTCGGCTCCGGAGCTTTACTCCTTAACCTCGCCAGCATCCGCAACTCGCCGGACCGTTCTACAAAAAGTACGCGGTTGCACCTTAACGTGCTTCCACAGCTTGTAAACACAGGGTTTCAGGTTCTCTTTCACTCCCCTCCCGGGGTCCTTTTCACCTTTCCTTCACAGTACTATGCGCTATCGGTCACTAAGGAGTATTTAGCCTTGGGGGGTGGTCCCCCCGAATTCCCGCAAGGTTCCACGTGTCTCGCGGTACTCTGGATCCTGCCGTTGCTTATCGTTTTCATGTACGAGGCTTTCACTCTCTCTGGCCGGTCTTTCCAGGACCGTTCCATTAACGAATCAGCTCACTTATGCAGTCCGTAACCCCAGAGTGCACGCACTCTGGTTTGGGCTCTTCCCATTTCGCTCGCCGCTACTTTGGGAATCGATGTTTCTTTCTCTTCCTCCGCCTACTTAGATGTTTCAGTTCAGCGGGTTCCCTTCCATACGTTATGGATTGGCGTATGGATGACTGAGGTCTTCTCAGCCGGGTTTCCCCATTCAGATATCTCCGGATCAATGGATATTTGCTCCTCCCCGAAGCTTTTCGCAGCTTATCACGTCTTTCATCGGCTCTTAGTGCCAAGGCATCCACCCTGCGCTCTTATTAGCTTAACCAATTGATTCACACCGCGGGTACGGTGTTCCTCTCAGATGCATAGCGTTGCATCTTTGGCTTATGGTGTTTACAATTAATAATTGCTTGTTTTGGTTTGTTTGGTTACACTTTCGTGTAACACCTCGGATGTCTTGATATTTGTTTCAAACCTCTCGGTTTGAACTTTGTATCAGATTTTCAATATGCAGTTTTCAAGGTACATTGCGAAAACAAAATGTTTCGAATGCGTTGAAAGCTTGCTTTCATAAGCCTTCGTAATGTTTTGTTTTCATAACGTGCCTGCACGTGAGTGAGGAAACTTTGTTTCCGAACTGCAATGTACAGCCACTTGACTGACCATTTATCAGTCATTCACAACCTCGATAAGCTCGAACTTATGAATCACTGGTAAAAACCAGTTATATGAAACAGCACTTCCCTGCTGGTGTAGGTTAACACATCCTCATCACAGATAGTTCATCCATTCCGATGTGTCCGTTCTATTTCAAATCGCATTCAGCGAATTGTTTTTAATGGAATCCGGCATCCACCTGCTTTCCCATG
>NZ_QUKJ01000018.1:0-1872 GCF_003481065.1 Clostridium sp. TF11-13AC
TAAAAAATTTTGCCGTTCCTATCCGGCACATGAGGTATGTCGGATAGGTCGGGCGGTTAGGTGTCGGGCAGTTCTACCTTGCCGACAAAAGAATAATAGATTTCGATTTCCTGTCTGCGTAACTTGCCCCGGCGTTTCCCGTCAAGGGCAACGCTTTCATGGACAACGATTTTCTCCACAAACTCCCGCAGCAGAGTAGGGGTAAGTTCTTCAATGGTAGTGTGCCTGCGTACCACATTCATAAACTTTTCAGCGTTTGCGGTGGCTTCCTGCGCTTTGGAAAGTTCTTCCCGCAGTCTGGCGGCACGTTCTTTCAGTTCTTTCTGCTCGGCTTCATAGTCTGCCGACAGCTCTGTGAAACGCTCGTCCGATATGCGCCCGGTTACGCTGTCCTCATACAGCCGCTTGAAGATAGCAGATAACTCGGCTATGCGTTTCTCGGCGGCTTCCAGCTCCTTTTTCTTGGCGGCGTTCCTGCGTCTGTCCCCGTCCTCATTCTGCTCGATTAAAAGCTTCATAAACCGGGCTTCATGCTTTGCCGCATAGCTGGTAACTTTCCGCAGATTGGAGAGTACGCCAGCGGTCAAGAGGTCAGTGCGGATAAAGTGCGCTGTGCAGTCGGCGGTGCGTTTCTTGTAGCTTCCGCAGATATAACAGTCCTGCTTGCGCTTGTCCGTCTGGTATCGCTGCTGGTACATGACGCTGCCGCAGTCGGCACAAAAGAGTATGCCGGAGAACAAGCCCACTTCGTCATAACGGTTGGGGCGTTTGCGCTGCTTGCGTAACTCCTGCACCCGTTCCCACGTTTCCCGGTCAATGATAGGCTCATGGTGGTTCTCAAAAACCGCCTGCTTTTCCGGGGGATTTTCTATGCTGTGTTTCAGCTTGTAGGACGGCTTCTCGGTCTTAAAGTTTACCAGACAGCCCGTATATTCCCGGTTTTCCAGCAGATGAACCACGGTATTGGTCGCCCACTTGCACTCATAGCCGGGGTGGTAGCGGCGGGTGCTGCCCGTCCTGCGGTATTCCAGCGTCCCCGGCGTGGGGATTTGCTGCTCTGTGAGCATACGGGCTATCTTGGTCGGACCGTTCCCGGCAAGGCAAAGGCTGTAAATCTGCCGTACCACCGGGGCGGCTTCCTCGTCAATGATAAAGTTTTCGTCCTCGTCCATGAGGTAGCCATAGACGGGCTTGCTTGTGATGGGCTTTCCGCTCATGCCCTTAGAGCGTTTTACTGCCTTGATTTTCTTGCTCGTATCTCTCACCAGCCATTCGTTAAAAATGTTCCGCAGCGGGGCAAAATCATTTTCCCCCTGTGCGCTGTCCACTCCGTCATTGATAGCGATGAAGCGGACACCTTTCTGTGGGAAAATCATTTCTGTGTACATTCCCACCTGTAAGTAGTTTCGCCCTAACCTCGACATATCCTTGACGATAACTGTCCCGACTTTCCCTGCTTCAATGTCTGCAAGCATGGCTTGAAATCCGGGTCTTTGAAAGTTCGCACCGGAATAACCGTCGTCGGTGTACCAGCGCAGATTAGAAAATCCATTCTGTTTGGCATAGGTTTCCAAAATCCTCTTTTGGTTGGAAATGGAATTGCTCTCGCCTTGCAGCTCGTCCTCATGGGACAGTCTTGGGTAAAGGGCGGTAATGAGTTGCTGGGTGGTCTGTCTTAACATAAATTCCTCCGTTTCCGACAGCCAGCCCCACTATTCCGTACCTTGATTGTACCACATGGGGCGGCTGTCTGTATAGCGGCAAAAGCGTCAAATCTGCTTCTTTACGGTCGGTAAAAATGACGGTTTTTCAATCAGGCTTATCACAGGTCAAATATCCGGCGGCGGCTTCTGCTTCCAGCACTTTCATCAT
>NZ_QUKJ01000018.1:1882-4420 GCF_003481065.1 Clostridium sp. TF11-13AC
CAGTCTTGGGTAAAGGGCGGTAATGAGTTGCTGGGTGGTCTGTCTTAACATAAATTCCTCCGTTTCCGACAGCCAGCCCCACTATTCCGTACCTTGATTGTACCACATGGGGCGGCTGTCTGTATAGCGGCAAAAGCGTCAAATCTGCTTCTTTACGGTCGGTAAAAATGACGGTTTTTCAATCAGGCTTATCACAGGTCAAATATCCGGCGGCGGCTTCTGCTTCCAGCACTTTCATCATCTTGTCAGCGGCGGTGTCGGTCGCCCCCTCCTTGAAAAAGCCAGACACCACAAGGATTGTGTTGCCTATCCTGGTTTCGGTCACGCAGTCCGGGCGGCGGGCAGGGCGTTTGTTTCTCTGGGTGTCGGTCATAGGCAAATCTCCTTTCCGGCAAGCAGCCGTTTCAGCTGTTCCATTTTTCCCTGTGCGGCGGCTTTCCTCAAATTCTCCCCGGTAAAGCAGAGAGGGGAACACATTTCAAGCAGGCGGTCATAAATCCGGGCGTGGGCGGTGTCCTCCGGGTGCTGCAATTCCTCCAGCGTGAGGTTGGTCGTCACAATCAGCGGCTTCCTGCTCCGGTAGCGGCTGTCAATCACATTGTAGACCTGTTCCAGACCGTATTCTGTGCCACGCTCCATTCCAAAATCGTCAATGATGAGCAGGGGGAAGCTGCAAAGGCGGGAAATATATTCGTTCCTGCCCGCAAAGCTGGCGGCAAGGTCGTTTAATATTGCTGCAAAGTTTGTCATGCACACCGGGACTTCCTGCTCCATGAGGGCGTTTGCAATACACCCGGCAAAATAGCTTTTCCCAGTGCCTACCCTGCCCCACAAGAGCAGCCCGTAGTTCCCGTCCTTTATCTGTTCCCAGCGTGCCACATATCCGGCGGCGTTCTTCATCTGCGGGCAGCTGCCGTTATCGTTGGCAAATGTCCAGTCCTGCATGGTCTTGTCTGTAAAGCCCTGCCGTTTCAGCCGTTCCACCGTTTCAAGGTGGCTGCGCCGCTTCTCGGCGGCTTCCCGTTCCTTACGGGCTGCCCGCTGGCAGTCGCACTCTGACGGGTGGCGGTCACGCCCGAAAAAGGTCTTGCCCTCCGGGAAATAGGCTTCTTTGGGTTTCCGGCATTTGCCGCAGTATAAAAGCCCGTCCTCCCCGGTGTAATCCTCCGGCTCGGCTGTGGTGTCGGTCATAGGCAGTATGGTGTTGTGGATTGTATCGGTCATAGGCTTTCTCCCTCCTTGAATGAATAGTCCGGTATGCCTTTCTTTGGCTTCTCTTTGGCAGCGTCCTCCTGCGCCCACTTGTAAATGGTGGCTGCATGGCTCTGGTACTGCTTCCCGGTGGAAGCGATGTGGCAGGAAAGGCGGTCAAGGTAATACTCCCACTTGCCGGGGAAGTCCTGTTCCAGCTCCAAAAGTTCTGTGTCAGAAAGAAATACATTTTTATATCTGCCATAAGCGGCGGGGGGCTGCCCCTCACTCGCTCCTTTTGTTTGGCTCTCTATTAGGTTGTTTATATTAGTTTGGTTAGGGGACGGTTTTCCGACCGTCATAAGGTCAGTTTTCCGGCTGTCAGTTGGTCGGTTTCCCGCCCTTATGAGGGGCGGTTTTCCGTCCGTCAGTTGGTCGGAAAACTGTACCACTGGGATAGGCGGCACTTTCACATACAGACGGTTGGCGGCAGAAAAGCCCGTCCGTCTGCGTTCCAGCAGCCCGGCAGCGTCCAGTTCGTTCAGTGCGCCCTTTATGGTGGTGCAGCCTTTATCCAGCATTTCCGCTATCTCTGCTATGGGGTAGACAATGTATGTCCGTCCCTCGCTGTCCTGCCAGCCGTTCTTCTGCGAAAGGGTGGAACGGTCTAACAGCAGCGCATATAACTCTCTTGCGGTGTGGGATAGGTCTGTTTCCAGCAGGAAACGGGGGTAAGGCAGGTAAGCGGGCAGCTCCGTTCCTGCGGTCATATAATCAGCGATAGGGTTCACCTCCTTGTGGTGTCTGTCTGTGGGTTCTGTTACGCTTTTAGGGGGCGTTTTTAAGGGAAAAGGATAAATGTATCACGCACCCTTTGACACCCTCCAAAAAAGCCTTGATTTATGCGGGTTTGAAATGCCCTAAAGCGTGACATTTCTCCCTTTGTTTCCGCTTCCGTTTGGCGGCGTTTATCCGCTTCATGCGTCCGGCGCAGTCCGGGCAGTATTTCCCCCGGTTGGATTTTGGGAAGAAGAACGCCCCGCAGACAGCGCAGCGTTTCCGGCTTCCCCGGCGCAAGAGGGCGGCTTCCAGTGCTTCATCAAGGGGCAGGACAGCGGCGGTAAACCAGCGGCAGAGCAGCGAATAGCTGATACTCTGTACACACACGCAAGGCTCGCCGTCCTCCAACAGCAGGCAGTTCCCGCTGTCATAGTTGCAGCACTCATGCACAAGGCGGCGGGCTGCCCGGTACTGGCGGTAGTCCATGCGGGGGATATTACCGTTCATGGCTCTGCTCCTTTCTGCGCTGCGGCTCGCTCCGGCGTAAAATCTGGTCGATATTGCCCT
>NZ_QUKJ01000019.1:0-1549 GCF_003481065.1 Clostridium sp. TF11-13AC
AGGAGCCTTCGGAGAACGCAATGCACCAACCTTTGGGTGGTGTATAATTGCGCCCTTAGTAAACTAAGGGGTTTCCGGCTTCTCCCGTTCCAGCAGTTTCTTCAATAGTTCCTGCGTGTCCTGCCTGTGAAAAATGAGTTTCAACAACAGCATGACATCATCATCTGTCAGGCGTTCCGGCTCTTGCAGAAAACTTTCCAGCATACCGCCACGAGTACAGAGCCGGTGTGTCCGTTCTTTTCGGGTAAGCTGCTTTAGCTGGTGCTGCAATGCCTTTTCATCATTGATGGCTTTCCGCAGTTTCTTTTCACTCTTTTCCAACTCTCGGTTGAGCTTTTCCAGCTTTGAGGTATCAGGCAAGGGCAGCGTCCTCCTTTCCCGGTATCAGCACATAAATCCTGTTTGGTTCTCCAACGCCCTGACGCACTCGCATGATCAGTCCGGCGGTTTCCAGTTCATTCAGAGAACGCTTGACCGTCATGGGGCTGCGGGACAGGACTGCGGCAATGGCTGTGACAGGGAAGCAGATAAACAGGATTCCGTTCTCGTCCTCCTGTCCGTTGGATAGCATAGCGTCCAACATCCGGCAGTACATATTTCCCGGTATCAGCACATAAATCCTGTTTGGTTCTCCAACGCCCTGACGCACTCGCATGATCAGTCCGGCGGTTTCCAGTTCATTCAGAGAACGCTTGACCGTCATGGGGCTGCGGGACAGGACTGCGGCAATGGCTGTGACAGGGAAGCAGATAAACAGGATTCCGTTCTCGTCCTCCTGTCCGTTGGATAGCATAGCGTCCAACATCCGGCAGTACATGACCTTTGCGGTGCTGCTGACTGGAAATCCTGTCAACGCTCTGGGAAAGGGCATACAGGGCGGCAACGGTGTGCCTATCGTCATAAATTCAAAATTCATTCGGTGTGTTCCTCCTTTTTCTTTGCTCTTTTGGATAAATAACGGGGGCAGTCAACCACAACCGCCCGGAAGCTCTGCTTGCACCCATGCTTGCATTTCCGGCATAATTCGTTGTAAGTGACACGCCCCCGGTCATTGAGGTAAAAAGAAAGCTCATGCTTCCTCTTTTTGCTCATTCTCGGCATATTGCGTTTCCTCCCGTTTTAGTGTATAGTTTCGGGGCGATTTTCGGCAAAATTACGGTCATAGAGCCGTCTAAAATCTCCAGAAGTATTAGACTATCCCCCTATCAGATTGTCGTGTTTCGGTATCATTTCGGTATCAGTTCGCCAGTTCTCCCCGGTGTCGTTCCTCCCCTGAATCTCACAGCGGCGTATCGCTCCCTTTGGTACGCTCGTTTCGGTCAGGGTTCCTCCATATCCCTGCCAAAAGTCATGGCGCTACATCGCCGGGGAAGCATATCCCACACAGGCTGGTCATTCGATTGGAATAATCCATCGATGAACTACCTGTATCATAGAACATTTTTGTGCCCTGTGCCGTATGTCCACAAAGTAGGAATTAAGGGTAAAAATCAGAAATTTCCACGATTGCGGAAAGTATGATATAATCCAGTTAAGCGGCAGTAATGAA
>NZ_QUKJ01000019.1:1559-3465 GCF_003481065.1 Clostridium sp. TF11-13AC
ATGATATAATCCAGTTAAGCGGCAGTAATGAAACCGCCGGAAAGGAGCGTGCGCCCATGAAAGGAGCGACAAGCATACAGGAACGCCTTTGGGAACTCCGCAAGGACAAAGGCTTAAATCTGGAAGAATTATCAGAGCTGACGGGCATTTCCAAATCAGCTCTTGGCAGTTATGAAAAAGAGGATTATAAGGAAATCAATCATGGCAACCTTATCACGCTGGCAGACTTCTATGGGGTTTCCGTTGATTATCTGCTGTGCCGGACAGAGAACCGGGAGCAGATCAACACGCCACTAACAGAGCTGCATTTGAATGATGAGATGGTGGCACTTCTGAAAGGCGGTCGGATTAACAACCGTCTGCTCTGTGAGCTTGCCACTCATAAGGACTTTATCAAGTTTCTTGCGGACATTGAGATTTATGTAGATGGGATTGCCACCATGCAGATTCAAAACCTCAACGCCCTTGTCGATACTGTCCGGCATGAAATCATTGAACGGTATCGCCCCGGCGAAGACGACCCGCATTTGAAAGTGCTGCAAGCCGCCCATATCAGCGATGATGAATATTTCAGCCACATGGTTCTTGATGACCTCAATCTCATTATCCGGGATATTCGGGAAGCCCACAAAAAGGACAGCGAGAGTGCGCCCCAGACCACCGTTGCCGATGAATTGAAAGAAAATTTGGAAGCGGTTGAAAATTTCAAGGGCAGTCGGGATGAAAAGCTGGTTGTCCTTTACTGCAAGCAGCTCGGCATCAACTATAAAAATCTGTCAGACGAAGAATTTCGCTGGCTCATTCGGATTCTACAAAAATCAAAGAAAACAGGAACTCCTATCAGTCAAAGGAAAAAACGGTAAAGAAAAACCGCTGTTGCATGGTTGTGTTTGCTTCCATGTAGCAGCGGTTGGTGCTATACTTATTCAGTTAAAATTTCAAAGCGATAAAGTGGAATTTATCTTAGAAATTACAGCAATGTTATTTTGATAAACTTTCAAGAATTGAAATATCATGCTTATCTTTATCTCTTAATTCATAACCTGAGTGGAAAACTCTTTGGCCTTTTAAGGATATACAAGGAATTGTTTTTCCTTCAAAAAAAGCACTACCAAAGTAATCTTTTTCAAACTCATACCAGCCACCCTCTAAATCAGCTTGTTTTGAAGTTCCGTCCTCATTTAAAACGAACGGGTGAATGTCTAAGTAACCAAGTTCATCACTATATAACTCTATTCTAACCGGTTTCCAGTCTGTATCAATTTTATAGCCCAGATTCAAAAGCACATTTAACAATTTTTCCGTATGTTGAGCATCAAAATTTATATCTATATCTCTATGAATTCTTGTTTGTTTACCAGCTAAAATATCTACACCCCATCCGCCATCCAACCAGTATGTAATTCCAGTATTTTCGAATAATTCTATTACTTTCATTAAATCTTCTTTTGTTGTTATTTCTTTTCTACCCATACAAAGTCTCCTTTACAACTTCTAATTTGTAATAATCATTCTACCATACCGTTATGAATAAATCATCTCATGTAAAACAATTTCTTCTGCCCGGTTGTGAATGTTATTGCAACGCTGCACCCATTCCATTTGACGGGTACGCTTCAATTCCTCGGTCACGCCCTCGGCAGCTTTCATCTGCTCCATGATGGTGTCTAACCGTTTCTGTGCCTGTTCGTTCAGGTCTGCAAGATATGTCCACAATTCCCCGGTCAGGGTCAATGTGTGTAATCTGGCTGGGCAGACTTCTCTTAAATATTCCCGGTGCATCCGTCCGTACTTTCCGATGGGGCGGTGTTCCTCCGGCAACTTCAAGTCCGGGATGTAGTAATCTCCAACAAGGATATAATCAATTCCGTTTTCTTTTATTCTTGGTTTCAATTCGCTCATGTTC
>NZ_QUKJ01000002.1:0-378231 GCF_003481065.1 Clostridium sp. TF11-13AC
TTTACATACTGTTCAGTTTTCAAGGTTCTCTGTTGTTGTCTCAGCGACAGCTCATATATTCTATCATAAGCATTCTTGCTTGTCAACAACTTTTTTAATTTATTTTTTGTTTTTCTTTTTCAAAAGCGCCGTTTCTTCAACAGCTCAGCTAGTTTATCACAAAAACTCATCAGTGTCAAGCACTTTTTTGTTTTTATTTTTTCTAGCCTTTTTTAAAAAAAGAAACGGAGAAAGAGGGATTTGAACCCTCGCGCCGGTTGCCCGACCTACACCCTTAGCAGGGGCGCCTCTTCGGCCTCTTGAGTATTTCTCCGCAGTAATAAAAAAAATATTCAATTGCATCTTAACGCATTTCTTTGTCAGACGCGTATCTCATTGTATCAAAGAAATTTTAAAATGTCAAGCAAATTTATCCAAGTTTTTTCTTTTTTTTTATTTCCTTTAAACCACCATTTTTCAATATATTTTATGATATGATACTATAGATGTTTTGGCGGATTGCAGGAGTGCATCGCATCGCACGCAGCAATCCAGATTAGGATTCAGAAAGGAGTTTTTTTATGAATTTAAAATATATGATCCTGGGAGCCGGCGGTACTGGTGGAATTCTTGGCTCTGCTCTTACAAAAGCTGGAAAGGATGTTACATTCATTGCCCGTGGTTCCAACCTTGATGCTATGCGTAATAACGGTCTCATCATTCGTCATCTCTGGGATCAGACGGAAGAACATCTTGAGGTTCGTGCATTATCCATGGAAGAATCCTGTGCTCTTTCCCTGGCTCCGGAGGTTATCTTTATATGCGTAAAAGAATATTCCCTTGATTCCGTCCTTCCTTTTATCCGACAGACCGCTGGTCCCCGCACAATTATTATTCCCATCTTAAATATATATGGAACCGGTGCCAGGGTGCAGAAAGAATTACCGGATTGTACCGTTCTGGATGGATGCATCTATGTTTCTGCATCCTTAGAACATCCCGGTGTTCTGGTTCAGCACGGTCCTATCTTAAGGGTTGTCTTCGGTCCCAGGGATCCTTCCTATATTTCTCCGATTTTATCAGCCATTCAATCGGATCTTTGCGAAAGCGGTATCGATGGAGTTTTATCCACCCATATCCAAAGGGATGCTTTGGAGAAATTTTCCTATGTCTCCCCTATCGGAGCTTCCGGAGTCTACCTTCATGCCGTGGCCGGAGATTTTCAAAAGGAAGGACCTGCCCGTGAATTATTTAAATCCATGATTCGTGAAATCAGCGCTCTGGCTGCTGCCATGGGATATCCCTTTGAAAAAGACTATGTAAAAATAAATCTGGAGATTCTTTCCAACTTATCTGCCGATGCCACCACTTCCATGCAGCGTGACATAATGGAAGGAAAACCATCGGAACTGGACGGACTTGTCATGGAGCCCCTCCGACTTGCAAAAAAATATTCTGTCTCTATGCCCTGTTATGAGGAGGTAGCAAACGTATTATGTCCATTGGAATTTTAGTTGGTAAAATTGCGGCATTATTTATCGTCATGTTTTTAGGCTTTGTTTTGGTAAAGACTGGCATTTGCCGCTCAGATGACAGCCGCATTCTTTCACGCCTGTCTGTCTATATCGTAGTCCCCTGTTCGATTTTATCTGCTTTTCAGGTCAGCTGCAGCCCTTCCATCCTAAAGGGGCTTCTTTTGGCGGTGGCTGCTGCTGTATTGATCCATCTCATCCTGATTGTCCTTTTTTACTTTATAGGACCTCTTCTTCATCTTAACGGAGTCGAAAAAGCCTCTATCATCTACTCGAATGCAGGAAATCTTGTTATACCGCTTGTTTCCTCTATTCTAGGACCAGACTGGGTTATTTATTCCAGCGCCTACGTCTCTGTACAGCTTTTTCTTCTCTGGAGTCATGGAAAAATGATGATCTGTGAAGAAAAGAAGCCTGATTTTAAAAAAATCATAACAAATACAAATATGATTGCCATTTTATTCGGTATTTTTCTATTTTTGGCACAGATTTCACTTCCCGATCCAGTGGACAGCGCTGTCCACTCCCTGGGAAGCATGATTGGTCCTTTGGCCATGCTGATCTCAGGAATGCTGATTGCCGGAACCACGCCCCAGGAAATTCTGGCTTTTCCCCATATTGGACTTGTCACGATTCTGCGACTCATCGGTGTACCGCTTTTGACAATTTTACTTCTTAAATTCAGCGGCCTCGCTTCTTTTGCTGAGAATGGTTCACAAATTCTGCTTGTCACCCTGTTAGCCACAATCACCCCATCCGCCTCCACAATCACGCAGATGGCCCAGGTATATGGAAAAGATGCTCGCTATGCTGGTGCCATTAACGTAATTACCACTCTGCTTTGTATGATAACCATGCCAATCATGGTTTATCTCTATCAATTATAACTTTATTCTTCACGACAAAAGAGAGGTTATTTGCAAAACAGCCAATAACCTCTCTTCATAAAACTCAAAAATGCATCTGCATTCTTGCTGCGGGATGGGAGTCATCCCACATCTGATATCTTATTATCCTATCTCTGATATTCCTTTACTGCGGTCTCGTAAAGATTGTTTCCTTCGGAATCAATTACCACAATCATAGGCATATTTTCTACCGTCAATTTTCGGATCGCCTCTGTTCCCAAATCATCGTATGCAATCACTTCCGATTCCTTAATGCACTTTGAAAGAATTGCTCCGGCTCCGCCCACTGCCGCAAAATAAACGGCACCATTGCGAACGATGGCATCGATGACTGCCTGGCTTCTCTTTCCTTTTCCGATCATGGCTCCCATGCCGAGATCCAGAAGTCTTGGAGTATATTTATCCATACGGCTGGCTGTGGTCGGACCTGCAGAACCAATCGGACGGCCCTCTCTGGCCGGTGACGGTCCCATATAATAAATTACATTATCTTTCAGATCAAGGGGAAGTTCTCTTCCTTCATCCAGTGTCTCTATCATGCGCTTATGAGCTGCATCACGTGCCGTATAGATGGTTCCGCTTATATATACATAATCACCTGCATGCAGGCTTTTTAATGTCTCCCTGTCAATTGGAGCTGTGATTGTTTTATCCATATTTTCCTCCAAATCTATCTTATGTACTCTCGGTATCTTTTTGTGCAGGAAAAACTCCGAGAGTACATTCTTTATACTATCAAATGATGTTTGGGTCACAAGAGATTTTTCCCCTTTTGATACCGGATTGCTATGTGCTTCGCACTTCCGCAATCCTAAAAATATTCATCAAATCACTCTGTGCGCATGACGATTTACATGACAGCAGATATTGATGCCTACCGGCAGCCCTGCAATATGGGTCGGGTAGGTTTCAATATTGACAGCCAGGGCGGTTGTCCGTCCGCCTAATCCGCCAGGACCGATCCCAAGGTTATTGATCGTTTCAAGCATTTCTTTTTCCAGATCACGCACATACTCAACCGGTGATTCCTCTTCCAGATTTCTGGTCAGCGCGTGCTTCGCCATCTCTGCACACTTTTCAAAGGTTCCACCGATTCCAACGCCTACTACCATCGGAGGACAGGCATTCGGTCCCGCATCCCGCACCGCTGTCAGAATAGCATCCTTGACTCCTTCAATTCCATCTGCCGGTTTCAGCATGAACACACGGCTCATATTTTCACTTCCAAATCCCTTCGGAGCCACCGTGATCTCTACCTGCTCACCCTCTACGATCTCATAATGAATGATAGCCGGTGTATTATCCTTCGTATTCTCACGGTAAATCGGATCCTTAACCACGGATTTACGGAGATATCCGTCTACATATCCCTGGCGCACGCCCTCATTGATAGCATCAGTCAGAGAACCGCCGATCAGATGTACATCCTGTCCTACCTTGATAAACACAACTGCCATTCCGGTATCCTGGCAGATCGGAATCATCTCCTCACCAGCGATACATAAGTTTTCTTCCAGCTGGCCTAAAATCTGACGTCCCAATGGAGATTCTTCACTCGCTGCCGCCTCATCAAACACCTTTTTCATATCCGGTGACAGAAAATGGTTGGCCTCAATGCACATTTCTTTGATATTCTGTGTAATGGTTTCAACATTGATTCTTCTCATTTGAAAACTACCCTTCTTCCATGAAATTTTTATCTGCCCCTGCTGACAGAACCGCATCTCTTAATCATTAATGACTCTTATATCATCATAATAGAAATTAAATAATCTTGCAATCATTTCTGAATAGATGTAATAAAAATACCCCCTGAATAGATTTTGATCTCATGCGCAGTGATTCTGATAGGAATATGCCAGCTTTGCTGACCAGAATCACGCGCCAAGTCTCACGGACGTTCGACTTGAATTTATCTCTATCTATTCAGGAGGTATTATATTGTTACAGTTCAGCCATGACATCTTCTTGTTTCCATATTCATTCAAACCAGCGCATGGCTGAACTGTAACATCATATTATCTTGAAATTTCTCTTGTTACGTGTTTTAACCACTCTTTTTCTTCGTCATTCATATACGGAGAAATGGTTTCGTATACGTCTTTATGGTATGTATTTAAGCGCTCGATATCCGCGTCATCCATGAAACGTGTATCCAGTGCCTCTAAGTCAATCGGCGCCTTGGTCAGGAATTCGAACTTCAGGAACTGTCCGTACTCATTTTTCTCATCCTCGACACATAAGATCAGGTTCTCTGTTCTGGTTCCGAAATCGCCAGCAAAGTACAGACCCGGCTCATCGGAGCAGATCATGCCCGGCTCAATCACAGCACTGTCCTGACGCTCCGGAACAACCTTCCAGCGCAGTCCGTTCGGTCTCTCATGTACGTTAGAAAGATATCCAACACCATGTCCGGTACCATGTGCAAAATCAAGACCACGTTTCCAGAATGCTTCACGGATGGTGTAGTCTAAGTTGATTCCCCGGCAGCCGTGAAGGAACTTCATGGTTGATACCTTCAGCATAGCGGCTGCTACGATTGTGTAGTACTCTTTTTCCTTCTCGGTCAGAGGTCCTAATGCATAGGTTCTTGTGATATCAGTAGTTCCCTCTAAATACTGTCCGCCGGAATCTACCAGCAGAAGACCTTCCGGTTTTAATTTCTTGCATACCTCATCGCTTGGATGATAATGGCACATTGCTGCATTTTCCTTGTAAGCGGCAATGGTTACGAAACTTGGCTCGATATAGTTGCCCTGCTCTGCTCGCAGTTCTTCAATTTTATGAGCCGCTGTCATCTCTGTCATATCGCAGGTTCCGATGGTATGCTTCAGCCAGTACATAAACTTGGTAACAGCAATGCCATCTTTTAAATGGGCCCTACGCATATTTTCGATCTCGGTCGCATTCTTAACAGCCTTCATGGTCGCACAAGGATTCATCTCGTCTATAATACGGCAGGAAGCATCAATGCTCTCGCATACAGCAAAGCTTGCTTTCTTGCGTTCCAGAAGAATCTTCTCATTCTTCAGGGCTGCCACATCCTGTAAGAATTCCGCATACTCTTTTACCTGAACCTTTGCCTCAGCTAAAGCCGCACAAACCTCTTTTCCCATCTTAGTATCTTCTTTGATAGCTTCTTTCTGTACGTATAAATAGGCTTCATCCTGTGTAATAAGTGCATAGGACAGAAATACCGGGTTATTTACAATATCGTTTCCACGAAGGTTGAATAACCATGCGATTTCATCCAGAGCCGTCATCAGATGAATCTGTGCTTTATTTTTCTTCATGGCATCACGAAGATCTGAAAGTTTCTCTACGGTACTCTTTCCGGCATATTTTACATCCAGGCTCCAGATAGGCTCGCAGGACATAGCCGGACGGGAAGTCCAGATCTCACCTACCAGATCCTTACTGCAGTTGATTGTTACATTTTTTTCCTGCAGTAAGTTCTGAAGACCATATCCCAGCTCAGAGTTTACAACACGGCCGTCAAATCCAAGGCATCCATCAACCGGAAGCTCCTCCTCTAAAAATTCGTCCAGAGTCGGGAATTCAGGTTCACCCATGCGGTATAATTTGATCTCACTGCCTGAAAGCTGCTCTTCTGCCTGTACAAAGTATCTTCCGTCTGTCCAGAGTCCGGCTTTGTCCATAGTGATAACAGCCGTTCCAGCTGTTCCGTTGAAACCGGTCAGGAAGTGACGGCATTTAAAGAATTCGCCTACATACTCAGATTCATGAAAATCCGCAGTCGGAACCAGGTATGCATCGATTCCCAGTTCTTTCATGCGATCTCTTAATTGTCCAATTTTTATATTTGTCTGGTTCATTATTTCCTCCTTCATACGATTTTTTTGAAAAAATATGTACTCCTGGAATGTCTATGCATTCCGCATAAAACATTCCCAGAGTACATCTTATTCTAGTTATTTAAATTATCGTAACAATTCAGCCCCATTAGCCAAGAAACATTCCAACACCCGGTCCTAACGGAAAGTTAAGTACGATCCATAATACTAACAGGATACTCCATCCAATCAGGAAGCAGATACTGTACGGAAGCATGGTGGAAACCAGAGTTCCGATACCAGCCTCTTTATCATATTTCTTCATGAATACGATAATCATTGCGAAATAGGACATCATCGGAGTGATAACGTTTGTACAGGAGTCACCGATACGGTAAGCAACCTGAGCGAACTCCGGTGTGTAACCTAACAGCATGAACATCGGTACGAATACCGGCGCGATCAGAGCCCATTTTGCAGATGCAGAACCCATGAACAGGTTGATGAATGCTGCAAAAAGAACGAATAAGATCATGGTCGGGATAGTTCCGATACCGGAGTTTCTAAAGAACTCAGCTCCCTTTAATGCAAGGATCGTTCCTAATTTGGTATAACCAAAGAAGTTAATAAACTGTGCTGCCACAAAGGTCAGAGCGATGTAGGAGCTCATGGTTCCCATGGCACGTCCCATTGCGTTGCAGACATCCTTCTCTCCGTGATATACACCAGTCATATGACCATATACAACAGACGGTACGAAGAAAAGTACAGTGATAATTGGGATGATGCCCTCCATGAACGGGGAGTTTCCTAACAGTGTTCCGTCCTCAGCTCTCATAACAGAGTTAGCCGGGAGACAGAAAGCTACCAGAACCAGAATCATAACCAGTAAGGTTAAACCAGCTACTTTCAGAGCTTTTCTTTCCTGGTCGTTTAATTTATACTCAGAGCTTGTTTCATTCTCTTCCCCATTGCCGTGATACTCACCAAAACGCGGTGCAACGACTTTCTCAGTGATGATAGTACCTAAGATTGTGATCAGGAAGGTAGACACCATCATGAAGTACCAGTTTCCGGTCGGCTCAACTACATAAGTCGGGTCTACCATCTTTACAGCCTCGTTGGTAATACCGCAAAGAAGCGGATCCAGAGTACCGATTAATAAGTTTGCAGAGAAACCACCGGATACACCTGCAAATGCTGCAGCCATACCAACTACCGGATGACGATTGTATGCCATGAACATCAGTGCTGCAATCGGAATCAGAACGATGTATCCAACTGCATCGGCCAGGTTGGACATAACGCCTAAGAATACGATCATCGGAGTGATTAACTTAGCCGGAGTAACCTCTACAGCAGACTTTAATGCGCCTCCGATTAAACCACTGTCCTCCAGAAGTCCGATACCAAACATAGCTACCAGGACAACTCCCAAAGGAGCGAATCCTGTAAAGTTAGTGATTGCATGTGTCAGCATGTATACAAGCCCCTCACCATTCAAAAGGCTGACAGCCTGAACCGTCTGAGTCTCTACGACTCCCTTAGAACGGTTAACCAGTTCACCTGTTGCCGAAACTCCAGCCATCTCACAGACAGCAGAAAGAACGATAACAAAGAGAACTAAAATTGCAAAAATAGAAATCGGATGCGGAAGTTTATTTCCGACTTTCTCAATTCCGTTCAGCCAGCGGTTTAATAACGAAGGCTTATCTTTTGCTTGTTCGTTTGCTTTTCCCATTTTTTCCTCCATTCCCAGCTTATACGTATAAGTTAATTTTATGTTGTTAGAATATCACAAAAGGATCGGCATTTCAATTATTTTTTTAGTAATATTAAATTATTGTGTATTTTAGTGAATTTCTATAGACATTTTTAGAGAAATTTAATAAACTGTAAAAGTGTTATAAGGAGTCTACAAAATTATGAAAAAAAATGTTACTGCAAAAGACATCGCAAAACTCTGCGGAGTCTCTCAGGCGACTGTATCTTATGTGATCAATAATCGCCAGAATCAGAAGATCAGTGAGGAAACCAGACGCAAGGTTTTAGATGCCGTTGAAGCACTTCACTACTATCCCAATGCTTCCGCCAAAAGCATGCGGACCAAAAACTGTACATCCATCGGAATTGTATGTGCAAAGGATTACAGCCGCCAGGCTTTCTTAAATGCTTTTACTGGAATCAGCCAGTACCTGTCCCAGATCGACTATACCATCACGATTTTCAATGAAATGGATGATATAGATTCTTCTCCGGATTATGTCAAAAGCTATTATTCCAACGTGATCGATGGACTCATTTTTATTTCCAACGATGATCACGCTGCTTTTACAAAACCGGCCGATGAAAATCATATTCCTTATGTGGTTATCTGTATGGACGGGGTTTTCTCAAAAAAAACACCGTTCCCCCATGCATTTGAATATGCCCTGCAGGAATGTGCCTCCTTCTGTCTGGAAAAGGGAATCCACGAAGTGCGGTATTTTTCCATCAGCAATGACGGTCTTTTAGTTAATAATAAATATCCGCTTTTTGAATCCCTGCTTCGCCGGACGGCACCGAACTGCCATCTGGAGCACGTGATCTGCCCTATCAAGGATCGTGATCTGATTCATTTGCAGCAATTTTTAGCTAAATACATGGAAAACCGCAGTTTTGATCTTGCCATTTCTCAAAACTACGACATTGGACTGCTGCTGCAGCGTGAAATATTAAAAACAGGCTTTTCCATCCCTCAGAGAATTCGCCATATCTTCCTGAACGAGGTGAATTTCTATGAAATGGACTATCCTTCTATCAGCGGCATTGATATTCCCTACGATCAAATGGGCGAGTATGCTGCCAAACTTCTTCTTGCTATGATCGAAAACCGTGAATCTGAATTTACCTACCAGGAATTCAAGTGCCGCCTCATTCAGAGAGAAACGACGCTGTGACGCTGTTAAAATACTGCGCCTTATAAAGATCAAAAAGAGAACACCCGCTAATTCCAGTTTATGAATTGCCGGATGTTCTCTTTTTTATGATTTTCTTTTCAAAGATCAAGGATATCTGATCTTTTTTACTTTTTATTCGTTACAGTTCAGCCATGACATCTTCCGTATTCTCAGATTCGCTTTCTTCTCCGTCCTGCTCCTCCAGAAGTTCGTCTTCTTCATCCTCATCCTTGTCGCTCTCCCGCACCTTGGCGATGCTTGCAACTGCTATGCCGGATTCAGCATCAATACTCATCAGCTTCACACCGGAGGTATTGCGTCCGATAATCGAGATGTCGCTGACTGCCATCTTGATGATGATGCCTTCATTGGTAATCAGCATGATCTTGCGCTCATTATCTACCAGCTTTGCACCCACCAAATCACCGGTTTTGTCGATGATCTTATAGCAGCGCACGCCCTTGCCGCCTCGGTTCTGGGCTGTAAATTCATCAATCGGAGTGCGTTTTCCATAACCATTTTCCGATACTACCAGCAGGCATTCTCCCTGGCTGGCCATCTGCATACCGATGACTTCATCGCCTTCATCAAACTTCATGCCGATAACCCCCATGGAAACACGGCCTGTCACGCGGACATCGGTCTCATGGAATCGGATACACATACCTTTCTTTGTGATCAGGAAAATATCTTCGGTATTATCGGTAGCCTTAACTTCGATCAATTCATCGTCATCACGAAGTACAATCGCCTGAAGACCGTTCTTGCGGACATTGCTGTATTCCTTCATCGGAGTCTTCTTAACCATACCATTGCGGGTTGCCATGAAGAGATATTTCTCATCATCGATCTCCTTCATAGGAACGATGGATGTGATCTTCTCGCCTGGCATCAGCGGAAGCAGATTCACGATGGCAGTACCTCTGGCAGTGCGTCCTGCCTCCGGAATCTCGTATCCCTTCAGACGGTATACGCGTCCCTTGTTGGTAAAGAACATCACATAATGATGGGTTGTGGTCATCAGCAGATCTTCGATATAATCTTCCTCAATAGTCTGCATGCCCTTGATTCCCTTGCCTCCGCGGTTCTGGCTCTTGAAATTATCGCTGGACATTCTCTTAATATAGCCAAAATTGGTCATGGTCACAACGATATCGTCATCCGGGATCAAATCCTCCGCAGACATATCGTATTCATCATATCCGATGGCGGTACGGCGGTCATCTCCGTATTTATCAGCGATGAGGGAGATCTCCTCCTTGATAACACACAGAAGTTTCTTCTCATCTGCCAGAATCGCTTTCAACTCTGCAATCTTTGCCTCCAGCTCTTTATATTCATTTTCCAGTTTCTCGCGTTCCAGACCGGTCAGAGCACGCAGACGCATATCTACGATGGCCTGTGCCTGTGCATCCGAAAGATCAAAACGCTCCATTAACTGAGCTTTCGCCGCCTGAACATTGGCAGAACCGCGGATGATCTTAATAACCTCATCGATATGATCCAGTGCCTTTAAAAGACCTTCCAAAATATGGGCTCTCTCTTCTGCCTTGTTCAGATCATATTTGGTTCTTCTGGTTACCACATCCTCCTGGTGCTTTAAGTAATATTCCAGGATCTGCTGCAGATTTAAGATACGCGGCTCATTATTAACCAGCGCCAGCATAATCACACCAAAGGTGTCCTGCAGCTGTGTATGCTTCAGCAGACGGTTCATGATGACATTGGCATTCACATCACGGCGCAGTTCAATGCAGATCCGAAGTCCCTCACGGTTGGATTCATCACGCAGATCCGTGATTCCATCAAGCTTTTTATCCTTTACAAGCTCTGCGATCTTTTCGATCAAACGAGCCTTATTCACTGCATAAGGAAGCTCTGTCACGATGATACGGCTCTTGCCATTTGCCATGGCCTCGATATTGTATACAGCCCGTACACGGATCTTGCCGCGTCCGGTTCTGTACGCTTCTTCGATGCCTGCTTTTCCAAGGATGGTTGCTCCTGTCGGGAAATCAGGTCCCTTTACGATCTCCATCAGTTCTTCGATGGTAGTCGGGCGGTCTTCCTCCACCCGGTTGTCTATGATCTTGACAACGGCAGCAATCACCTCACGCAGGTTGTGAGGCGGAATATTCGTTGCCATACCAACGGCGATACCGGTGCCGCCATTTACCAGAATATTGGGAAAACGAGCCGGAAGAACCGTCGGTTCTTTCTCAGTCTCATCAAAGTTCGGCATGAAATCAACGGTATTCTTGCCAATATCCGCCAGCATCTCCATGGAAATACGGCTCAGTCTTGCCTCGGTGTATCGCATCGCTGCGGCGCCGTCGCCGTCCATGGAACCGAAGTTTCCATGTCCATCTACAAGCGGGTAACGGGTAGCCCATTTCTGAGCCATATTTACCAACGCACCATAGATTGAACTGTCACCATGTGGGTGGTATTTACCCATTGTATCACCGACGATACGGGCTGACTTACGGTGGGGCTTATCCGGTCCATTATTCAGCTCAACCATCGAATAAAGCACTCGTCTCTGCACCGGTTTCAAGCCATCCCGCACATCCGGAAGTGCACGGGCAGCAATAACGCTCATCGCATAATCGATGTAAGACGTTTCCATTGTCTTTTTCAGATCAATGTCATGAATTTTGTCAAATATATTTGGTTCCATCTATACTCCTTTCGTCCTCAAAAGGATTTAAGTGACTTAAATTTAATTAAATATCCAGGTTCTTTACGTACTTCGCATTTGCCTCGATAAACTCACGGCGCGGCTCAACCTGATCCCCCATCAGGGTAGCAAATGTCAGATCAACCTCCGAAGCAGTCTCACTGTCGATCTGGACACGGAGAAGAATTCGGCGCTCCGGATCCATGGTAGTCTCCCAAAGCTGTTCCGCGTCCATCTCACCCAGACCTTTATAACGCTGGATCTTATTGTTGTTGTCACGGCCAATCTCAGTCAGAATCGAATTCAGCTCATCATCGCTGTATGCATACCAGACACGCTTATTCTTCTCGATCTTATAAAGCGGCGGCTGTGCCAGATATACATGTCCTTCCCGGATCAAATCCGGCATAAAACGATACAGGAACGTCAGAAGCAGGGTACTGATATGTGCACCATCCACATCGGCATCGGTCATGATAATGATCTTGTTGTAACGAAGTTTTGAAATATCAAAATCTTCATGAATACCGGTACCAAATGCCGTGATCATCGCACGGATCTCCGCATTGCCGTAAATTCGATCCAGTCTTGCTTTTTCTACGTTTAAGATCTTGCCTCGAAGAGGCAGAATAGCCTGATTGGATTTATTTCTAGCCTCTTTCGCAGAACCACCCGCGGAATCTCCCTCTACGATGTAGATCTCGCAGTTTTCCGGATTCTTGTCGGAACAATCGGCTAATTTTCCTGGAAGCGCCATGCCGTCAAGCGCTGATTTACGTCTCGTCATCTCGCGCGCCTTGCGGGCTGCGTCGCGGGCTCTCTTGGCAAGAATTGATTTCTCACAGATGATCTTGGCAACCGTTGGATTCTGCTCCAGGAAATATGTCAGCTGCTCGCTCACGATCGCATCGACCGCCGCGCGGGCCTCGCTGTTGCCGAGTTTCTGCTTCGTCTGTCCCTCAAACTGCGGCTCCTCGATCTTAACGCTGATGATCGCTGTAAGGCCCTCGCGGATATCCTCACCGCTGAGTGCCGGCTCATTTTCCTTCAGAAGTTTATTTTTCTTCGCATAGTCATTAAAAGTCTTCGTCAGAGCACTCTTAAAGCCGGCCAGATGGGTACCGCCCTCCGGTGTGTTGATATTATTGACGAAGGTGTAGATATTTTCCGTGTAGGAATCGTTATGCTGCATCGCCACCTCGACAAATACCTTGTCCTTGATGCCCTCGCAGTAGATAACCGGTTCATAGAGCTTCTCATTGCTCCGGTTCAAGTAGGTGACAAATTCCTTGATACCGCCCTCATAGTGAAAGGTCTTCTCATGCTTCACTTCTCTGTCATCCCGCAGGGTGATCTTTAAGTTTTTCGTCAGGAATGCCGTCTCACGCAGGCGTACTTTTAACGTATCATAGTCGTAGACCGTTTCCTCGAAAATCTCCTTATCTGGCAGGAATACAACCCGTGTGCCGTGCTTATCCGGAGCACATTCACCGACTACTTTCAGCGGATACATGGTTTTACCGCGCTCATAGCGCTGCTTATATACCTTTCCATCCCGGCAGATCTCAACCTCCAGCCACTCGGAAAGGGCGTTTACAACCGATGCACCTACACCGTGAAGTCCGCCTGATACCTTATATCCGCCACCGCCGAATTTACCGCCTGCATGCAGGATCGTAAATACAACCTCAACCGCCGGAAGTCCGGCTTTTTTCTGAGTATCAACCGGGATACCACGACCGTCATCCTGTACCGTGATGGAATTGTCCGCATTGATCTGCACCTCGATGTGACTGCAGAATCCGGCTAACGCCTCATCCACGGAGTTGTCAACTATCTCATACACCAGGTGATGGAGGCCTCTTACAGATGTGCTGCCTATATACATACCAGGACGCTTTCTGACCGCCTCCAATCCCTCCAATATCTGTATTTGATCTGCACTGTATTCTGAACCCATAGTTCCTCCTTCACTTGCTGTTTTATGTCTGACTAGTTGTCTTGTTTGGACGTTCACAGGTGACCGTCCCGCTCACGACCCGAAAGGTCTTATCTATCTGGAAGCTGTGGCTGATAAAATCATCCAAGCCTGTACAGGTAATGATCGTCTGTATGTGGCGGATGCTGGCGAGCAGATGATCCTGCCGTTTTCCATCTAACTCCGACAAAACATCGTCGAGAAGCAGGATCGGATACTCCTTTTTGATCTTTTTAACCAGCTCAATCTCCGCCAGTTTGAGCGATAATGCCGCCGTCCTCTGCTGTCCCTGTGAACCGAAGCGCCGGATGTCAATTCCGTTGACATAGAAACTTAAGTCATCCCGGTGTGGTCCGACCAGCGTCGTCTTCTGCTTCCGGTCCGCCTCGCGGCTCTTTTTGACTGCCGCTTCCAACTGATCCGCCTCCGTGTTCGGCTCATACTGAATAACAAGCTCTTCCTTTCCGCCCGACAATTTCTGATGGATCGGACGGATCAATTCGTTTAATTCACCGATAAATTCCCGCCGGTACTGGCTCACCTCCCGCCCGTAGGAAGCAAGCTGCATATCCCATATATCCAGCATCTCCTCGTACTCGGGATGGAAAAACAGCTCCTTTAAGAGCTTATTTCTCTGTATCACTACCCGGTTGTACTGCACCAGCGAATGAACATAGAGCCGGTTTAACTGGCATAATTCCAGATCAATAAAACGGCGCCGATCCGCCGGTCCGTTCTTAATGAGATTCAGATCTTCCGGCGAAAAAAACACCACGTTAACAATGCCGAAAAGCTCGCTCGCCCGCCGGATCGGGATCCCGTTGACCGCCACGCCCTTCGTCTTATTTTTCTTTAGATGCATGTCAATCCGGTACGGCACATCGTCCTTGCGAAGCTGCATCTTGATGTGGGACTCGTCCTCTCCGAATTCGATGATCTCCCTGTCCTTGCTGCCGCGGTGGGACTTGGTCGTCGCACACACGTAGACCGCTTCGAGGATATTGGTTTTACCCTGCGCGTTGTCCCCGTAGAGAACATTCGTCCCCGGATCAAAATCCATATGTAATTCCCCGTAATTGCGGTAATTTTTGAGTTCGATCGATTCGATAAACATGAAACCATCCTTTATTTGGTGATTGTTACGGTCTCTCCGTCATACTCGACTTTGTCCCCGTCGTAAAGCTTCTTGCCGCGCTGCATCTCCACCGCGCCATTGACCTTCACAAGCCCGTCCTGAATCGCAAATTTAGCATCCACGCCGGACTCTACCAGACCAGCTGCCTTGAGCGCCTGACCCAGTTTTATAAATTCATCTCTCAGTTTGATCTCCATCCTATTTCAGATCCTTTCTGTTACTGTCTGCACCTGCCATGTCTAAAAATGGCAGGTTAGATCGCTGCCGCATTGAAATTGACCGGCAGGATCAGATAGATGTAAGTCTCCTCCTCGTCCCGGATAAAGCACGGGGATTTCGGATTCATCATGTACAGAGTCACTTCCTCATCATCGATGATTCGTAACGCATCACCCAAAAACTTCGGGTTGAAGCCGATCATCAGGTCTTTTCCAAACTTGGTAATCGCCAGACGGGCATCCATCGTACCGAAGGCGGAATGCATCTTTAACTCCATTTCTTCATCGGTAAAGTTTAAGATCAAAGGTTTCTTATCATTTTCACGGACGAGAATGCTCGCACGGTCGATCGCATCCATGAAATCACGGCGGTTCAAGGTAACTTTCGTCTCATAATCGGAGGAAAGCATCTGATTGATCCGGAAATACTCGCCCTCAATCAGGCGGGATAACACGATCGTGTCGTTAAATTCAAACATGATGTGGTTGGTGCTGAAGAAAATCTGTACCTCAGAGTCGTTGTCACCGTTTAAGATCTTGCTGATCTCACCTAAAGTCTTGCCAGGAACGATGACTTTTATATCACTGTACTGTTCTTTTAATGCAACTTTGCGGATCGACATGCGGTGTCCGTCGAGGGAAACGAGCTTAAGTTCATTGCCGGTGACCTCCATCAGCTCACCGGTCATCATCTTGTTGCTGTCGTTCGGCGAGATCGAGAAGATCGTCTGGCGGATGATCTCTTTTAAGGTAAACTGGGAAAGTGTGATGAATTTATCCCGCTCAATGTGGGGAATATAGGAAAATTCATCGCCGTCCTTGCCCTGAATCTGGAAAATAGCCTTGTCACAGGTGATCGTCGTGTTGTATTTTTCATCCGATTCGATCGTGATCGTAGAATTTTCGCCGGAGAGCTTGCGGATAATATCGGAAAAAAGCTTGGCATCAAGAGCGATTTTTCCACGTTCCAGGATCGTTCCTTCGACCTTCGTCTCAATTCCCAGCTCCATATCGTTGCCGGTCAGTTTGATCTCATCCGAAACAGCATCGATCAGGATGCATTCGAGAATCGGCATGGTGGTTTTGGAAGGAACGGCCTTCAGAACAATGTTGATGCCGTTCATTAAATGATCTTTTTCAAATGAAAGCTTCATGTTTGTTGATAACTCCTTTGCTAAAAATAACGTGGAACGGAAAGAAAAGATATATATAAATTCCGTCGCAATCGTAGTAGAGGCTGTGAATATGTGGAATTCTCCGGACAGCCCCGAAAATACAGGGGTTCAGACTCCTTTTGAATGGTTAAAAAGGCTGTGTAAAACTGTCCGGAACCGGCTGGATAACTTTTGAATTATCCACAGCCCTGAAATGGAGCAAAATGTGGGAAAAGTTATCCACAGGTTTTCAACCACTTTTCCACGCGAAATTGTGGAAGAAACCTACTGTGGGCTGATCTTTTTCATTAAGATTTCCACTGTATTGCGAAGAGATTCGTTTTTCTCCATATCGGCAGCGATCTTGTCGTGACCGTGGATGATCGTCGTGTGATCCCGACCGCCTAAATATTTGCCGATATTCTGCAGGGAAGTTCCGAGCATCGAACGGCAGATATACATCACGATCTGGCGCGGGAATACGATCTCCTTGTTGCGCTTCTGGGAGGAAATGTCAAGCGGAGTGATACCAAAATGATCGGCAACGACCTGGATGATCAGCTCCGGGGTCACTTCCTTCTCCGCGTTCGGGGAAATGAGATCCTTGAGCGCTTCCTCCGCCAGCTCCGTCGTGATCTCCTTGTTATTTAACTTGGAAAGGGCGACGATCTTGGTGAGGGCGCCCTCGAGCTCACGGATGTTGGACTTGACGTTGGTGGCGATGTACTTGATCACTTCATTATCTATATTGTAGCCCTCGAGTTCCTCTTTTTTGCGGAGGATCGCCATACGGGTTTCATAATCCGGCGACTGGATATCGACGGTCAAGCCCCATTCGAAACGGGAACGAAGCCGTTCTTCCAGCGTCTCGATCTCTTTCGGCGGTTTATCTGAGGAGATAATGATCTGTTTTTTCGCTTCATAGAGTGCGTTGAAGGTATGGAAAAATTCTTCCTGTGTCGATTCCTTACCGATAATAAACTGGATATCATCGATGAGGAGGACGTCGTTGTTTCTGTATTTTTCACGGAACTCCGTGGTGGAAATATTGTTTTTGTTCCGGATCGCATCGATCAGTTCGTTCGTAAACTTCTCACTTGTAACGTAGAGAACCTTCGCTTTTGGATTGTTTTTTAAGATAAAATGTCCGATCGAGTGCATAAGATGCGTTTTTCCCAGACCTACACCCCCGTAAATGAAGAGAGGGTTGTAGATCTCACCCGGAGATTCTGCCACGGCGAGGGAAGCGGCGTGCGCTAAGTTATTGTTCGCGCCGACGACGAAGGTGTCGAATGTGTAGCGCGGATTTAAGTTCGCATCCTGGATGAGCTGGCGGCTGACCTCGGACGGGCGGTTGATCAGATGGCTTTTGTCCGTCTCTTTTTGCGGCTCATCGACCTGTTCGATGGTGACAAAATCGACCTCACACTCGATTCCGGTTAGTTCTTCGATGGTAATCTGGATCAAAAGTCCGTATTTTTTTTTGATATAGCCAAGAAACTGCACATCCGGAACCAGGATCTGAAGGGTGCCGTCTTTCATGGAATAAGGCTGCGTCGGAAGCAGCCATGTTTTGAAAGAAACGTCCGTCAGTTCGTGTTCTTCTTTAATATGGAGGAGAATTTCATCCCATTTTTCCTTAATTTTCTCTATCATACTGTGTCTCCTAAACGTAAAAAGCAGCCAAAACTGCAAAATAACCCAATCTAAGTTCTATTCTACATGATTTGTCCACATTTTTCAATAAAAACCCGCAATGTGAATAAGTGAAATTCAGTTATCCACGTGGAAAAAATGCCGAAAAATAAGGCTTTTTGACGAAGGGGTGTGAACAATCAGAAGCTTATCCAGATCGTATTCCACGGCTTTTCCACAAGTTATCCCCAAAATGTGGATAAGTGGAGGATAAGCTGTGAATAGGTGGTGGGAATGCTGATAAAATAAGGATTTTTTTATCCACAAAATGGAAATGCTCCAACGTGTATACTGTATATAATAAAGCGCTGCGACAGCAATCGACGATCGATCTGTGAGGACTCAGGATCGAAATGGTGGAAAAACCGCAGAAAATCTTTGATCTATGGGGATTAAAAAGATCAAAATAGTGGTTGACGAATGCGGAATTCTTCTATATAATGGAGAAGATGTTTAATTACAATAGTCTAACTATGTTGAGATGAATGCGGATTTCGGCGCGAACCGGAGGAAGCATGGATTTCTCTTACTATATTATGGATGAGGAGGTGTATGCAGACATGAAGATGACATTTCAGCCGAAGAAAAGACAGAGAGCAAAAGTTCATGGATTCCGTGCGAGAATGAGCAGCGCAGGTGGAAGAAAAGTTCTGGCTGCCAGAAGAGCAAAAGGTAGAGCAAAATTATCTGCTTAATGAACGAGGCCGCAATCGAGTTATAGATTGTGGCCTTTCTTAATATTCATAGAAAAAGTTCTATGAAATTAAGAAAAGCTCTGCGATGCACACTCGGTGCAGGGGAAAATGATTGCTAATGCAATCGCACCTCGGTGCGTGAATCCGGCGAGCCGGATTCTATTTTATATTATTTATCATTGGTGATTTTAATGAAGCGTTTTAATTCAATTAAGAAGAACAGCGAATTTCAAAAGGTTTACAAGACAGGGAAATCCTATGCCAATAAGCTTCTGGTTATGTACGTGAAGCGGGTGGATGACGGGAAGGAGCCTCGGATCGGTATCTCCGTCAGCAAAAAGGTTGGAAACAGCGTGGTCCGCCATCATGTGACAAGGTTGGTACGGGAGAGCTATCGGTTAAATAAGGACAGAGTCAGACTCGGATTAGACATCGTAGTCGTTGCCAGACCGGCAGCGAAAGAAGCAGACTTCAAAAAAATTGAGAGTGCATACCTGCACTTATGCGGACTGCATAACATTCTGGAGAATCGAAGTGAGAATATTGATTAAGAAGATCTTGATAAAGATGATTCGGGGATATCAGCTCTATATTTCCCCTATGACAGGACCTCACTGCAAGTACACGCCGACGTGCTCGGAGTACGCCATCCAGGCACTTAAAAAGTACGGCGCTGTAAAAGGTATGATTTTGGCATGTAAGCGGATTCTTCGCTGTAATCCATTTGCAGAAGGCGGTTATGATCCAGTTCCGTAAAGGATGAGGAGGTAGTTCATTGGACGTTAGCGTTTTAGTTGCGACAAAGGCAGGTTCGATCATGGGACCGATCGCCAGCGTGTTTGGTTATATCATGGACTTTTTATTCCGGATTACCAGCAGCATGGGGATCATGAATATCGGTCTGTGTATCATCCTGTTTACCATTATCACAAAGTTACTGTTATTTCCTCTGACGATCAAACAGCAGGAATCGTCAAAACTTATGTCGCTTATGAACCCTGAAATCAAGGCGGTTCAGAATAGGTATAAGGGAAAAACCGATCAGGCATCGATGGCTAAACAACAGGTCGAGATGCAGGCAGTCTATGAGAAATATGGCTCGAATCCGATGGCAGGATGTCTGCCGATGGCGATTCAGCTTCCGATTATCTTCGCTTTGTACCGGGTTATCTACAACATTCCGGCATACGTACCGTCAGTACGTGTCTTTTTTGACAACGTAGCGAACCCGCTGATGGGGCAGCCGGATTACATCAACAAGATTTCCGAGCTGGCAAGCGGTGTCGGCATGGCGGTGGACAAGGTAGACTACACCGTGGCAAACAAAGTCGTAGATATGTTATATAAGTTGACACCGGCTGGATGGGATACGCTGGAAAGTTTATTCCCGCAGATCTCTTCGACGATCGCAGAAAATGCGGGCAAGATTGAGCAGATGAACTATTTCTTCGGCATCAATCTGGCAACTCCGCCGTTTACCGGTTTTAACCACATCACGATCGCATGGATCATCCCGATCCTCGCAGGTCTGACCCAGTGGCTCTCCACCAAGCTGATTTCCAATTTACAGCAGGTGGATCAGGACGCGCCGGGCGCGAGCATGATGAACAGCATGATGATCACGATGCCGCTGATGTCCGTATTCTTCTGTTTCTCCCTGCCGTCCGCGATCGGTATCTACTGGGTCGTTCAGGGTGCATTCCAGCTCGTTCAGCAGCTGATCGTAAATGCACATATGAACAAGATCGATGTCGATGATCTGATCCGCCGCAACGTGGAGAAGATGAACAAGAAGAGAGCGAGAAAAGGTCTGCCGCCGGCTAATGTCAGCGAGAAGGCAAGCGTGAATTTAAAGGCGCTGCAGGCACGTGAGGATGCGGAAAGCAAGGCGAAAGAGGACAAGATCTCCCGCAATAAAAAGCAGATGGAGGCGTCTGAAGCATTTTACAATTCCGATCCGAAGCCGGGCAGTCTGGCTTCCAAGGCAAAGATGGTGCAGAAGTACAACGATAAGCACGCGAAAAAATAGAAGGAGGGCGCAGGATGGATATGATTACGGTTACCGCTAAGACAGTCGATGAGGCAGTAACAAAGGCACTGATTGAACTGGAAACCACCAGTGATAAATTAGAGTACGAAGTGGTCGAAAAAGGAAGCGCCGGATTTCTGGGGATCGGCGCGAAACCGGCGATCATCCGTGCTAAGAAGAAAGAGACGCTCGAGGATCGTGCGATCGACTTTTTAAGCCAGGTATTTGATGCGATGAACTTAGATGTGAAGATCGCAGCGGCTTTCAATGAGGAAGAGTGCGAGATGAACATCGACCTCTCCGGCGAGGATATGGGTATTTTGATCGGTAAGAGAGGTCAGACCCTGGATTCTCTCCAGTATCTGGTCAGCCTGGTTGTCAACAAGAAGAGCGAGAATTACGTCCGCGTGAAGCTCGATACCGAGAATTACCGCGAGAGACGGAAAGAGACGCTTGAGACACTGGCAAAGAACATTGCTTACAAGGTAAAGAGAACGAAACGTTCCGTATCTTTGGAGCCGATGAACCCGTATGAGAGACGGATCATTCATGCAGCGCTGCAGAATGACAAGTATGTCACCACCCGCAGCGAGGGCGAGGATCCGTTCCGGCATGTGATTATTTCGCTGAAGCGTGAGGGCAGACGCGAGAGAAGTGACGGGTATGGGAGATATGAGAAGTAAATAAGTGTGACGAAGAAGGTCTGGAGGTATCTAGACCTTCTTTTTTGTGGGGGATCGAGCGCGAGAGGTTTATCGTGAAAACATGAAAAAAGAAATAAATATTAGACTAGATTTGTAAATAAAGATGGGAAAATGCTTCCATATGGTATAGAATAAGAAGATAAAAAGCAAGGAAGGATTTATATATATATGGTATATACAGATACAATCGCCGCGATCGCGACGGCGCTTTCGAGTTCGGGGATTGGGATTATCCGGATTAGCGGTTCGGACGCTGTTGCGGTGGCGGAGCGGATGTTTGAACCGGCGGTGGCGGGGAAGAGGCTTTCAGAGCAGAAAACGTATACGATTCATTATGGATATATTCGGGATGGAGAGGAACGGATCGATGAAGTGCTGCTTCTTTTGATGCGCGGTCCGCACAGTTATACGGCGGAGGACACGGTAGAGATTGATTGTCACGGAGGCGTTCTGGTGATGAAGCGGATTCTGGAGCTGGCGGTAAAATGTGGGGCGCGGCTGGCGGAACCAGGCGAATTTACGAAGCGGGCGTTTTTAAATGGCAGAATTGATCTTTCGCAGGCGGAAGCCGTGATCGATGTGATCCAGTCGAAAAATGAGTATGCGCTGCAGTCTTCGGTCAGCCAGTTGAGCGGTTCAATGTCGCGGAAAGTGCGGGAACTCCGCGAAAAACTAATCTATGAGATCGCCTTTATTGAGTCCGCACTTGATGATCCGGAGCATATTTCCCTGGACGGATACCCGGAGCGCCTTCGGGAGACGCTGCAGCCGATTGAGATGGAACTGGAGGCGTCGATCGGGACGTTTGACAACGGGCGTATCATGACGGAGGGGATCAAAACCGTGATCTTAGGTAAGCCGAATGCAGGAAAATCGTCCCTGATGAATGTACTGCTGGGAGAGGAGCGCGCGATTGTGACAGAGATCGCCGGTACGACACGCGATACGCTGGAGGAAAATATCCGTCTGCGCGGGCTTAGCTTAAATTTGATCGATACGGCGGGCATCCGGGAAACGGAGGATATCGTTGAAAAGATTGGCGTGGAACGGGCGAGAAAGATTGCGGATGAGGCAGATTTGATCTTGTATGTGGTCGATGGATCAAGGGAGCTGGATGAAAATGACCGTCAGATCCTCGATTTGATCCGGGGACGGAAGGTGATCGTCCTCTTAAATAAGACAGATCTGGAACCGGTTCTCACAGAAGAAGCGCTTCGCGAAGCGTGCGGGCAGGAAGTGATCCCGGTATCGGCGAAGGAACAGCAGGGAATTGATCGATTGGAGGAAAAAATTCAGACGATGTTCTTGCAGGGAAACCTGAATTTCAACGATCAGGTCATGCTGGCAAACGTCCGTCACAAGACGGCGATGGAGCAGGCGCTGAAAAGCCTGCGTCTGGTCGAGACAAGCATCGACAATGCGATGCCGGAGGATTTTTTCTCGATTGATCTGATGGATGCCTATGAACATCTTGGAACGATCCTTGGGGAATCACTGGAAGAGGATCTGGTGAATGAGATTTTCAGCCATTTTTGTATGGGGAAATAGATCAATTTTTTTGCAAGGTTTCTTTCCTTGTGGTATGATAGGGTGGATCTGAAAACAAGAAAGAATATAAGGCGTTTGATCAAATTGAAATGTGCAGCTGCAGTAAAATCGGCTGCGAATCATACGGCGCATGAGCCGCAGTGTTTATCTCAGTCGAGAAGACTCCCACCTCTTCAGGTGGTGAGTAATAGCAAATTTGTCTCAGTGGAAGCCTTGTCTCCGACTGAGATAAACGCTCCGCGAGGATGCGCAGTGATTCTGTAAAGAATATGTCAGCTTACGCTGACCAGAATCACGCGCCAAGTCTCACGGACGTTCGACTTGAATAGAACGCAGAGATAGAGAGGAAAGAGGAAACATGCCCTGTTTAACAGAAAATTATGATGTAGCGGTCGTCGGGGCGGGACACGCCGGCTGTGAGGCAGCGCTGGCAAGCGCGAGACTGGGACTCGAGACGATCGTGTTTACCGTCAGCGTGGACAGCATCGCCCTGATGCCGTGCAACCCGAATGTCGGCGGAAGCTCGAAGGGCCACTTGGTGCGCGAGCTGGATGCGCTCGGCGGCGAGATGGGAAAAAATATAGATAAAACCTTTATACAGTCCAAGATGCTCAACCAGTCTAAGGGACCGGCGGTGCATTCGCTCCGCGCGCAGGCGGACAAGCAGGAATATACCCGCCAGATGCGCCGTACCATGGAAAATACCGATCACCTGACGATCCGTCAGGGAGAGGTGGCAGAGCTGATCGTGGAAGAAGGTCAGATCAAAGGACTGAGAACGTACTCCGGCGCGACGTATTACTGCAAGGCGGTGGTGCTGGCAACGGGAACGTACCTGAAAGCGAGATGTATCTATGGCGATGTGAGCAATCCGACCGGACCGAATGGTCTGCAGGCGGCAAACCATCTGACAGACTCCCTGAAAAAGCTGGGAATCGAGATGTTCCGTTTCAAGACGGGCACACCGGCGCGTGTCGATAAGCGCAGCATCGATTTTTCTAAGATGGAAGAGCAGTTCGGCGATGAGAGGGTTGTGCCATTTTCTTTTTCCACCGATCCGGAGTCGGTACAGAAGGAGCAGGTGTCCTGCTGGCTGACCTATACCAATGAGAAAACACATGAGATCATCCGCAACAACCTGGATCGATCGCCCCTCTTTTCGGGCGCGATCGAGGGAACAGGTCCGCGTTACTGTCCATCGATCGAGGATAAGGTGGTAAAATTTCCAGATAAGAACCGTCATCAGGTTTTTGTCGAGCCGGAGGGAATTTATACGAATGAAATGTATCTGGGCGGTATGTCCAGTTCCCTGCCGGAGGATGTGCAGTACGCGATGTACCGTACCGTACCGGGACTTGAAAATGTCAAAATTGTTCGAAATGCATATGCGATTGAGTACGATTGTATCAATGCACGCCAGTTAAAGGCATCGCTGGAATTTAAGGCGATCCGGGGATTGTTCAGCGGCGGTCAGTTTAACGGAAGCTCCGGTTATGAGGAAGCGGCGGTACAGGGCTTTATGGCGGGTGTCAATGCGGCGCGCGAAGTGCTGGGAAAAGAACCGATCATCCTCGACCGTTCCCAGGCATATATCGGTGTCTTGATCGACGATCTGGTTACCAAAGAAAACCATGAACCGTACCGGATGATGACGTCGCGTGCGGAATACCGCCTGCTTTTGCGTCAGGACAATGCGGATCTGCGTCTTTCCCCGATCGGGCATGAGATTGGACTGGTCAGTGATGCGATGTATGAGCGTGTCCTCTGGAAAGAAAAAATGATCGAGGAAGAGGCAAAGCGTCTGGAGAAGATCAACATTGGCGCTGGAAAAGAAGTGCAGGAATTTTTAGAGCGCCACGGAAGCACCCCGCTCAAGACCGCGGCAACGCTGGCAGAGCTGGTACGCCGTCCGGAGTTAAGCTATGAAGCACTGGCAGAGCTGGATCCGAACCGTCCGGAACTTCCGGAAGATGTGATCGAGCAGATCAACATCAACATCAAGTATGACGGCTATATCCGACGCCAGCTGCAGCAGGTTGCACAGTTCAAGAAGATGGAGAGCCGGAAGCTGGATGAAAACTTCGACTATTCCACGGTCGGAAGCCTGCGCCGTGAGGCAGTACAGAAATTAAATCTCTATAAACCGGCAAATATCGGTCAGGCATCCCGAATCGCGGGCGTGTCACCGGCGGACATTTCGGTGCTGCTGGTACACTTAGAGCAGAGCCGCCATGCGGGACATGGGGAAGAGAAGAAAGAACTGTAAATATAGAAACGAGCGGATTCAGAGACTGCATGGAAACAGGTAAACGCATTGCAGAAACTCAAAATGTAAGATAGATAAGAACCTGAGAAAAAATAGAACATATCATAAAGGATATATTTATGGCAGAAGAAAATAAAGTAGAAAGCGGTGTGGTTCTGCCTCCGGCAGACTTTACCGAGCAGCTTCAGAAAGAAGCGCAGGAGATGGGCGTCACGTTAAATGAACACCAGATCAAGCAGTTCTACGATTACTATGAACTGTTGATTCATTGGAATACGATGGTGAATCTGACAGCGATCACGGAACAGAAGGAAGTTGTGACCAAACATTTTTCGGATAGTCTGGCACTTGTGAAAGCGGTGCCGGATCTGGCAGAGAAAGAGTATACGTTGATCGATGTTGGAACGGGAGCTGGATTTCCGGGTATCCCGTTAAAGATTGCATTTCCAAATTTAAAGGTCACGCTTCTCGATTCTTTAAATAAGCGGATCAACTTTCTGAACGAGGTAATTCAGGCATTGGAACTGGAAAAAATTCAGGCGGTTCACGGACGGGCGGAAGATGCGGCACATGATAATGTTTCACGTGAAACATTTGATTTCTGCGTTTCACGCGCGGTGGCAAATCTGTCCACGCTGTCGGAATACTGCCTGCCATTTGTCAAGGTGGGAGGCTGGTTTGTACCGTACAAATCAGGCAAACTGGAGGAAGAGATGAAGACGGGAAAAGGTGCGATCCGCAAGCTGGGCGGCGAGCTGGAGGATGTGATTTCCTTCCACCTTGCCAATGAGGATGAGCGTAACCTGGTCCGGATTCATAAGACAGAGAGGACGGGAAAGAAGTATCCGAGAAAAGCGGGAACGCCATCGCGGGAGCCGCTGAAATAAAGCAATCAAAAGGTAGAAAGAGAAAGACTGTATATGGAACACGTAGGGTATGCAGTCTTTCTTTTTCATATAGGCGGGGTTTAAACAAAAATGTATGACTGAATATTTGTCCTGGAAGATTGTGTTCCAGAAGCCGTATCAGGCATATGACAGAGGAAATCTGGAGAAACAGGTAGAGGCGATGGCAGAGCTGAAGATAATAGGAAAAATTTATAAAATTTGAGTTTTCGTTACAGAATATAGTTTTTTGTGCGAAAGCCGAGGAGATCGAGTGGGAATAATGTAGAATAAAGAGGAGCATTCCGGGGGTTTTGTTTGTATATAGATAGTGCGGCGGGACCTGGATGAAACATTAGGACCGTTCCTATCAAGAAGAAACAAACAAGGCGCACGGAAGGATGACGCTGTGAATATGAAAGATACTGGAAAATGGTATCTGCATCATGGTATGAGTATGAAAAAGCAATTTTTATGGAGATGTGGGAAAGAGAGAGTAACTGTTCGCGGGTAGGCACTGTTGGAACCGAAAGTGCCGTAAGAAAACGTGGTGGCAGCAGGAATTTGCCGTATTTAAATGCGAAGCCACGGCAAATTCCGTTACTGGGCACGTATGCATGAACAGTAATAAGCTTCGTCCTATGACGAAAAAACGCTCCGCGGTATGCATACGCATTATCCTTTTTTAAGAAAAAAACATATGGATCGCATCCATCACGGCATCCGGCTGTTCTAACTGCGGCAGATGTTTGGTCTTTGGGATGATAGAGGACTCGATTGCGGAATTATAAATCTTGTAATCCTGAATCGTCGCCTCGATCATCGGTTCCTCGGAACCGCCGATGATGAAGATGCTGTTGTCGATCTTCCTGAGAGCATTGGAAATATTGCACTTGGTATAGCGGCATTCAATACTGGAGAAGATCGCTTTCGGACATTCGCCGAGATGTGCGGCTTCGTGGCTGCGGTCGATCTGAACCGGTTTTACGGTATACGGATTGTAAAAATATTTGGTGCGGAATGCCTCTTCGATCATAGAGCGGCTGCACGCAATGTGGTAAATGAGCGTTCCAGCCAGCGGGAGATCCAGAAGAAGCTTATAAAGCTTGGCATTTTTACCCGGAAGCTGACAACAGTCGGTAAGGCTGCTCGGGTTGATGAGCATGATCTGATCAAACAGTTCTGGAGAGTTGCTGCACGCCATGATAGACAGTGCCGCTGAATCACCGGTGGAGAGAATGTTGGTCCGATGTCCGATCTCAGATTTGATAAAATCACAGATCAGCTGGACAAACAGGTAATTTGTGTAGGTCAGGTTCGGCTTCTCGGAACGTCCGCAGCCGAGAAGGTCGAGCGTGTAGACGGTGTAGGAGTGGCTGAGCTGTTCGCGGATGGATTCCCACTCATAGCCGCTCGATGCAAAGTGCAGATCGTGAATCAACAGAAGCGGTTTGCCGGAACCGCATTTTGTATAGTAGATATTTCCCAGCCGCCATTTGTAGCAGAGAGAATTCTCTTCCCGGGTCAGACCGCGGGAGGTGGCAGAAAATTGAATATATTTATTTAAAAGTGCCAGTGAAACTGCGCCGCCGGCGGACAGCATCAGGCAGGTCATGATCTTGTTTTTTGTGTTCATATAGAAAGCTCCTTTTGAATCGAAAAATTAAACTTGAAAATATCTCATCAAGTAATTCTATTATACCATAAATACTAAATTCAGCTATCGCCTTTGGCTCTGCTTCATTAAGTATTTAGGTATGACTCGCACTAAGCTCGAAAACACCTCGCTAAGTGCTCATATTATATCATATTTTCCTGTATTCCAGTTCAGCTATTTCCAGCGTTTTTTCACAGAATATCTGTTCACAGATGTGTGCCCAAGTAACGGGATTTTGCCGATGCTTCGCATTTCAAATCGGAAAAATCTGCAACCAGAATTGTAGCGTTCGGAATTTTCAGTTCAGAAAATTTCTACCTGTGAACAGTTATGAACATGCCATTTTATGTAAACAAAATTTCATTGAAAATCGATATTAAAATCATTATAATGTTCACGTATCAAAAAATCAATCGATGGGGAAAGAAATGCGCGATATGATAAAGAAGGAAAATAAGTTATGCTTTCAGCATCGTATGGAACGGAAGACAGAGAAATCTTTTCAGTTGTCGGCGGGCAGGCAGCGGCTGCTGGCGGAAACGATACGCGAACTGAAGCAGGAAGGGCGCTTAGACGAGGAGAAGCTGGCGATGCAGCATGGTACGACATCCATTTACCGCCACAGCCTCAATGTTGCCTACACAAGCCTTTGGATGATGGAACGGTGGCAGATTCGCTTGGAACCAAAATCACTTGTGAGAGGGGCACTGCTGCACGATTATTTTTTGTATGACTGGCATCAGAAGGATTCTTCGCACCGCCTGCACGGCTTCCGTCACCCGAAAACAGCGCTTGGAAATGCACAGAGAGATTATCATTTAAATTGGAAGGAAAAAAATATCATCGCACGTCATATGTTTCCGCTGATACCGGTGCCGCCTCAGTGCCGCGAGGCATGGATTGTGTGTCTGGCAGATAAATGGTGTGCTCTGGGGGAGACGGTGGAGCCGATGTTTCACGTGAAACATTTTAAATGAAATTTTTCTAAAAAAGTAGGAAATGAGTTTTAAGTGTGTTATACTATTAGGCAAGACAAGAACGGGAAAAAGCTGGAAATCGCTGTGCGGATGCCTGCGGGAAGGCTTTTTCCTGTCTTTCATGTGAGATAAAACCGAGGAAATGGAAGGAATACGGTATGGGACGAACGATTGCGATTGCAAATCAGAAGGGCGGCGTAGGTAAAACGACAACGGCGATCAACCTGTCGGCATGCCTGGCAGAGGCGGGACAGAGGGTTCTGACGATCGATTTTGATCCGCAGGGAAATGCAACCACTGGTTTGGGATTGGAAAAAGAACAGATTGAAGATACAGTCTATGAGCTGCTTTTGGGCGATTGCACACTGGAGGACTGTCTGATGCGCGATGTTCAGGAAAATCTGGATGTTCTTCCTTCGGATTCGAATCTGGCAGGAGCTGAGATTGAACTTCTGGATGTGGAAAATAAAGAGTCGGTGTTAAACGGTTATCTGGAGACAATCCGCGATCAGTATGATTTTATTATCATCGACTGCCCGCCGTCGCTGAGTCTTTTGACGATCAATGCGCTGGTAGCGGCAGATACAGTGCTGGTGCCAATCCAGTGCGAATATTATGCGCTGGAAGGACTGAGCCAGGTACTCCGGACGATCGGTCTGGTCCGGAAAAAGATGAATCCGTCGCTGGAGCTGGAGGGCGTGGTATTTACCATGTATGATGCGAGAACGAATCTCTCCCTGCAGGTCGTAGAGAATGTAAAACAGAACTTAAATGAGCGGATTTACAAGACGATCATACCGAGAAATGTGCGACTGGCGGAGGCGCCGAGCCACGGAATGCCGATCAACCTGTACGACAGCCGTTCGACCGGTGCAGAGAGCTACCGTCTGCTGGCAGCAGAGGTGATCAGCCGGGGAGAAGAGCTGTAGGCAGGAAAATAACGGTGAAGTGAAATTCAGAAAGGATGCCTGCCGGGGGGCGTCGGGAGGTTCATGAGGAGGAAGGAAATGTCAAAGAGAACGGGGCTTGGCAGAGGACTGGGAGCTTTTTTTGGAAATGATTACGAGGATGCAGAAGCGGGAAAAAGCAGCGCAAAGCCATCGGATGAAGCCGGAAAAAAGACTTCCGTTCGTGAGACGGAACAGGAGATAGAGAAAAAGAGCCTGGAAGAGCTGGATATGGTGCTTCCGGGATCTAAAAAACAGAAAAAATCGGCGTCTGCCGGAAAGACAGCTGCGAAAACAGTGGGAAAAGGCAGCCGTGTGGGAGTTGCAAAGGCATCCGGAAAGACGACGACAGAAGGAAAAACCCGCACAGCCGGGGAGACGGCGGCAAAATCGAAGACACAGACGGCAAAAGCGGAGCCGGTCGTAAAGATCGTCGAGGTGGAAAAAGAGAAATTTCTAAATATTTCGGAGATTGAGCCAAATGTCAGCCAGCCGCGTAAGATGTTTGATGAAGAACAGCTCGGAGAGCTGGCAGAATCCATCCGCCGTTACGGCGTGCTGCAGCCGCTTCTGGTTCAGAAAAAGGGCGATCGTTATGAGCTGATTGCCGGAGAGCGCCGGTGGAGAGCTGCCAAACTGGCAGGATTTCGGGAAGTTCCGGTGATCGTGCGCGAGTATACGAGACAGCAGACGATGGAGATCGCCCTGATCGAGAATGTACAGCGTGCAGATTTAAATCCGATTGAGGAGGCGAAAGCCTACCAGATGCTGATTCAGGAGTTTGGGCTGCGTCAGGAGGACGTGGCAGAGCGCGTAGCGAAGAACCGTGCGACGATCACGAACAGCATGCGTCTTTTGAAACTGGATGAGAGAGTGCAGGAGATGCTGATTCAGGATCGGCTTACCGGAGGTCATGCGAGAGCGCTTCTTTCGCTGGAAGATGGTGAAAAACAGTACCAGTTGGCGCTTAAAACAGTAGAAAATCATTTGAGCGTCCGCGAGGTCGAGCGTTTGGTGAAAGAGCTTTTGAAGCCGAAAAAGGTGAAAAAGAAAGCAGATCCGGAACGCGATATGGAGGTCTTTTTCAAGGATGTGGAAGAGAAGCTGAAAGGAGTTATGGGAACGAAGGTTTCGATCAACCGCAAGGATAAGAATAAAGGCAGAATCGAGATCGAATACTATTCATCAGCGGAACTGGAACGTCTGATTGAGCTTTTGGAGTCATTAAGACAGTAATCACACAAAATTCGTCCTAGGGGACGGATGATGGGAAATGAGGAATGAAAGATGGAGAGCAGTATTTTTAGCGGGATTGGCATCGATCCGGGGGTTATCGTGATCGTTCTGGCGATCCTGACACTCATATCATTTATTGCGTCCGTCATCTGTTTTTCGCAGTATAGGAAGTTGTATCGCAGATATGATATGTTTATGCGGGGAAAAGATGCGGAGACGCTCGAAGACACGATCATGGAACTGGTGGATGAGACCGAGTATCTGCGGGCAAAGGACGGAGATACAAAACGCCTGGTGGATTCGGTTGTCTCCAAGGCGCAGGCTGGATACCAGAAAACCGGTATTGTCAAGTACAATGCGTTTAAGGGCATGGGCGGCAATCTGAGTTTTGTCATTGCCATGCTGGATGATAACAACACGGGATTTGTGCTGAATTCTGTTCACAGCCGTGAAGGCTGTTACCTGTATCTGAAGGATGTCGTAGAGGGCAAGACCGAGGTGCTTTTAGGAAGTGAAGAGAAGGAAGCACTGGAGCGTGCGCTTGGGTATAAGTAAGGAAAATAAAGGATAGAAATGAGGCGGCTGTATGTGTTGACAGCAGCTGCGGATTGTAGTTAGAAGGAGTCAATATGCATCGTTTTTTGCGAGCTGCCGGATTTAGTATGTATCAGAAGAAGAAGGACATCCGTGCCCTGCTTCGCTGTCTGGCGAGAGAGGCGGGAACCTCCAGCTGTCTTCAGCTTGACAGGGAGACCGAATTATATGAGATCAAGACAGAAGTTGCGCCGGGGATCGGCGTGGCGATGTATGGGGAGCTGAATAAGCAGGATGAGATGGAGATAGAGTATTATTATCCCTATATCCTGAACGAGGAGGTAACCTCGCGGGCAGAATGTTCCATTCAGCGTCATACGGAGAAGGAAACCTATGCGGGGCTTCTGGATGAGTATAAGGTAGGGCTTTCGCTGATCTTTTATCTCTTGAATCCGATCGAATACAGGGAGTGTTACCGGAAAGAGCGCGAGCGCTTACAGGTGAATTCGGTCAGCCTGGCAGGATTTGCCAATCGGGGCAAGGTGCTTCTTCCGATCAAAAAGACGGCGCTGCAGATTGAAAAAGCCAAAGTGGCGGCGAAAAACCGGGATGAACTTTTGGAAGCGGCAAAAAATGGCGACGAGGATGCGATGGAGTCCTTAACAATCGAGGATCTGGATCTCTATTCGATGGCATCGCGCCGGGCGACGAGAGAGGATATTTATTCGATCGTCGATACAACTTTTATGCCAAGCGGGATCGAGTGCGATCAGTATTCGATTTTAGGCGAGATCAAAGAGGTTGTATGTAAGAAAAACCGGTTTACTGGCGAGGAAATCTATGATCTCAAGGTGGAATGCAACGAGCTGTATTTCCGCGTAGGTATCAATAAGATGGATCTGCTTGGAGAACCGCTTCCGGGACGTCGGTTTAAAGGAAAAATATGGATGATGGGAACGGCTCATTTTGCGTAAAGGTCTATAAAAAATCCTCGGATTCAGGTCCGGATGGAGATAAAAGCAAATGAGACGGTAGAACAGAAATTGTATACGGAGCATGTGAGAAGAGAAAATAGTTGCAGAACACATGAAAATGAATTATAATAAAATGCAGTATGAAAATACGATATATGTTTCACGTGAAACATGTAAATCTCTGTAGCTCAGTAGGATGGAGTGTTCGCCTCCTAAGGTAGAACCATGGCGGAACCTTTTTGAAGAAAAAGGGTAGCGTTTGAGGGTCACTTAAGGAAGCGAAATCTGAAAAATTAGAAGAGATAAGAAAGAGATAATTCATCACGAAAGTGATTGAGTTCATAAAGTTGGTCGCCGTGACCGAAAAGGCTGAAAAAGCCCGAAAATACGGCATTTGTTCCCATAGTTAAATGGATATAACAAGCGCCTCCTAAGGTTGCGTTACAACGGCCACCTCAAAAAAAACTAAATAAGGGATTGCAGTTCGACTTTGATCGGGCTATAATCATATATCAGACACGTCCATATAGCTCAGCTGGATAGAGCACACGCCTCCTAAGCGTGGGGTCGGAGGTTCAAATCCTCTTATGGACGCCAGTGAACAACGCCGAAAGCCTTTGTTTTCAAGGGTTTTCGGCTTTTCTTATATAAAAAGCTACGAAAAAGCTCTTTCACTGTATGAGATAAAATTCTACTCCAAAATTTGATTTTTGACAACCCCTCCAGAATCGAACGGTTGTTATAAGACAAAATCGCCAGCTAATTTTTAGCAGAAAACGGGCTGTTCTTGCTAATGAAAATGCCCTTCCTGCTAATCAGCCCCAAAATCGTGCCAAAAATCCAGCTAATCAAAAAAGGCGGATGTTTTGAATACCATGCAGTTATAGCAGATAAAATTAAATATCGTTATGTACATAGAGCGTCTATTTGCCCCGCATTGGGGATGGATAGGCGCTCTTTTTTTATGCCCAAACCCATGGGCAAATACAAGAGATTGGAGGTGTTTTATTTGAGCAAGCCTGTTTATACCGCAGACAAGCCGAGCGACTGTCATTACTGCTACTTCTGGACGAATGGCAGAAAGGGCTGCCGTCTGGGTAGAAATAATTGCTACTACTTAATCTCTTTGCCGCCGAAACCCAAGTCGGAATGTGATGGCTGTCCCTATGGGCGAGATCACCCGTGCATTGGTTGGTGTACGAAGAAGGTTATGCGTGAAGTGGGGCTTCGTTGATATGGATGTGTATGAACAGGAATACCGCTTCTACTATTTTGCCCGATGTCCTTACGAAAAGACGGATACGACTTTCCGCAGCATTCCGCTGACAACAGAAAGTTTTCCGCAGAAAGAAGGTGGTGAAGCCGTGTGAGTTTTGATTATTTTTACGGTCAGCAATCCGATCTATTCACATTCTATCGAGTTCCGAAGGTGTTGTTCACGAACGAGAGGTTCTGGAATATTTCTGCCGATGCCAAGATGCTGTATGGCATTTTGCTTGACCGCATGAGCCTGTCTGCCAAGAATGGTTGGATAGATAAAAACGGTAGAGTGTATATCATTTTTACAATCGACGAAGCGAAGATGGCTCTGAACTGTGCTGAACAAAAGGCTATCAAGCTGCTCAGTGAACTTGAGAAGAAAGCAGGATTGATTGAACGTAAGCGCCAGGGTTTGGGAAAGCCCAACCTGATCTATGTGAAGAACTTTATCTCTGCTGTGGATTCACAACTCTTGAATTGTGAAAATCACAATTCTGGAACAATGGAAATCACAACTCAAGAACTTCCGAAATCACAATGTAATAATACTGATATTAAAAATACTGAATTTAGTGATACTGATTCTATCTTTCCTTCCGGAAATGGTGGAATGATGGACGAGAATGACCGGTATCAAGAATACTTTGATTATTTCTCGGATCAGCTCAGTATGGATTTGTTGAAGAAGGATTACCCTTACGATTCCGAAATGCTGGATAACATTCTGGAGTTGATCGTTGAAACAGTTTGCACGAAGCGACCGTTGATTCGCATTGGTGCAGAGGAGCGTCCGGCAGAAATTGTCCGCAGTCGGTTTATGAAACTGAATGCCGAACACATTCGATATGTTATGGACTGCTTCAAGGAGAACACCACAAAGATTAGAAATATCCGTCAGTATATGCTGACTACGATATACAATGCGCCGACGACAATAGACACCTACTACGATGCTCTTGTTCGGCACGATATGTCACACGGATATTTGGAAGGAGGATTTAAGAAATTGAAAATGAAGCGAGAGGAAGGAGAGTGACGATAAATGTCGAAAAAAGCAACCATCATTGCGGTGGTCAATCAGAAAGGAGGCACTGGAAAGACCACCACCACCGAGAATCTGGGCGTTGGCTTGGCTCTTGAAGGAAAAAAGGTGCTTCTGGTAGACACCGATCCCCAGGCTTCCCTGACGGTCAGTTTGGGCAATCCCTGCCCGGATGATCTGTCTCCGACACTTTCCGATCTGATGGGAAAGATTATGATGGAAAACCCTATTACTCCCGATGAAGGGATTCTTCATCATCCGGAGGGCGTTGATTTGGTGCCGTCCAACATCGAACTCTCAGGTATGGAGGTAGCACTGGTCAATGCCATGAGCCGGGAAACCATTCTCCGGCAATACCTGGATACAGTCAAACAGAATTATGATTACATTCTTCTTGACTGTATGCCGTCTTTGGGTATGCTGACCGTCAATGCGTTGGCAGCTGCCGACAATGTGCTGATACCGGTTCAGGCAGCATACCTTCCTGCAAAGGGTCTGGAACAGCTGCTTGGAACCATCAACAAGGTCAAGAGGCAAATCAACCCGAAACTGAGGATTGAAGGGATTCTTCTGACGATGGTGGACAGCCGCACCAACTACTCCAAAGACATCAGCAATCTGATTCGGGAGAGCTACGGCGGAAAGCTGAAGGTTTACAAGACCGACATTCCCCGCTCTGTCCGTGCAGAGGAAATCAGCGCAGAGGGAACCAGTATCTTCAAGCATGATCCCAAAGGCAAAGTTGCCGAAGCCTATAAAATTCTGACGAAGGAGGTGTTAAACAATGCAGAAAAAAGGCGCAAACATCAGCTTGAAGGGGTACGATGATATTTTCTCCACCGATCAATCCAGAGCTGAAGCCCAGCAGGAGCGTGTGCAGGAAATTCCGCTTTCTGAGCTACACCCCTTTGAGGGACACCCCTTCCGTGTGGTTGATGATGAAGAAATGATGAAAACGGCAGAGAGCGTCCGAGATTTCGGAGTTCTCACTCCTGCGATTGTCCGTCCTGACCCCGACGGTGGTTATGAAATCGTTTCTGGTCACAGGCGGCACCGGGCATCGGAGCTTGCGGGTAAGGAAACCATGCCTGCGATTGTTCGTGACCTGGACGATGATGCAGCCATTATTTTGATGGTTGATGCGAATTTGCAGAGGGAGAGTATCCTGCCGAGTGAAAGAGCATTTGCTTATAAGATGAAGCTGGATGCGATTAAACATCAAGGTCAACGCACCGATTTAACTTCATCCCAAGTTGGGATGAAGTTGCAGGCAATGGATATAGTCGGTCAGGAGGCAGGAGAAAGCAGAAATCAGGTACACCGTTATATCCGTCTGACCGAACTGATTCCGGAACTGCTGGATATGGTAGATACGGGTCAGATCAAATTCAATCCTGCGGTGGAGCTTTCCTATCTGGCAAGTGAAGAACAGAAGGATTTTCTTTCTGCAATGGATTATGCTCAAGCAGCTCCTTCCCTTTCGCAAGCACAGCGAATTAAAAAGCTCGCACAGGAGGGCGAGTGTACGCTGGATGCGATGTGCGAGATTATGAATGAAATCAAGAAGGGAGAGCTGGACAGAGTAACCTTCAAAACGGATTCGTTGCGAAAATACTTCCCGAAGTCCTATACCAACAAGCAGATGGAGGATAAAATCATTCAGCTTTTGGAGCAATGGCAGAAAAAAAGAGAAAAATCAATGGAAAGGTAAGGTAAAAAATGTTTACACCCAAAAACATTCAGGGCGCTTTGGAAGAACTCTACGACCTTTGCGATCCTGATTATATGGTAGATATGCTCGTAAACTACAGTGAGGAGTTCGATGATATTTCTCCTGCGCTTCTGGCAAAGTCGTTTCAGAAAAATGCCGAGATGATTAGCGAGTATCGAGTATTGTCCTCTGCTGGTGAGGGTATCGACTATCAGGGAAAGGTACTTCTGAACAGCAGAGCCGTGCGGCTTCTGTCCTATGTAGAAGATATGAGCGGCGATGAAAAAGTTCGCACGATTCAGAGCAAGGAGCTGTGGTTAGCAGAAGATATGACATTCTATGTGGTGTCCTGTATGTCTACGATCACGATGGACAAGGAAGAAGCCATTTGTCTTAACGAACACCGCAGCGTGGTTACTACGGTGGAATGCGAGGACGATATTTTCTTCGACATGGGTTCCCTGATTTGCGAACTGGACGATATTTGCTTGTTCGAGCTTTTAGCCGATGTGGATGCGACTATTTATGAACTGTAACAGGTTCATGGATGGTCGCTTTTCTTATTTCCAAAGAAACGGAGGTATCGAAACTTGAAAGAATACGATGTGAAGATCACCGAAACCTTGGAGAAAACGGTTACGGTGCAAGCAGAATCTCACGATGCGGCAGAGGAACAGGTTAGAGCCGCTTATTACAATTCGGAGTACATTCTGGACTCCGAAAACTTTACCGGTGTTGCGTTCGGCACGACCGAGGAACGGGAGGTTCAGAAAGAACAGGCAGATACCATGAATGTGTTGCTGGTAAAGCCGTTCATGTATCCGCAGGCTGTGCAGATCGGCTGTGAGCTGGAGGATTTGCAGAAAGCCGTAGGTGGCGATATTGAGGCAACTTATCCGTTCAATGAGCCGGTTGCACTGGTGATGCACGACGAAGGTAAACTCGTAGGCAAAGAACTGAACCGTGCGCTGCGTGATGATGACGGCGATATTTATGACATTATCGCCGGTGATTTTCTGGTTGTGGGATTGGGCGAGGATGATTTTTGTTCTCTGTCCCCGGAACTGATGAAGCAGTTTGAGGAACACTTTCATCAGCCTGAGACTTTTGTACGCATGGGGCGCAGCATTATGGCGCTTCCCCTGCCGGATGACATGGTGAAGAAAGAAGATGCACCTGTCAAAGCTGATTCGGTTCCCCACAAAAGTAACCCTGACCGAGATGTTCTGTAAGGAGGTTCTTATGCAAAGAAATTCGACGATTGGAGAGCTGATGGAGCGAAAGCGGATTCAGGATGGTGCCAAGGAGTACCAGGGACATACCTATATGGACTTGGCACGATTTGATGACGCCACCAAGCACATGATTATTTTCGATGTGCTGACCGATGAATCGCCTGTCGGTTGGAAAGGCGAAAGAAATCGCCTGTATTTGAGCGATGTGGGTTATCAGAAGGCTCTGGATAACCAGAAAGCTGGCAATATCAAGATTATCAGCCATGCCGCAGTTGCCAAGGGCAATCTGTATTACGACCACAGAGATATGGCACGATAATCTGTTCACTCTACTGCTTGCAGGAGGTGATGAATCATGCAGGAAGAAGTTGAAAACAGAACAGTAAACCTGGCGATCAGCACAACCAAGCTGACGGGGCGCACTATCATTGCCGGTATCCGCAAGTATTTGCAGCACCGGGAAAAAGTGAAGATGAAAAAGGCACGAGACCCTGCCGTTCATGGAAAGCAATCCGTGAAACAGCTTTTGGGACAGAATCAGGGTGCTACGAATGTTGAGATCGACAAAGAGAGTATCCGTGATTTTGAAAAGCTCGCCAAGAAGTATGGCGTGGACTTTGCCGTAAGAAAAGATAAGTCCGTTGATCCTCCCCGGTTTCTTGTTTTTGTCCGTTCTAAAGATGCAGATGCTTTGGATGCAATCTGCAAGGAACATCAGGCAAGGGCATTAACCAAGAATGAAAAGCCGAGCGTTCTGGCGCAGCTGAAGAAGTTCAAGGAAATTGTCGCAGCGATTCCGAAGAAGGTTCGAGAGAAGAAACAGGAGCGTGATCTGTGATGGATAAGAGAAAAATGAAAAAGCTCCTGATTCTGAATTTACCGTATTTTCTGGTAGGGTTGTTCGCTACGAATTTAGGAGAAGCATGGAGATTGGCTGAGGGGGCAGATTCATCTGCGAAAATCCTCAGCTTTTTTCATGCCCTTCCGATAGCCCTGAACAATCCGTTTCCCAGCTTTCACCCGTTGGATTTGCTGATTGGTATTCTCTGCGGCGCAGGACTTCGGCTGGCTGTCTATCTAAAAGGCAAAAACGCAAAGAAGTACCGACACAATGTTGAGTACGGTTCTGCTCGTTGGAGTGCATAATTTTAAGTGTAAATGACACATACATGGACGCACAGGAGGTTATGCACATGACTGATTATAGCAAAATTACAGCCCTTTACTCCCGCCTTTCCGTGGGCGACGAGGACAGGGACGGCGGCGAGAGCAACAGCATACAGAACCAAAAAATATTTTTGGAGAACTATGCCAGAGGGCAGCACCTAACCAATATCCGGCACTACATCGACGATGACGAAAGCGGCAGGTTTTTTGACCGTTCTGCCTACTCCCGCATGATGGACGATGTAGAAAACGGGAAAATCGGTGTCTGCATTATGAAAGACCTTACCCGCTGGGGGCGCGACTATCTCCAAGTCGGCAACGCGATGGAGATATTCAGACGGAACAATGTGCGCTTTATCGCGGTCAACAACGGCATTGACAGCGAGAAACCCGACACGCTGGAGTTTGCGCCCTTTATCAATATCATGTCGGAGTGGTACGCAAAGGACATCAGCAAGAAAGTGAAAACGGGCATTAAGACCAAAGGCATGAGTGGAAAGCCGATTGTCACCGAAGCCCCTTACGGTTATGTCAAAGACCCGGACAACAAGGATTTTTGGATAATCGACGAGGAAGCCGCCGAGGTTGTCCGTTTGATTTTCCGTCTGTTTATCGGTGGGAAGAACCGCAACCAAATCGCCGTATATCTGACACAGGAGCAAATCCCAACCCCCACTTTCTACATGAAAGACCGAGGGCGGGGAACCTGTAAAAATAAGACGCTCAACGAGGATAACCGCTGCAAGTGGAACAAAGTCACCTTGACCAATATCCTCACACGGCAGGAGTATTGCGGAGATGTAGTCAACTTCAAGACTACAAAGCATTTCCGGGATAAACATAACCACTATGTAGACCGGAGCCAGTGGCACATCACAGAAAATGTGCATGAGCCGATTATCAGCCGCAGCGATTTTGAAACCGTACAGCGGATTTTGGAAAACGCACCCGTCAGACGCCCCAACGGGGACGGGGAAATCCACCCTCTGTCCGGCTTGCTTTTCTGTAAGGACTGCGGCGCAAAAATGCACATTCGTATAGATTACCGGAACGGCGGCAAGCGGCACGTTGCTTTTTGCAGCGAGTACCACAAGGGAAAAGCCAAGAACCCCAAATGCAATTCCCCTCACATCATGGACGCGGACTTGCTCATGCAGACCATCGCGGAAGTGCTGAAGAAAATCGAGGACTATTCTATCAGCAACCGGGCAGAGTTTGAAGCCTTAGTGAAAAAGAACCTTGCCATGCAGCAGACCGACCAGACCAAAAAGCAGCAGAAGCGTATTCCGCAAATCACGACGCGCCTTGAACAGATTGACAAGGTGCTGAATAAGCTCTATGAGGACAACGCCCTCGGCACGATCCCGCAAGACCGCTATGAGCAGATGTCGCAGAAGTATTCGGAAGAATACTATGCGCTGAAAGCGGAGCTTGCCACGCTCCAAGAGCAGCTATCCGCTTATGAGAACGCGGGAGGACGGGCGCAGAGGTTTTTGAAGCTGACAGAACGCCATGCCGCCTTTACCGAGCTTACCCCCGCCATTCTCAACGAGTTTATCAGCCGGATTGAAGTGCATGAGCGCGACCAGAAAAGGGCGAGATACGCAATCCAGCACATCAGCATATATTTCAATTATATCGGCAAGTTTGAGAATGAAGTGACACAGCTTGCAGAGCCGACCGAGCAGGAAATCCGGCAAATGCGGGAGGAAATCGAAGAAGCCAAAAAGGAAAAGAGCCGCGCCTACCACCGGCAGTATTCAAGGGAGTACCGGGCACGAAACCTTGAAAAGCAGCGGGAGTATGACCGCATGAAAGCGCGGGAATACCGGGCAAGGAGAAAGGCGCAGGCAGCCGCCGCACAGCCCGCACAGTAAAACAGAATAACCGTCAACCAAGAGGGATTTTCCGAACTACGGGAAATCCCTCTTTTGCGCCCAAAGAAAGGAGCCGCCTATGGCAGAACAGACCCCCGACAGCATCATCACGACCCAGAGGAACGGGCAGACCATTGTTGCGGAGTTATTTTTCAATCACAGCAGCACAGAAACATTCCGCGACAAGCTGCTCAAACTGGTGCTTGCCGACAGTATGCGTTTATCCGCGTCTGACGGTCAAGAGCCGGAAAAAACAGAAATCTTGCGATAACAGCCGCCCTGACGAACCATTCCCTGTCCGGGCGATTTCTATTTGAAAATCCTCATTTTCCCCAAGTCAAGAGCCGGGAAAAACACCCGAAAAATGCCCCTACTGCGTAACAGGGGCACAGAAAGGAGAGTTTATGAGAACAGGGCTTACGAAGCAGGAAAAGACCACCGATATTTGGTTTGACGAGAAAGACCCCCTTATCCATATCCGCACCCACAACACCGCCTTAAAGAAGCGGCTGCTTGCATACAGCCGCCGTTATCCGGCGAATTGCCAGCAGACGGACACAGACCCGGAAACGGGCTGCATGGAGTTTGATATTGAGAAAGGGCGTTTCTCTTTCCGTCTGACTGCCCCATACAGCGAGGAACGACGGGAAGCAACGCGGCGATATGCCAGAGAAAACAGCACTACAAACTTGTTGAAATAATGTGGATTTGTTCATATTCTTGTGCTATACTTTTCTTAAAGGCACAGAATGGCAGATATAAATTCGTGGGAGAAAAAATATGAAGAAGCATAGAAAATGTAAAAAGATAATAGCTTTTGTAACAGTGTTGTTTATAGCATTTGTTGCAGTAATTGGGCTACACAAAACAGGGATTTATCGTTTTGATTTCTTAAAGGACATCTATAAAAAAATTGATTTTCAACTAAGTACGAACGAGCTTAACATTCCGCAGGACGCTCTTTCATTTTCTGTTTATGATATTGAACAGGAGGAATATTTATTTTACGAGGGCGATAGCCAACTTCCCACAGTAGCAAGTTTGGCAAAACTATTTGCCATTGATTATGCTTTGGGAAAAGTAGATTTGGAAGATATTGTTGAAGTAAATCAAGAGGTATTAGAACTTGTTCCGGCGGGTTCATCTTTAGCAAATCTGTATGCTGGGGAATACACAGTTAAACAAATCATGGAGGCTATGCTTGTTCCTTCCGGAAATGACGCAGCCTATGCGTTGGCATATCATATCGCTAAAAACGAATTAGGCGAAGGTTATACAGCAACGGAATATATAGATTATTTCATGACAGAACTTAGTGAGTATTTAATCGAAGCAGGCTATTCCAAAACAAATTTATATAATGACCCAAGTGGCGCGTCTATGCAAGCTGACTCTCATTTAGATGACATTAACCGCGTAGCGTTGAAGCTCCTTAACTACGATTTTGTTAAAGAATGTATTGGAAAAAGCGAATTTTCAATTCAAACTCCGCAAGGTGAATTTACATGGAAAAATACAAATGAATTTTTAGATGAAAATTCACCGTACTATAATGCAAATGTTAAAGGAATGAAAACAGGAACAATGGCATCTTCCTATAACATTGTTGTTCTGTATGAAAAAGATGGAAAAGCATATTTAATTACCTGTTTAGCGGCACACTCAAATGAGGGGAGATATAAAGCGGTACAGTCTGCTATCAACACGATTATTGAATAATGATGATGAAATATCCCGTTTAAGTAAAGTGTCAAAACAATAAGGGTAAGATAAAACAGCACACAATAAAACTTAATACCCACCCAAAAGGGCAGCCGAGAAATCGACTGTCCTTTTTCTACGCCGACAGGCAGAAAGGAGCGACCAACCATGATAAAACCGAGAGAGAAAACCCGTGAGGAACTGCAAGCCGAGATTGAGGACGGAAAGAAGAAAATCCGGCAGTTTGAGAACCGGGAAAAGATGTTGCGTCAAAAGCTATCCAAAGAGGAACGCAGAACGCGCAGCCACCGCCTTATCGTCCGGGGCGCGGTCTTTGAAAGCATTGTGCCGGAAGCAAAGGGCATGACCGACGAGGAAGCTGCCGCGCTTCTCCGGCTTGCATTAACGAGTGAGCCGGTACGGGAGTTTTTGAGAAAACGAGCCGAGGAAACGACAAGCTGAAAATCCCTTAGGAACTAAGGGCGCACTTATACACCCTTGCGGGCGTGTGCGCTCTGCCGAGGGCTTTATCTCCGCACAGGGAGATTTCCCCGCGCTCCGATATGGCGGCTTTGCCGCAACAAGGGGCTGCACCCCTTGCGCCGCTTCGCGGCTATCCCTGCACACCCACAAAAACAGTACACCCGCCGTTGGCGTCTGTACCATTTTTGCGGGTTTTATTATCCTATCCGGGAGGTGATACCCATAGCCATTTACCATTGGAACATCGGTATTGTGAGCCGAGGAAAAGGCAAATCAGCCGTTGCCGCAGCCGCCTACCGAAGCGGCGAAAAGCTGACAAACGAATGGGACGGAATGACCCATGACTACACTCGCAAAGGCGGCGTTGTCCATACAGAAATCATGTTGCCGCCCCACGCACCGCCCTCGTTCGCTGACCGTTCAACCTTGTGGAACAGCGTGGAGCTTTACGAGAAAGCCGGGAACGCCCAGCTTGCCAGAGAGATTGACGCAGCGCTCCCCACAGAATTATCCAGAGAGGAACAGATCCGGCTTGTCCGGGAATACTGTTCCTCTCAATTTGTTTCCAGAGGAATGTGTGTGGATTTTGTTATCCATGACACCGACAGCGGCAACCCCCATTGTCACATCATGCTTACCATGCGCCCCCTTGACGAGCGCGGCACATGGGCAGCGAAATCCAAAAAGGAATATGACCTTGACGAAAACGGCGAGCGTATCCGCTTGCCAAGCGGCAGATACAAGACGCACAAAATTGACCTTACAGGCTGGAACGACAAAGACAACACCCTCTTGTGGCGCAAGGCATGGGCTGACTTTACCAACGACTTTTTGGAGAGGAACGGAAGCCCGGAGCGTATCGACCACCGCAGCAACGCCGAGCGCGGCATTGACGAGATACCCACCGTCCACATGGGCGTGGCGGCTTGCCAGATGGAGAAGAAAGGTATCGCCACCGAGAAAGGCGAACTGAACCGCAGTATCCAAAAGACAAACCGCCTTATCCGGGAAATCCGGGCGCAGATTGGGAAGCTCAAAGAGTGGATTGCCGACCTGTTCAAAGCGCGGGAAACCGCCCCGGAACAGCCGCCGCAATCTCCCAACCTTGCAAATCTGTTGATGAAGTATTTGAGCGTTCAGAGAGAAAAGAGCCGGAAGTATTCGCAGAGTTGGCAACAGCAGCACGCAGCCGACGAACTGAAAACCGTAGCGGCAGCGGTCAACTATCTTTCCGAGCATGGTATCTCTAATCTTGACGAGCTGGACGCTTCTCTTTCCTCTGTCAGCGATAAAGCCCATTCAATCCGGGAGGGAATGAAAACCGCCGAGCAGCGCATGAAAGAACTGCAAAAACTCATGGAGTACGGCAGAAATTATCAAACCTACAAGCCCATACAGGACGAGTATCGGCAAATCCGCTGGAAAGGAAAACAGGAGAAGTTTGCGGAAGCCCGCCGCGCCGAGCTTACCCTATGGGACGCGGCAAACCGCTATCTCCATGCCCATTTGCCGGAGGGCGTGAAAACCCTGCCGATCTCCGCGTGGGAGAAAGAATATACCGCCCTCAAAGCACAGCGAGAAGCGGAATATGACACGCTGAAAGATACCCGCGCCGAGGTTGCCGAGCTTCAAAAAATCCGCAGGTGCGTGGATATTGCACTCCGCGCCGACCAGCCGGAGCAGACGCAGAGCCGCACCAAGCGGCATGATATAGACCGCTGAAAGGAGTTGAACTTTTATGTATTACACCCAAGAACAAATAGACCGCGCCAACCAAGCCGACCTTGTTTCTTTCCTGCAATCACAGGGCGAGCAGCTTACCCGCGCCGGACAGGAATACCGTTGGAAACGGCACGACAGCTTGACCGTCCGGGGAAACAAATGGTACAGGCACAGCCAGAGCAAGGGCGGCGCACCCATTGATTTTGTCATGGAGTTTTTCGGCAAGAGCTTTACCGAAGCCGTTGAAATGCTGACAGGAGAAAAAGGCGCAGCCCAACCGCCGGACAGACCAAGCCCCGCGTCCTTTTCTGACTTCCGGCTAACGCCCCCAAACAGCGACAATAGAACAGCGAGGAACTACCTCACAGCCGCCCGCCGCATTGATGAAGATGTGACGGGCTTTTTCTTTTCCACCGGGGATATTTACGAGGAAGCCGCCCACCATAACGCCGTATTCGTTGGCAGAGATGAAAGCGGCATACCGCGATACGCCCACCAGCGCGGCACAGCCGGGAGCTTCCGGCTTGATGTGAAAGGCAGCGACAAAGCCTTTAACTTCTGCTACCGGGGCGAGGGCGAAAGGTTGTTTGTCTTTGAAGCCCCGATAGACCTCTTATCTTTCCTCTGTCTGTTCAAAAAGGATTGGCAAAAGCAAAGCTATTTGTCACTGGGCGGCGTGGGAGAAAAAGCCCTCTTACGCTTTCTCTCTGACCGTCCAGACATTCAGACGGTTTACCTCTGCCTTGACAGCGACGAAGCCGGAAACGACGCTTGCAGCCGCCTTGTGAAGCTCATGCCGGAGGGCTACATCGTCCACCGGCTTATCCCTCTTTTCAAGGATTGGAACGAGGTGTTGCAGCACCGGGCGGAAATCACAGACGGGAAGTATTTGCGGGAAGCAGTCTACGGCTTGAAAGAGCCACCGCAGGAAGAAACCGTTGAGATTATCCGCATGAGCAAGGTTGACACACAGACCGTTGAATGGCTATGGGAGCCGTATATTCCCTTTGGGAAAGTAACCATTGTGCAGGGCAATCCCGGCGAGGGCAAGACCACCTTTGCCCTACGCCTTGCCGCCGCCTGCACCACCGGGGGAACGCTGCCGGGAATGAAGCCCTTGCCGCCGTTCCAAGTAATTTACCAGACCGCCGAGGACGGGCTGGGCGATACCGTCAAGCCCCGCTTGATGGAAGCAGAAGCCGACCTTGACCGCGTACTTGTGATTGATGAAGCCAAGCGGGAGCTTACCCTGTCCGACGAACGCATAGAGAAAGCAATCACGCAGAACGGGGCGCGGCTGATTATCCTTGACCCCATACAGGCATACATGGGCGAAAAGACCGATATGAACCGGGCAAACGAAGTGCGCCCCATGTTCCGCCGCCTTGCCGATGTTGCCGAGCGTACCGGGTGCGCCGTTATCCTTATCGGACACCTCAACAAAGCTGCCGGAGGGCAGAGCGCATACCGGGGATTAGGTTCTATCGACTTCCGTGCCGCAGCAAGGAGCGTCCTGCTGATTGGGCGCGTGAAGCGAGAGCCGAATGTGCGCGTTATCGTCCATGACAAATCTTCCCTTGCGCCGGAGGGCAAGCCCATAGCCTTTTGCCTTGACCCGGAAACAGGCTTTTCGTGGATAGGCGAGTATGATATAACCGCCGACGAGCTGCTGTCCGGCGCGGGCGGCAACAACGCCACCAAAACCGAACAGGCTGAACGGCTGATACTTGACCTGCTTGCAGACGGGAAAGAGCTTGCCAGCGAGGACATTGTAAAAGCCGCAGCCGAAGCCGGAATATCCGAGAGGACGGTGCAGAACGCCAAGCGTAACATGGGCAGTGTTTTGGGTGCAAAGCGTGTCGGCGGTCAATGGTACAACTTCATCAAGAAGAAACAGCCACCCGAACCCGCAAGCTGAAAGTGCAAAACGCAGACCCTTTGCACTTTGCACTTTCGCACTTTCACGATAATTTGCGTCAATAACTCAAAAAAGCACTTGACAAAACGCTTCATGGGGAACGGCAAAAGATATTGAGCCGTTTATTGCACCAAAGTTCGAGGACAATGTGATCCTGACGAAAACGGAGCGGCTGATGATGAGCAATCGCCCGAAGAATCCTGCCAATGCCCGAAATAAGAATGTTCTGATTATCGGCGGTTCGGGTTCCGGTAAAACTCGCTTTTGGTTGAAGCCAAACCTTCTCCAGATGCACAGTTCCTATGTGGTCACTGACCCGAAAGGCAGCATCGTGATTGAGTGCGGCAACGCCCTTTTGAAGCATGGCTACACCATCAAGATTTTCAACACCATCAACTTTCAGAAGTCGATGCACTATAACCCATTTGCCTATATCCATTCAGAAAAAGACATTCTGAAACTGGTGACAACGCTGATTGCCAACACAAAGGGTGATGGAAAAGCCGGTGATGAGTTCTGGACGAAGGCGGAAACGCTGCTCTACTGTGCCTTGATCGGATATATCCACTATGAAGCTCCGGTTGAGGAACAGAATTTCTCCACCCTGATTGAGTTCCTGAACGCAATGGAGGTGCGGGAAGATGATGAGGAGTTCCAGAACCCGGTGGATCTGATGTTTGAAGCCCTGGAAAAGAAAAAGCCGAATCACTTTGCAGTCCGTCAGTATAAAAAATACAAGCTGGCTGCCGGCAAGACCGCTAAGTCGATTTTGATTTCCTGCGGCGCTCGTCTGGCTCCTTTTGATATTCAGGAGGTCAGAGATGTGACTGCCTATGACGAGTTGCAGTTGGATACTCTCGGAGATAAGAAAACGGCGCTCTTTCTGATTATGTCAGATACGGATGCGACGTTTAATTTTTTGATCTCCATGATTTACACACAGCTGTTCAACTTGTTGTGCGAGAAAGCAGATGATGTGTACGGCGGCAGACTGCCGGTTCATGTGCGCTGCTTGATTGATGAGATGGCAAACATCGGTCAGATTCCCAATCTGGAAAAACTGGTAGCGACAATCCGAAGCCGTGAAATATCGGCTTGCCTTGTTCTCCAGGCACAATCACAGCTGAAAGCCATTTATAAAGACAATGCCGATACCATCATCGGCAACATGGATTCCCGAATTTTCCTGGGTGGTTCTGAGCCAACCACGCTCAAAGAACTGAATCAGGCATTGGGAAAAGAAACTATCGACACCTACAACACCTCCAACACCAGAGGTAACAGCCCGTCTTACGGCTTGAATTATCAGAAGTTAGGCAAAGACCTTGCGAGCGTAGATGAGCTTGCGGTTCTGGATGGCAGCAAGTGTATTTTGCAGTTGCGTGGTGTCAGACCGTTTCTTTCTGACAAGTACGATCTGACGCAGCACCCCAATTATAAGTACACATCAGACTTTGATAAGAGAAATGAGTTCAACATTGAGCAGTTTCTGAGTCGAAGGTTGAAGCTCAAGGCAGGTGATGAGTTTGTGGTAGTCGATGCGGATTAAGGAGGTTTCTGTTTGGAAAATCTGAAAACGGTATCTGCCCTGGTTAAGAACATCTTGGAACACGACCACAAGGCAAGAAATACCGACAATCATTTGTACCTGATGGTACTGGAACACTATTCCGGTCTGCGTGGCATCGACATTCATGCCATGACGGTTCCTGTGTTTTTGAAGGAACTGGATAGACGCAGCTTTCCGGGGTTTGAAACTGTCCGCAGAAGCAGACAGAAAGTGCAGGCAACCTACCCTGACCTTGCTCCCAGTGAAGCCGTAGGCAAGCGCAGAGCAAAAAATGAGGTTGTATATCGAGAATTTGCAGAAAGCGAGGTGTAAAAAAAATGACTTGGTGGATCACGGATACCTCTATTGGGCAGCGATTGAAGTTCGTTAGACGATTTCGCCGCCTTACCCAGAAAGAGCTTGGACTCCTGATGGGGTATTCCGAGAAAACAGCGGATGTCCGTATTGCTCAGTATGAGAAAAACGCTCGAACCCCTAATGCAGAAACCACAGCGAAACTCGCAGAGGTTCTGAAGGTTTCACCTGTCGTTTTTTCACCGACAATCTGTGCTTCTCGTGAAGATTTGTTGCAGTCAATGTATTGGCTGTTTCTTATGAAAGGTGGTGGTGATATATATGATTGTGAAACTGAATATGCAAGAAGCAGAATGGAACAGAAACTTGGCGTGATAACCGTCGAGGAGTTCCTTGAAAAGATTCTCGTAAACTAAGCCTTCCGTCCGGTTTTGATGCCGGTAGTACGGAGGGCTTTTTCTATTCTCAAAACAATTTCAAATTTTAGGAGGAAAATATTATGGCATTTTTCAATAGCGCAGTAACCGTTCTTCAGACTCTCGTTATCGCTCTGGGCGCAGGTCTTGGCATCTGGGGTGCAATCAATCTGCTTGAGGGCTACGGCAACGATAACCCCGGCGCAAAGTCCCAGGGCATGAAGCAGCTTATGGCTAAGTAGATGTAATCAAGAGAAGAAAGGAAAAGCACAATCCAGACGGAACCGGCGGTTGTGTCAAGAAATGTTTGTGAGTTAGCAAGAATTTTGATATAATGGGAACAGGAACCCCGAAACCGGGAGAAAGGCAGGAGGATAAATGCACATAAGCTATAAACCCCTCTGGCACACGCTGGTTGAGCGCAACATGAGGAAAGAGGACTTGCGGATTGCCGCCGGTCTTACCACAAATATGATTGCCAACATGGGTAAAGGCAAAAACATCAGCATGGAAACGCTGGTTCGTATCTGCGAAGCCCTGAATTGTGGCATTTTGGATGTAATTGAATTAGAGCAGGACAAAGACGCTGAAAAATTAAATTGACAAGGAAGGCGCTGCGAAATGGACAATAGAGAAAGAATTATCAGACTTTGGTTTGATATGTGGCTTGCAAAAAAAGATTTGGGTATATTTAATGTATTTTCTGATAATGCCGTATATATTGAAAGTTGGGGGCCAGAGTACCACGGCTCCAAGAAAATAAAACTTTGGTTTGAGGAATGGAATACCCGTGGAACTGTCTTGCAATGGGACATCAAGCAATTTTTCCATAAAGGCAATCAAACCATTGTTGAATGGTATTTCAAAAATAAGATGGACGCCGGTAACGTAGAAGCGTTTGATGGAATGTCACTGATAGAATGGACGCCAGATGGCAAGATTGCTCTCTTAAAAGAATTTGGTTGTAACGAAAATCGGTATGACCCTTATAAAGATGGCAATATACCACATTTCAGAGATGAAAATGCAAAGTGGTTTTAACTGGAAATTCAGTTGCTGGAGGTAATTATACGGAATGGATAATTGGTTTACCATTGAGCAAATAGACCGTGATACATTCTCTATTAGCGAATACAAGCACTGGGAAGAAACACATTGTTATCTATTATGTGGGGAAAAATATGCTATTCTCATTGATACAGGTTTAGGCGTTTCCAACATCAGAAAAATTGTGGACTCTCTGACAAAGCTGCCTGTTATGACAGTTACAACTCATGTTCATTGGGATCACATTGGCGGGCATAAGTATTTTGATAATATCGCCGTACATGAAGCGGAAAAGGACTGGCTATCGGTCAGGTTTCCGATACCATTGCAAGTTGTGAAGAATAATTTGACAAGGCTTCCTTGTGATTTTCCAAGAGATTTTGATATTAACGCTTATCAGATTTTTCAAGGTATCCCACAAAGAATTTTACACGATGGCGATTTTCTAAATTTAGGCGGGCGGGAAATTCAAGTTGTTCACACGCCGGGACATTCTCCCGGACATTGTTGCTTTTACGAACCAGAACGAAACTATTTGTATTCCGGGGATTTGATATACAAGGGAAGCCTGGACGCATTTTACCCAACTACCGACCCGAAGCTATTCTATCAATCTATAAGGCGAATACGGAAATACAATATAAAAAAAGTTCTGCCCGGACACCATCAGTTGGATATTCCCGTTTCTTTGATAGCCGATATTGAAGCCGGATTTGCACAATTAGAGAGAGCCGGAAAACTCAAACAGGGAAATGGATTGTTTAAGTTTCAGGATTTCCAAATTCATATATAATCAAAGCTGCCGTTGCAGGAACAACCATTCCCACAACGGCAGTTTTCATTTCCACGGCCTGCGCCGGAAGTTCATACCGGACTGTTTTATCAGCGGGGATTTCTTGAACAGTTTCTTCAAAAGGCTTCGTTCCTCTTGTGAGAGCCGCTTATATTTAAGCTGGAACGCCTTACAGAACATCTCCGTGAATTGCTGAACCCTGTCCCCCGGCGATTGCATGGCCTTTTGTACTTCCCGTATCAGTTCATCGGCGGGAGTGGTATCCGGCGCACTTTCATTGTCATTTTCGTGCGCCTTGCGTATGTCGTGGAGAATAACGTCCCATGTTTTGTGCGTCACATGGCAGAAGAAATCTTCTTCCTCTACCTGACAGGCTTCCAATATTTTGATTGCCCGGTCTGCCGTAGCTTCGGGATGTTCTTCCAGTATCATAGCCCGTAAAGCAGCCAGTGAGCTGTTTGTGTCATGGAAGTGCATGGTTGCTATCCCATCCACATAGATTTCTGCGTCTGCCAGCAGTTCCTTGAATTTTTCATGGGAGATAATCTCACACAGCAGCCGGTTGTTGAAGCGTTCACTTTTCAGCAGTTCCACGACTTCATCACTCAAATGCAGTTCTTCTATCGGTGTGTTTTCATATTTCCGATTGTTGGTAAGGCCGAGCAGATAGTCAACGGACACTTTATAGAAGTCTGCCAGCTTCAGCAGGCTGCCGTGATTGATTTCCTTGTATTCATCATTGTCGTTTTCATAGCTGCCGAGGGCTGATTTTGAAATGCCGGTTTCCTGCGCCAGTTCTTCCAGATTTAAGCCCCGTTCTACCCGTAAATCTTTCAGGCGTTCCTGTACGGAAATGCGGGTTTTCATAGATACATCGCTCCTTCCTGCGGCTGGCTGCCGCCGTCAATTCCATTATACCATACCCGTTCCGCAATCGTGGAAATTTTCGATTTCGGGGCGGTTTTCCTACTTTGTGGATATACGGGAGAAGGCTCAAAAATGTGCCATAATGGGCTTAGTTCATCGATGGATTATTCCAATCGAATGACCGGCCTGTATGGGATATGCTCCCCGGCGATGTAGCGCAATGACTTGCGGCAGGGAAATGGAGGAACCATGACCGCAACGAGCGTACCAAAGGGAGCGAAACGCCGTTGTGAGAGCCAGGGGCAGGAACGACATCAGGGAGAACCGGCGAAAATGAACACCGAATTGATACCGAAACACAACAATCCGATAGGGCATAGTCTACCCTATCCGTAATACTGCGGGGGATTTTCGGGCGGTTCTATGGCCGCTTTTTCCCTGAAAATCGCCCCGAAACACGACACTAAAATCTGCTATCCGTCTATTGCGGCTGTTACGGCTGAAATGGGCGGATTTTTGTTTAAGGAGGCACCATGCCGAGAATGCCGAAAAAGAGGAAGCTGGAACTGTCTTTCTTCCTCAATGAACGGGGGCGGGTAACGTACAACGACCTTTGCCGGAAATGCCAGCGAACTTGTAAGCAGAGTTTCCGGGCGGTCATTGTGGACTGCCCCCATTATCTTTCCAAACGCTCAAAACGAAAAGTAAAGGAGGACACCGATTGAATGGATGTTGAATTTATGACCGCAGACACCACCCTGCCGCCCTGTATGCCGCTGCCGAGAGCCATGCTGCGGCTCCCGATCAGCAGCACCGCAAAGGTCATGTACGCCCGGATGTTGGATATTGTTTTCCTGTCCGGCATAGAGGACACCAACGGGATTTTATTTATCCATTTCCCCATCGTGGAACTGGCGGCGGCACTTGCCCGCAGCACAATGACCGTGAAGCGTTCCCTGAATGAATTGGAGGACGCCGGACTGATACTGCGGGTGCGTCAGGGCTTCGGGGAACCCAACAAGATATATGTACTCATTCCAAAGAAGGAGGACAGACGCTTATGAATGAAAAGCTGGAAGCACTCAATCAGGAAATAGAGAAAACGGAAAAGAAGCTGCGGAGAGCGCAGCATGAAGAAAAGATATTGGAACACCAGATAAAGGCGTTGACACGGAAGGAACGGACACACCGGCTTTGTACCAGAGCCGCCATGCTGGAAAGCTACCTTCCCCACCCGGAAGCTATCACGGATGAACAGGTCAGTTTGTTCTTGAAGCTACTGTTCCGGCAGGACAGCACCCGGCAGCTTATGGAAAAAGTGTTCGCCGGAAACGGCGATTTTCAGGGAGAGGACAAAGGCCGGGAACGGCCATAATTGCTTCCAGAGCCGCAGCCCGTGGGCTACCCCTCTGAAAGAGGGCGCAACTATACACCACCTGAAGGTAGTGTGTTGCGCCCTGCCGGGGGCTTCCTGCGGAAAGCGGATGATTGCCCGCAGCGTTCCGACTCCTGCCAATCATCACAGGGGAAGCTACACTTCCCCTGCGCTGGCTGCCGCCAGCTACCCCTTTGTGGACTTGCCGCCCGGAAGCACCTTGCGTTGCAAGCTGTTCCGTTCAGCAAGTTTAAAATTCATTCATAAATTTTCTGTTGACACCCAATCCGAATGTGAATATAATGTACTTGTACATACAGTACATTTTAAAGTGAAGGCGGTGAAGCATGGAAATCATAATCAGCAATAATGCAAATAAGCCAATATACGAGCAAATAACAACACAGATTAAAGCTATGATAATGAGTGGAGAATTGCAAGCAGGAGACGCCATCCCCTCAATGCGTTCATTGGCTAAATCTATTCACGTTAGCGTTATAACCGTCCAAAAGGCGTATGAAGATTTGCAAAGGGACGGTTTTATTGAAACAACTGTTGGCAGAGGTAGTTTTGTATCAGCACGAAACAAGGAATTTTATCAAGAAGAACAGCAACGTATTGCCGAAGAACATTTGCAAGCTGCCGCTAATATTGGACGTGTAAGCAACATTCCTTTATCTAAACTAACGGAATTGCTCACAATGTTTTATATGGAGGACGAATAAAATGAATTATGCTTTGAAACTTGATAATGTATGCAAGACCTATGAAACGTCAGATTTTCTTTTGGATAATGTGTCTTTTGAAGTACCTATGGGGTCTGTTATGGGGTTCGTTGGGGAGAATGGTGCTGGTAAGACAACAACCATAGGCTGTATTTTGAATACGCTGTTCCGCAATTCTGGTTCCATTCAAATCTTTGAGAAAGAAATGAAAGACGAGGATACCGTATTGAGGAATGATATTGGTGTTGTCTATGATGGGGATAATTTCCCGAAATACCTTACTGCCAAACAAATTTCCGAGATTATGCAAGGAATTTTCTCTCAATGGGATAATAGTTTGTTTCAAAAATATTTAAAAACATTCCGGCTAAACGAGAAACAGAAAATTGGAAAATATTCAAAAGGAATGACAATGAAATTGGCAATCGCAGTCGCATTATCGCATCATCCGAAGTTGCTAATTTTAGATGAAGCTACCAGTGGCCTTGACCCTATTATGAGAGATGAGATGTTAGAGGTTTTTCTGGACTTTGTTGGTGAGGACGATCATTCTATTTTACTTTCTTCTCATATCACAAGTGATTTGGAAAAAATAGCAGATTACATTACTTTCATCCATCAAGGGCGCATTATTCTAACCGAGTCAAAAGATAATCTGATTTATAAATATGCCATATTGCGTTGCAAAGAGAAACAATTTGAAAATTTAGATAAAAGTGACATTCTTGCTTATCGCAGACAAGATTATCAGATTGATGTGCTGGTTAATAATAAGGAAGCCGCCGAACGAAAGTATGCTGGTATTGTTATTGACCATGCAACGATTGATGAAATAATGCTAATACTGGTAAAAGGAGAACAGAAATGAAAGGTCTTTTGAAAAATAATTTCTATGGAGTTATTGAAAACCTGAAAATCGCACTTGCATTTGTAATGCTTGTAGGTGTACTTTTACTTATAACAGGGGAAGCAACATTGCTTTCTGCTTTTTCTCTCATAGCTCCACCGATAATTGCACTTTTGATGGTTTCATGTGTGCGTAAAGAAAGCGCATCTAAATGGGAAAAATATAAACTCACTCTCCCGGTTAGACGAAAAGCCATTATTGAAAGTCAATATATTAGTCATACAATATGGAGTATATCTGGGGTTGTGATTGTGGCTGTTTTTATGACCCTCACAGTTTTTATTCATGGCGACCAATACTTTTATTATGGTTTCCGTGACGCTATCACATTAGTATTAGGCGGCGGAATACTGGCTATTCTAATTGGAGCCTTTTCTTATCCACTTTACTATTTATGGGGAGCAGAGAAAACAGAAGTCATTCTGATTATAAGTGTGATTGGTTCGATAGGCATAGTATTCGCATTGACTATGTTAGTTAATACATTTTCTGATGGAAATGTTTCAGATACTTTGTACTATATCAGCTTATTGGTTGTCACGGCAATCACTATAATTACTTTTATATTCTCTTGTGTTTTGACAAAACAAATTTTTCAACACTGCGAATATTAAATTGAAATCGGGCCAACCTGACCCGAACTTTCAAAACTGAATACCAGCCGCCACCGGCGGCACCACCGAGCAGGAAATCTTGAAACAGGTTCCCTGCTCTTTTTTTGCCTGGACGCCGGGAGAAAGGAGGACACGACTTGCCATGCCCGCACTTTGATGTGAAAATCATCCAGCGCAGCAAGCGCCAGTCAGCCGTTGCGTCTGCCGCCTACCAGAGCGGGGAACGGCTGTTTTCTGAATACGACCAGAAGCAGAAATACTATTCCCATAAAAGTGAAATCGTCCACACCGAAATCATGCTGCCGCCCCATGCCCCGCCGGAGTACGCAGACCGGAATACCTTGTGGAACGCCGCCGAAGCCATAGAAAAACAATGGAACTCCCAGCTTGCCCGGAGGTTCGTGCTTGCCATACCGAGGGAACTTCCCCGGTCACAGTACGCCGACCTTATCCGGGACTACTGCCGGGAGTTTTTTGTTTCCAAAGGCATGATTGCTGACTTTGCCATCCATGACAAGGGGGACGGAAATCCCCACGCCCACATCCTTCTTACCATGCGGGCGATGGACGAAACCGGGAAATGGCTCCCTAAGAGCCGGAAGGTCTACGACCTTGACGAGAACGGCGAGCGTATCCGGCTTGCGTCCGGCAGATGGAAAAGCCACAAGGAGGACACCGTGGACTGGAACGACCAGAAGTACGCCGAGATATGGCGGCAGGGCTGGGCTGACACAGCAAACCGCTATCTGGAAGCCATCGGCAGCCCGGAGCGCCTTGACCTTCGCTCCTATGCCCGACAGGGGATTGATAAAATCCCCACCGTCCACATGGGGCCAGCGGTCAGCCAGTTGGAGAAGAAAGGCATACAGACCAACATCGGCAACCTGAACCGGGACATCAAAGCCGCCAATTCCCTCATGCAGTCTATCCGGCAGATGGTACGCAGCTTAAAGGGCTGGCTGTCCGGCCTGAAAGAGAAAAAAGCGGCGCTGCTGGAAGCACTGGAACAGGCAAAGGAGCCGACCATCCCCGAACTGCTTTCCCGGTATCTGGATATGCGGAGTGAGGAACGCACCGGCTGGACTTCCAAGGGGAAGCTGAAAGGCACTGTTGGCGATTTCAACAAGGTCATGGAAGCCCTTGATTTCCTGCGGCAGAAAGAGATTTCCACCGTGGAGAGCCTTGACGCCTATCTGGATGAAGCCAGCGCACAGGCCGTTTCCATCCGTGAGGAAATCAGGCCGATGGAGAAACGTGTGAAAGAGATTGACCGGCTGCTTTTCCATATCGGGAACTTTGAAGCAAACAAGCCGGTTCATGCGAAATATGCTGCTATCCGCTGGAAGAAACCCAAGGAGAAATTTGCCGCCGACCATAAGGAGGAACTGGACGCCTACAACGCTGCCCTGCGGTATTTCAAGGTTCACCTTGATGGGGCGAAGTACAGCACGAAGAAGCTGGCCGGGGAACAGGCACAGCTTTCAGAGAATATCGCTTCCAAGACGGAAGCACTGACTGCCGTACAGGAGGATGTGAAGATTTTGCGGGATGTGCGCCACTGGCTCAATCAGGTTTTGCCATCCGAGCAGTACCGCCAGACCGCAGAGCCGGGAAAGAAACCATCCATCCAGCAGGCAGTCAAAGGCCGGGAGCAGCGTATCCGGGAGGAACAGGCAGAGAAACGCCAGACGCCCCGCCGCCAGCAAAAACAGGATATGGAACTTTAACCAATCAGGCGCTTGCTATTTTCCCCGTGAGAATGGCAGGCGCTTTTCTTATTTTCAGGAGGATTTGCCTATTGAACGTATTTGAAGCCGTGAAGCAGTCTGTTACCACCCGGCAGGCTGCTGAGCATTACGGTATCCGGGTAGGAAGAAACGGGATGTGCGTCTGCCCCTTCCATGACGATAAAAATCCCAGCATGAAGGTAGACCGGCGCTTCCATTGCTTCGGCTGTCAGGCAGACGGGGATGTGATTGACTTTGTTTCCCGTCTGGAAAACGTCAGCCCCAAGGAAGCCGCCCTCATGCTGGCGCAGGACTTCTCCATCCCCTATGAGGATAAGGAGCCGCCAAGCAGGAGCCGCCGCCCCCAGCCCCGGCAGGAAAGCCCGGAGCAACAATTTAAGCGCATGGAACGCCACTGTTTCCGGGTACTGTCCGACTATCACAATCTGCTGCGCCGCTGGAAGCGGGACTATGCCTCCAAGACACCGGACGAGGAATGGCACCCGCTTTTCGTGGAAGCCTTGCAGAAACAAGCCCATGTGAAATATCTGCTGGATGTGCTGCTGTTCTCCGACATAGAGGAACGGGCTGCCCTGATTGCCAGCTACGGAAAGGAAGTGAGGAACCTTGAGCGGAGAATGGCAGACCTTGCCGCCCGAACTGCGGCAGGCCGTGACAGACACCATCGAAGCCGCACCCCCGCCCCGGAGCGTTGAGGAAGTCAAGGCCATGCTGGAAAGCACCGAGAAAGGCGGCGTGCGGAACAGTATCCACAACTGCCTTACCGTGTTCCAGTATGACCCCATCCTTTCCGGGGCGGTTGCGAAAAATCTCCTGACCGAGCGCATTGACCTTCTAAAGCCCATCGGCAGGAAACGCAGAACCGGCAGCAAGGCCATGACCGACACGGATATGAAATATATCCGGCTGTATCTGGAAGATACCTACGGCCTGACCAGCGAGAAAAAGATAGCAGACGCCGCCGATCTGGCCGCAGACGCCAACAGCTACCATCCCATCCGGGACTATCTGAGCGGCCTTGTCTGGGACGGGAAAGAGCGTATCCGCTACTGCCTGCGGCACTTTCTGGGAGCCGACACGGACAACTTCACTTACCATTCCCTGCGGCTGTTCCTGCTGGGAGCCATCCACCGGGCTTTCAGCCCCGGCTGTAAGTTTGAGGTCATGCTCTGTCTGGTAGGCGGTCAGGGAGCCGGGAAATCCACCTTCTTCCGGCTGCTGGCCGTAAAGGACGAGTGGTTTTCCGATGATTTGCGGAAGCTGGACGATGATAACGTGTACCGGAAGTTACAAGGCCACTGGATAATTGAAATGTCGGAGATGATTGCCACTGCCAACGCCAAGAGCATAGAGGAAATCAAGTCATTTTTAAGCCGCCAGAAGGAGGTCTATAAAATCCCCTACGAAACCCACCCGGAGGACAGGCTGCGGCAATGCGTGTTTGGCGGGACTTCCAATGCGCTGGACTTCCTGCCCCTTGACCGTTCCGGGAACCGGCGCTTCCTGCCGGTCATGGTCTACCCTGAACAGGCCGAGGTACACATTTTGGACGATGAAGCCGCTTCCAGAGCCTATATCGAACAGGTATGGGCGGAAGCCATGACGACCTACAAAAGCGGCGATTTTAAGCTGTCTTTTACACCCGAAATGATACAGTACCTCAAAGAACACCAGCGGGATTTCATGCCGGAGGACACCAAGGCCGGGATGATACAGGCATACCTTGACCGCTACACCGGCAGCGCCGTATGCTCCAAGCAGCTTTTTAAGGAAGCCCTGAACCACCCCTTTGACGAGCCGAAGCAATGGGAAATCCGGGAAGTCAACGACATCATGAACCACTGTATCACGGGATGGAAGTATTTCTCCAATCCCCGGATATTTGAAGGATACGGCAGGCAAAAGGGCTGGGAACGGGAAGCCCCGGCAACGGGCGCTGACAACGGGCGTGAAAAAACGCCGGACGGATTTGTGGAAGTGACCGAGCAGATGGAACTTCCCTTCTGAAAAATCCGGGGAAACCACAGCCGGTTGCCGACCCCGTTGCTATCCCGTTGCCGAGCCGGTTGCCGGGAAAAAGCCCGTAACTGCGGGCTTTTCTCCGCTCTGACAACCAAAGCAACAGAAAAATAAAAGAAAAAGTAAATAAACAGTAACCCGCCAGACAGAGATTGTTTTCGAGGTTTTTTGAAGCCCGTTGCCGGACTTCGTTGCCGACCCTCTCCTGTCTGGCTTATTTCATTTATGGAGGTAACTGCCTATGGCAAAAAGCAAAACTGAAATCCATGTCACAACGGTATTTGACGGCGAACTGGACGCTACGGACGTTTTCGTGAGCCTGATTGCACAGAAATACAGCCAGAGAAATGATAAAGAATATCTTGTGAAAAAGCAAGATTTAGAGTATAATAAAGACAAGGTTCAGCATGACCGTGTTCCGTCTGGATTGTGCGGGTAAATGGTTATGATGAACGGAATGGAATATACAGGCATGGACGCAATACTGGCGGGCAGCTTCCGGGCGGCTATCTATTGCAGGCTTTCCAAGGACGATGACCTTGACGGGGAGAGCGCCAGCATTGCAAACCAGCGGGATATGCTGGAAAACTACTGCGAGAAGCAGGGATGGGAGGTTGTTGCAGTCTATCAGGACGATGGCTACACGGGGCTGAACATGGAGCGCCCCGACCTGAAACGGATGTTGAAAGCCATCGAGCGCAGGCAGGCCAACCTTGTGATAACGAAAGACCTATCCAGACTGGGTAGGAATTACTTGCAGACCGGCTTCCTGATTGAAGATTTCTTTCCCCGCCACGGCGTCCGGTATATCGCCATGAATGACGGTATCGACACCATGCGGGACAACAACGACATTGCACCGTTCAAGAATATCCTCAACGAGATGTACAGCAAGGACATTTCCAAGAAGGTTCATTCCTCTTATCTGCTGAAAGCCCAGAAAGGCCAGTTTACCGGCTGCCTTGCCCCCTTCGGCTACCAGAAAGACCCGGAGGACAAAAACCACCTGCTGATTGACGAGGAAACAGCTCCCATTGTCCGGCGTCTGTTTGCATGGGCGCTGGAAGGACACGGCCCCAACTACATCCGGCGCAGGCTGGAAGAAGAAAAAATCCCCTGCCCGACCTACTGGAACCGGGTACGGGGGCTGCGGAACGTGTCAACCAAGTGGGAAAAGAAAGACCCGGTAAACGGGCGGTATATCTGGGACTTTACCGTGATTAAGGACATCCTGATGAACCCCGTCTACACCGGCGCTATCGCTTCCCAGAAGAAGGAATACCGCTTCAAAATCGGCACCATCGGGGAGAAAAAGCCGGAGGAATGGATTGTCGTGGAGAACCAGCATGAGCCGCTTGTTGACCGCAAGACCTTTGACATCGTGCAGCGCAAGCTGAAATCCCGGCAGCGCCCCCGCCAGACCGGGGAAATCAGCCTGTTTGCGGGGCTTATCAAATGCGGCGAGTGCGGGAAGTCGCTGACTATCCGCTACACCAACGAGAAGCACCCGAAGCAGATTTATTCCTGTAAGACCTACAACGCCTACGGAAAGCAGCACTGTTCCCAGCACCGGGTTGAGTACGACACCCTGTACCGGCTTGTCCTGAACAAAATCCGGGAGTGCGCCAGAGCAGCCCTGATGGACGGGGAGGCCGTTGCCGAGAAGCTGTCCGACACCTGCGAAGCCGAGCAGAAAGGCCAGCGGGAAGCGTTGGAGCGTTCCCTTGCCAAAGACGAGGAACGGATTGACGTTCTGGAAAAGATGGTGCTGCGGCTGTATGAGGACATGGTTGCCGGACGTATCAGCGAAGCGAACTTCAATCTGCTGATGGAAAAGACGCAGAAGGAACAGGCCGAGTTGAAAACAAGGGTTGAGGAAGGCCGGAAGAAGCTGGCCGATGAAATCCGGCTTGCGTGTGACGCCCGCCAGTGGGTAGAAGCCATTCAGGAATACGCCGACATCACGGAACTGGACGCCGCCACCCTCAACCGCCTGATTAAAGAAATCGTTGTCCATGAGAGCATAGACAGCGATAAGACAAGACACATTTCTATCGAAATTCATTTCAATCTCAAACCCATCCCGGAAGTGGAGCAGGTCACAGCCTGACCTGCCCCGCCGGGGCGGTTCTTAAAAAACTCCATAGATATTTCTTGACACGCCGCCGCCCGCCATCGAGCCGGTTTCCTACACCTATTTGGGTATGAAACAGCTCATGGCTGGCGGCGGTGTTGCCCTCATCGGCACCACCCTTGTACCTCTGCTCTCCGGACTGTTCGGTTAATCACAAAACAAGGAGGTAATCGCCTTTGGACAGCATACTCCAACAGATCACAGACTGGCTGAAAGAAATGCTCGTTTCAGCTATTATGGGAAATCTGTCGGGGATGTTTGAGTCCGTCAACAACCAGGTTGGCGAGATAGCAACCTCCGTTGGCATGACCCCGGCGAATTTTTCGCCGGGTGTCTTTGCCATGGTACGAAACATCTCCGAGTCAGTGATTATCCCAATCGCAGGCTTGATTCTGACCTTCATTGCCTGTTATGAGCTAATTCAGATGATTATTGACCACAACAATCTGGCAAATTTTGAAACCTGGATCTTCTTCAAATGGGTGTTCAAGACTTTTGTTGCGGTCATGTTAATCACAAACACATTCAATATCACGATGGCTGTGTTTGATGTGACACAGCACGTTATAAACGCAAGCGCCGGTATCATATCCGGAAATACTGCCATAGATGCTTCGGCATTGGAAACAATGGAAGAAACGCTGATGGCAATGGATTTGGGTCCTTTGCTCGGCTTGTTCCTGCAATCCTTTATCGTGCAGGTCACGATGTCCGCTTTGGCAATCATCATCTTTGTGATCGTCTACGGTCGAATGATTGAAATTTATCTGATGGTCAGCCTTGCCCCGATTCCGCTTTCCACTTTTGGAAACAGAGAACAGAGCAATATCGGACAGAATTATCTGCGTTCGCTGTTTGCAATCGGATTCCAGGGATTCCTGATTATGATCTGCGTGGGCATTTATGCGGTGCTGATTCAGTCTATCGCATTCAGTGATGACATCATCGGTTCTATCTGGGGTGTTATGGGCTACACCGTCCTTTTGTGCTTCACCCTGTTTAAGACTGGTTCGCTTGCGAAGGGTGTATTCAGCGCTCACTAAGGGAAGGAGGAAATTGTTTGGCAGCGTATATTCCCGTACCTCGTGACCTGACGAGGGTAAAAACAAAAGTGTTCTTCAATCTGACGAAACGGCAGTTACTTTGCTTTGGTGCGGCGGCGCTCATCGGAGTGCCGATTTTCTTTCTGGTCAAAGCAACCGGAAATGTGAGCCTTGCAGCACTGTCCATGATGATCGTCATGTTACCGTTGTTCTTTCTGGCAATGTATGAAAAGGATAGTCAGCCGTTGGAAGTGGTTGTAGAACACTTCATTCAGACCAAATTCGTTCGTCCCAAGGTTCGCCCTTATCAGACGGACAACTATTATGACGCTTTGATGCGTCAGTACAAACTGGAAAAGGAGGTTGAACGAATTGTTTTTCAAAAAGAAGCCACAGGCAAGAAACATCAAAATGCCTGCAAATCTGAATCGGAAGCAGCAGCGAGAAATTAAAGCTGTTGTGGAACGGGCAAAGAAGGACAACGGTATTCCGCAGACTGCACAGCAGTCCATTCCCTTTCAGAGAATGTTCCCGGATGGCATCTGCCGTGTCACTGACAGTTATTACACCAAGACCATTCAGTTTCAGGACATCAACTATCAGCTGGCACAGCAGGAAGATAAGACTGCCATCTTCGATGAGTGGTGCAGTTTCCTGAATTTCTTTGACAGCTCCATTCACTTTGAGCTTTCCTTTATGAACCTGAGTACCGATGCTGAAAGCTTTGAAAAGAGTATCCGTATCCCGTTCAAGAAGGACAGCTTCAATCCCGTCCGTGCCGAGTATAGCCAGATGCTGAAAAAGCAGTTGGCGCAGGGCAACAACGGCTTGACCAAAACCAAGTACCTGACATTCGGCATTGAAGCCGAATCCATGCGGCAGGCAAAGCCGAGACTCAACCATATCGAAAACGATCTGCTCAATAACTTTCGGCGTTTGGGTGTCATTGCCACTACCATGAACGGCAAAGAGCGGCTGCATCTGATGCACTCTATGTTCCACATGGGTGATAATGATAAGTTCTTCTTCGATTGGAAGTATCTTGTGGAATCCGGGCTGTCCGTAAAGGACTTCATTGCTCCGACGGCGTTTGCCTTTAAGACCAACCGCACCTTCCAGATGGGCAGTATCTTCGGTTCGATGTCTTATCTGGCAATTACGGCATCAGACCTGTCTGATCGTATGCTGGCGGATTTTCTGGATATGGAATCCACGCAGATCGTGACCATGCACATCCAGTCGGTTGACCAGACTGCGGCGATTAAGACCATCAAGAGAATCATCACCGAGCTTGACCGTTCCAAAATCGAGGAACAGAAAAAGGCTGTGCGTTCTGGCTATGACATGGACATTATCCCATCTGACCTTGCTACCTATGGTAAAGATGCGAAGTCACTTCTGAAAGAATTGCAGAGCCAGAATGAGCGAATGTTCATGGTGACATTTCTGGTGCTGAACACCGGGCGCACCGAGCAGGAACTGGAGAACAATGTGTTCCAGGCACAGAGCATCGCCCAGAAGCATAACTGCAATCTGCGTCGTTTGGATTTTCAGCAGGAATCCGGACTGATGAGCAGCCTGCCTTTGGCACAAAACCTGATTGAGATTCGTCGTGGCCTGACTACCAGTTCCACGGCTATTTTTGTGCCTTTCACCACGCAGGAGCTGTTCCAGAATGGTGGAGAAACGCTCTATTACGGGCTGAATGCTCTGTCGAACAACCTTATCATGGTGGACAGAAAGAAGCTCAAGAACCCCAACGGACTGATTCTGGGTACTCCCGGTTCCGGTAAATCCTTTTCCGCAAAGCGTGAAATCACCAATGCGTTCCTGGTTACGGATGACGATATTATCATCTGCGACCCCGAAGCGGAATATGCGGCTCTGGTTCACAAGTTCAATGGTCAGGTGGTAAAAATCAGCTCCTCCAGTACCAACTATATCAACCCTATGGACATCAACCTGAACTACTCTGAGGATGACAACCCGGTAGCACTGAAAGCTGATTTTATCCTGTCCCTCTGTGAGTTGATTATGGGCAGTAAGGATGGCTTGCAACCTATCGAAAAGACGGTTATCGACCGTTGTGTGCATCAGATCTACCAGAGATATTTCGACAATCCTGCACCTGAGAATATGCCGATCCTTGAGGATTTGTATGATGCCCTTCTGAAGCAGGACGAAAAAGAAGCTCATCATGTAGCGACCGCCTTGGAAATCTATGTTAAGGGTTCTCTGAAACTGTTTAACAACAGAACCAATGTGGATATTCAGAATCGTCTGGTATGCTTCGACATTAAGGAACTTGGCAATCAGCTGAAGAAAATCGGTATGCTGATCGTTCAGGATCAAGTCTGGGGGCGTGTAACTGCCAACCGTTCTGCCGGTAAATCGACCAGATATTATATTGACGAGTTCCATCTGCTTCTGAAGGAAGAACAGACGGCAACCTATTCCGTAGAAATCTGGAAGCGATTTCGTAAATGGGGCGGCTTGCCGACCGGTATTACCCAGAATGTCAAAGACCTGCTTCGTTCCCCGGAGATTGCCAACATCCTCGAAAACTCTGATTTCATCTATATGCTGAATCAGGCAAGCGATGACCGAAGTATTCTGGCACAGCGGCTGAACATTTCGCCGCATCAGCTGTCCTATGTAACCAACTCCGGCGAGGGCGAAGGACTTCTGTTCTATGGCAATGTGATTCTTCCGTTCATTGACCGATTCCCGACCGATCTGGAACTGTATCGCATTATGACCACGAAGTTAAACGAGGTGGCACAGGAAAAGGAGGCGTAATGTATGGCGAAAAGACCTATACGACTCCGTTTTACCGAAGATGACCTTGCAGATTCTCATGTGAAGAAAGCTGCCGACCGTGCAGATAAGGCGGTTGACAAGGCTGAGAAAGCGGCAGATAAATTGGCTTCCAAAAAGGCAAAGCCGAAGCTAAAGCTGGAAACAGATGCAACCGGTTCCCGTAAAGCAAAGCTCCGTTTTGAAAAAGCGGAGTTTGCGGAAATCGAGCGCCCATCTGTGGTAAAGCACATGGCAAGCCGTGGTGCCGCAGTCACGCTCACATCCAAAGCACATCGGGCGGTGTCAGAATATGAGGATGATAATATCGGCGTTCAGGCTGTGCAGGAAACGACCAAGGCTGTTGAATCCACTGCCTATACCGTCGATCATGCCGTTTACAGCCACAAGCTGAAAGCCTACGACAAGGCAGAAAAGCTGGTAGAAAAATCAGATAAGGCAAATGTAAATGCCCTGTATGAGAAGTTCAAAAAGGACAACCCCGATGCCGGTTCCAACCCGTTCTCCCGTTGGCAACAGAAAAGGGCAATCAAGAAAGAATATGCTGCCGCCAAAGCTGGTAAGAATACCGCTTCGACAACAGCTTCTGCATCTAAGGGTGCAGGCAAGGCAACGGGCAAAGCAGCTCAGGGAGCCAAGAACATCACAGAAAGAGTAACGGAGTTTTGCACCACACACTCTAAAATGATCCTGTTTGTTTTGATCGCTGGACTGCTTTTTATGATCCTCTCAGGGATGTTCTCGTCTTGTTCGGCTATGTTCCAAGGCGGCACACAGATCGTTCTGGGAACTTCTTTTACCGCAAAAGAGGAAGATATTATCGGTGCGGACAATGATTACAAGGCTTTGGAAGCTACGCTCCGCAATAAAATCAATAATATCGAGCGTACTCATAGCGGATATGACGAGTACCGGTATGACCTTGATGAAATCAACCACAATCCTTACGAGCTTGCGGCATATCTGACGGTAAAATTCGAGGACTACACCAGAGATGAGGTGCAGACTACCCTGCAATGGCTGTTTGAGCAACAATATGAGCTGACCCTCACAGAAGAAGTGGAAACCCGCACAAAAACTGTCACCTACACTGACCCGACTACTGGAAAAACCAAAACAAAAACGAAAGAGTATAAGTATTATATTCTGAATGTGAAGCTCAGAAATAAGGGCTTGAACAGTGTGATTTCAAATTCCGGCTTGTCGGAAGATGATATGGAGCGATATAGAATTTTGCTTCAGACAAGGGGCAACAGACCGGATATTTTCGGAAATGACATTTACGCCACCCCTGGCGGCGAGTACACCGATTATGATATTCCGGGCGAAGCGCTGACAGACACAAGATTTGCCAATATGATTCGGGAAGCTGAAAAATATCTGGGATACCCGTATGTGTGGGGCGGCAGCAGCCCGTCTACCTCCTTTGACTGCTCCGGATTTGTTTCCTATGTAATCAATCACTGCGGAAACGGTTGGAGTGTTGGTCGTTTGACCGCAAACGGTTTGATGGGCGTATGCGACATTATCCCGAAAAGCTCTGCCAAACCGGGAGATTTGATTTTCTTCCAAGGCACTTATGATACCTCCGGTGCATCACACGTTGGTATCTATGTTGGCAATGGTATGATGATCCACTGCGGAAACCCCATTTCCTACGCTTCTATCGAATCGAATTACTGGCAACAGCATTTTTACTGCTTCGGCAGAATCAGAAACTAAAGGAGGGATGGCGATTGAGTGCCAAGTTAGACAGAATAGGTGCAGACCTTGAAAAAGCCCGTAAGAAACGGGCAGAATGGGATGCTAAGGTGAAAGACCTGGAACGCAGATACCGTGAGGAGGAAAATTCCGAAATCCATGAGATGGTTCATGCTGCGAACCTGAATCCCGAACAGCTTTCCGAGCTGCTCCGTATGTTTGCTGCGGATATGGCTCCGAAGCCTGATACGATCAATACTATGAATGAGGAGGAAACGCAGAATGAGATTTAAGAAAATTGGAGCCGCATTGCTGGCGTGTGCAATGTGTTTTGGCGTGTTTTCTACAACGGCATTTGCCTATGTAGATGAAAGCGTAGCGACTGAAGAACCTGCGGTCGAAGAAAAAGTTCCCGAAACAGAGCCGGAGGAGCCGATGCTACCGCTTACTCCCGACGGCAATCTGACTTTGGTTGATGACGCTGGCTCGCCTACGAAAAGCGGAAAGCAGTTCATTACCGCTGTAACCAAAAACGGAAACTACTTCTATATCATCATTGACCGTGATGATAAGGGCGAGGAAACCGTGCATTTTCTGAATCAGGTGGATGAAGCCGACCTGCTCAAGCTGATGGACGAGGAAGAAGTTGCAGAGTTCACCAAGCCGGTTGAGGAAACAAAGCCGGAAGTAGTTGAAACAGTTCCTGAAATTACAGAACCGACACCGGAGGAAAAGCCGAAATCCACAAATATGCTCCCGGCGATTCTTACTCTGATTGTGCTTGCCTGTGGTGGTGGATTCTTCGTATTTAAGAAAGTCCAGGAAAAGAAGAAGGCACAGGAAGCGGCAAAGCCTGACCCAGATGCTGATTATGTGGACGATGACGAGGACTATGGGTACGATCCGGAGTTTGAGGACGACGATGAAGATAGCTCCGTCGATGAAGATGATAATGAACCTGTGTAAACAGGATAGGCTTGATGCCTGGGGCAGCCTTCGGGTTGCCTTTACATAGTTTCCGCTTTCAAAAAATAAAAAAATTTGCGTTTTTGAAAGTGACATCTTGCATATACTATTAGCAGACAGTATAATAAGTACAGCGAAGCGGTTTCGAGAAATGAAAAAACTTCAATTTTTGAAAGCGGGTGACTATATGAAAACAATCACGAGAGCAAAATATCTCGATAGAATCATTGAACTGAATGGTACTCCTGACATCAAGATCATCACGGGCATTCGTCGATCTGGTAAGTCCAAATTGATGCAGGCGTATATTGCGTATCTGAAAAGCAATTTTGAAAACATCAATATTATCTTCATCGACTTCATGGATTTGGCGTATGAAGAAATCAAGGAATACCATGCCTTACACGCCTATGTGGAAGAACATTATCAGGAAGGAAAAACGAACTACCTGTTTGTAGACGAGGTTCAGATGTGTCCCAAGTTTGAGTTGGCAATCAATAGCCTGTACTCTAAGGGAAAATACGACATCTATGTAACAGGCTCTAATGCTTTCCTGTTGAGTGCAGATCTGGCAACTCTGTTTACCGGACGCTATATTGAAATTCATGTGTTTCCTTTCAGCTTCCAGGAATATTGCCAGTATTATGATGATATTAGTGACAAAGATAAGCTCTTTGATGAGTACGCTATCAAGGGCGGTTTAGCAGGTTCCTATGCTTATAGAACCGAAAAAGACAGAACAAACTATATCAAAGAGGTCTACGAAACGATTGTTACAAGGGATTTGGTACAGAAATATACTCTCCCGGACACTTTGGTTTTACAACGTCTGAGCGAGTTCCTTATGGATAATATCAGCAACCTGACTTCTCCGAATAAGGTCAGTCAGCTACTGACAGCAAATGAGACTCCAACCAATCATGTAACCGTCGGCAAGTACATTAAGTATTTGTGCAATGCTTTTGTATTTTATGATATTAAGAGATATGACATCCGAGGTAAGAAATACCTTGAAAGCTCTGAAAAGTTCTATTTGTGTGACAGCGGTATTCGATATGCAATACTGGGAAGCAGAAATATAGACTATGGCAGAGTATATGAAAACGTTGTTTGTATCGAGCTTCTTCGCCGTGGATATGATGTCTATGTCGGCAAGCTCTATCAAAAGGAAATCGACTTTGTTGCTCAGAGAGGTAGCGAAAAGATTTATATTCAGGTCAGCGACAACATTTCCGGGCAGGAAACATTTGAGAGAGAATGCTCTCCTCTGCTTCAGATTCGAGACGCTTATCCGAAAATGATTATTGCCAGAACCAAACATCCCCAATATAGCTATGAAGGAATCGAAATTCACGATATAGCCGATTGGTTGCTACAAGAATAAGCAAGGTGAAATATCTCCGTCATTCTCTTTTGAAATGATGGAGATATTTTTATTATGACGGAGATTGTAGAACAGAAAATTGTATCAGGTTGCAAAAATCCTTTCCGAACTTTTTACATAGCAGTCATGCACTACGGTGTGTGGCTGCTTATTTTTTTGTGAAAGGAGCAGATGCAAATGAAATTAGTTTTGGCTGAAAAGCCTTCGGTTGCACAGAGTATTGCCAAAGTGTTAGGTGCTGCCAAGCGTGAGGATGGCTACTTAGAGGGAAACGGATATGTGGTCAGCTGGTGTGTAGGGCATTTGGTGGAGCTGGCACAGCCGGAAGTCTATGATGCGAAGTACAGCAAATGGGCTTATGCAGACCTTCCTATCTTCCCGATGGACTGGCAGTATGAGGTTTCTGCCGGTACGAAAAAACAGTTTGGGATTCTGAAAAAGCTCATGGCCAGAGAAGATGTTGCGAGTCTTGTGTGTGCAACAGATGCCGGTCGTGAGGGCGAGCTGATCTTTCGGTTGGTGTACCACAAAGCCGGGTGCAGAAAGCCGTTTGAGCGGCTTTGGATTTCCTCGATGGAAGATGTAGCAATCAAGGAGGGCTTTGAAAATCTCAGGTCTGGAACGGAATATGATGCTTTGTATGAAGCAGCACTGTGTCGAGAACGAGCCGACTGGATTGTTGGTATTAACGCTACTCGACTTTTTTCGACCCTTTACGGGCAGACCCTGAATGTTGGTCGTGTTATGACCCCTACCCTTGCTATGGCTGTTATGCGAGAAGCTGCCATTTCCGCATTCAAGCCTGAACTGTTCTACACAGTTCAGATTGGATTGGATGGTTTTACGGCTGCAAGCGAACGCTTCAAAACCAAGGCAGCAGCCGAAGCTGTCAAACAAAGCTGTTCGGTGGCAATCGTTCAGAAAGCTGAATGTAAGGAGAAAACAGAAAAGCCGCCTGCGCTCTATGACCTGACCAGTTTACAGAGAGAAGCCAACCGTGTGCTTGGCTACACGGCACAGCAGACCTTGGACTACACGCAGAACCTCTATGAAAAGAAACTGGTCACTTATCCCCGTACCGACAGCAGGTTTCTGACGGAAGATATGGCACATAGCCTGACCGACCTCGTAAAGCTGGCTTTCCACACATTCCCCGTGGAGGATGTGGATAACATACCAGTTCATGCAGAGCAGGTTGTGAATAACAAAAAGGTCACAGATCACCATGCCATCATTCCGACCAGAGAATTGCAGAAATGCAATCTGAGCGAACTTCCCAAGGGTGAACTTGCAATTTTGCAACTGATCTCGAATCGGTTGTGCGTAGCTGTTGGCGATCCGCACCGATACGCAGAGACAGTTATTGAGCTGGACTGTGGCGGTACCGTGTTTTCCACCAAAGGCAAAACTGTTGTGCAGGATGGATGGAAAGCTCTGGTTCAGAAAAATGATTCGACAAAATCCGACGAAAACGTGCAGACACTCCCTTCTGTTTCCGTTGGTGACGAAATGACCGTCAGCGGCACGGAAATCAAGGAAGGGAAAACATCTCCCCCTAAACACTTTACCGAGGATACTCTGCTTTCTGCTATGGAAACTGCCGGTGCGGACGAAATGCCTGATGAGGTGGAGCGCAAAGGTTTGGGAACGCCTGCGACCCGTGCCGGTATCATTGAGAAGCTGGTTCGCATCGGTTTTCTGGAGCGTAAGGGTGATAAGAAAACCAAACACCTGATTCCGACCCACAAGGGTACGGCTCTGGTAACAGTCATGCCGGAACAGATTCAGTCCCCATCCATGACGGCGGATTGGGAAGAAAAATTGTTGCTCATTGAGAAAGGCGAATATGCCAGCGAGGACTTTATGGACGAGATCAAAGATGTGATTGCCGGTCTGATTCAGAACTATGAAGTAATCCGTGATTCCGAGGTTATGATGTCGAAAGAAGCCAATTCTATCGGCAAATGCCCGCTCTGCGGCAGTGCTGTAGAGGACAAAGCCAAGGCATTTTTCTGTTCCAACAGAGCTTGCAAATTTGCCCTCTGGAAAAACAATCGCTACTTTGCGAGCATCGGCAAGAGCATGACTTCTGCCACGGCGCAGAAATTGCTTGGTTCCGGCAAGGTAAAGCTCAAGAATTGCAAGTCCGAAAGAACGGGCAACACCTTTGATGCCACCGTCTTTATGGAGGTATCAGATGATGGCAAAACGAAGTTCAGTATGGAATTTGAAAATGGAGGAAAGCGCAAATGACAAATGAGTACAACCCGGATGGTAAGGAAATCCGATTTATCGACAGCCATTATAAGGATTTGTTTCATATCCCCGATGGCAGCTGTGTGCAGATTCACTACCCGGATGAAATGGTTGTGAAGCCCTGCACCTTCATTGACGAGTATCATACGCAGATCGGATACAATGTGTTTCATATCTGCCAGTTTGCAGAAATTATGGAGCGCAACGGCGCAAGCTATATGCCGGAGCCTGAGATTATGGGCGATGAAGCCGCATGGAAGGTCGGAAAGGATAGAATCCTTGCGGTGCAGACCTGCGAAGATGGTTACGACTACACCCTGTTGGATGAAAACTACAACGAGATTGATGGCGGTCAGGTTGATAACCCTGAACTGTCCATGCTCGAAGTCCGCCGGGATATTCTGGAATCCTTCGGGCTGGAGCGCCGGGAACTGCGGGCAATGTTCTATGAGGATGTCATGGAGCAGGCTTTTGAAGTCGGCAGACAGGCGGTGGTGGTCAATGACCCTATCGCTGAGCTTGCTTTTAAGCTCGACCGTTTTGCAGAGAACTTCGACCCCTATGAATATATGGATCAGGTCGATGATGTGCAGGCGCATATCCAAGAAATCAAGGCAGATCTTGCCGCTGGTAATACGGCTCCGTATCGTGAGTTCCTGAATACAGCCATTGAAGAAGCCCGTGAGGAAACTGCGGTTGAGGTTGCCAAAGTGCTGAAAAGTCAGCTGGATAAGCTCGACTCTCCGAAGCGTGAGTCGGTCATGGAAAAACTGGCACAGGCCGCAGAAAAAGCTGCGCCTGCCAGTCCCTCTCCCAAACGCAAAGAGCCTGAACGATAAGGAGGACACGGATATGAAAAACGAAAAATGGGATGATGTTCACGGAAATACCACCCCGGATGACAGAATGGTTGCTTTTCTGGAAAGCCCCACGGATTCCTATGCGATTCTTCAGCTGCGGGAAGATGTAGACGATAATATCCCGCTCATGTTTGCAAATTACAGCTACCTTCAGAAGAAAGAAATGGAGCCTGAGATTGACCGTTACGAGGTGGTCTATCATGGCTCCATTTCTATGTCCGAGGATGTGAATCGGCAGCTGGAAGATTTGTATGTAAAGTTCAATATTGACCACCCGGATGATTTCCGTGGTCACAGTATGTCGGTCAGCGACATCGTAGCCTTAAAGGTAGTCGGTGAGGTATCCTTTCACTATGTAGATTCTGTTGGGTTTCAGAAGCTGGAAAACTTTATGAAGTCCGAAAACTACCTGAAAAACGCAGAGATGGCAATGGAAGATGATTATGGGATGATTGACGGTATCATCAATAACGGAAAAGCGTCCGGATTAGAGGAACGTCCTTCGGTGTTGGAGCAGTTAAAGGAAAAGCCCGTGCCGGATGTTTCCCATAAGCCGCCCAAGAGCCACCCGGAAAGGGAGATTGAATGATGGATTTCACACAGGATGAGCGGAACATGATGATGCTTTACAGCCCTGGCACAAGGTCAGGGCTGTGTGAAGCACTGACACTGATGAAGGAACAGCTTTCGGAGGACGAGTCAGAGCTTTTTGCTTTGGCAGACTCGGTTCTCCGTAAAGTTTCAGCCATGGACGATGCCGCCTTTGAGAAGCTGAACCTTTATCCGGATTGATAGGATTGGAGGGATACAATGAACGCAAAAGAGCGATTTTATTCCGGATTAGCAAAAGAAACGATTGGGAAAATCACCTCGAACACAGATAACTGGACTTCGTTTTTGAGAACGATGTCCCGCAACTATGAGTTCACCTATCCGGAACAGGTGATGATTTATGCTCAGCGCCCCAATGCGACCTTTTGCAAGCCCTATGAGGACTGGAACGCTGAAAATTACCGCAGATATGTAAAGCGTGGCTCTACCGGCATTGCTCTGTTTGTGATGAACAGGGATAAACCGTATCTGCGCTATGTGTTTGATGTGGCGGATACCGGCGTTCGCCGTTCTTCCCCGGAACTGAAACCGTGGGAGGTGACGCCTGAAAACCGCTCCTATGTCATGGAAGCGATGGAGCGTACCTTCGGTGTTGCCGCTGACGGGGTACTGGAAGCACAGCTTGAAGATATTGCATCCGCACTGGCGGCTGAGTATTGGGACGATTACAAAAAGCAGTTCCTCGACATCGTTGCCAACAGCTTCCTTGAGGAGTATGATGAACTCAACATCGAAGTAGCTTTCAAAAATGCGGTGGCAAACAGCGTATCCTATACGATGTATTGCCGGTTCGTGGAAAGTCCCGACAACTACTTCGAGCATGAGGATTTCCAGAAGGTGTTTGATTTTAACACCAGACAGACGGTAAATGCCCTTGGTACTGCGGTGAATGCCATCAGCACAAGGATGTTTCAGGAAATCGAAAAAGCGATTGGAGAACATGAGCAGATTAAAGCTACCGAAAGGAGTACAGATTATGAGCGAGATGACTTACAGACAGGCCGGAGATTATCAGATTCCGAACCTTCAGTTGGAGAACGAGGGAGAGAAACCTCTGGGCAAGTACGGCAGGATGCGTCGAGCATTTTTGGAACAGAACAATCCGATGCTCCTGAACGACATGATTCTGACGGAGAGCCTGTTCCCGCACCTGTGGGAGATCGAGGAAACAGCGAAAGCCAGAGTGGAGTTTCTGATGGAGCAGTACCTGAAGGACAGCCCCGCACCGGACAAGGAAACGCAGCAGATGGCGTGGGTGCAGCACATGAACAGCCTGAAAGCACAGGCGGAGGAAGTCGTGATGACGGAGCTTATCAACAGCTGAGTCTGAACCTTTTCCTCTCCGAAAATGAACAAATCAGTTTTATCGACCGAGCAGAGAGCTTTACGCCCTCTGCTTTTTCTTTTGCCCAGGAAGAAATCGACCACTTCCTTCTGCTTGGTAGCAATACCGATGAAGCCCGAAAAGTCGTAGCGCTGGAATATATGAAGCAGAAGCCGTTGGAAGAAATCGTTCAGACCTTAAAGCAGGTCTATCACGGCGGCTATGGTCTGAAAGAAGATAGCGGGAATATCTGTGCGTGGTATGCCGAGGACGGTATCCACCTTGCCAAAGGTTCCTCTGCCATTGACAGCCCCAGAGCGCAGATCGTTTCTTGGGAAACGGTTGCCGAGCGCATTGGAGAACTGCTTGAAAATGGTCGGTTCGCAACTAATGTGGAACTGGTAGAAGCATCCGGATATGAGCGTCAGAAGTTGGCAGAATCCCTGTGGCATCTTTATCACGATTTGAGTGAAGAAGCCCGTTCCAGCAACTATCTGGCAATTCTTCATCAGGAACCGTTTCGTGGTTTCCCTGACGAAACCGCAGACTTGGCTGAAAAGTTGGATGACCCTCGTTTCCACGCAACCTTGGTACAGCAGTATTCGGAATTTAGAAAAACCCTTGCGGAAAATCCCGATCTGCTTCGTTTTCACTATCACAAGCTGAATCTCATTCAGAAACAGCTGTATGAGTTGAATATGCCTTTGCGTGAGTATCAGACCGATATGATGCAGATGCCCCTTGTCCGCCAGTTCATTACGGATGATGAAGTCAATGCAGACTTGACCCGTGGAAGCGGCTTTTCCGGTGGTAAAGCCCGTATTTATAACTACTGGCAGGAGAATCATTCTGCCAAGGAAAAGATGGACTTCCTGAAGCATGAATACGGAACCGGTGGTCATTCCCATGCCTGCTCTGGTGCAACGCACAGCGGTCAGGATCACGATGCCAAGGGTGTTGCTTACACCAAGAGCGGTTGCGATAAATTGCAGATGTCCTGGGCGCAGGTGGTGCAGAGAATCGACGGTCTGATACGAAAGGGACGCTACCTCAGCCCGGAGGAAGAAGCGGAACGACAGGCTATCGAAGAAGCTAAAACTGATCCGTTGGAAGATGTTTATGACCGTTTCGCAGTGATTGATACCGAGGATGGCGAGTATGCGATCTGGGATAATCAGACCGATGACTACTATGTAGACCCGGAAGGCGTTACGGAATACTTCACGGACGAATGGCTTGCCAATGACTATTTGGAGGAAGTTCGTCAGTCCGTAGCTGCGATGGAGTCGGTTCAGCCAGAAGCGCCTGTGGCAGAGCCTGCCGAAGTTGTGGAAGCATCTGCTTCCGAGGAACCGAAATGGAATTATCAGGTCGGTGACACGGTATATCTGGACGATACAGCTTTCCGTGTGGAGCAGATCACGGACAGAGAAGTTCAGCTGCGTGACCCTACGCTTGCTTATCCCATCTTCCGTGCCGAGAATCGTGAGAATTTCGAGCGTATGCTCTCTCAGGACGAAAGAAACCATGCGGTAAGGGTTGATGCCCAAACCGAAGAAAAGCCCGTTACAGAGGATTTTCTGGGCAAAACCGAACCGAGGGACTACACCCCTGAGTATCAGCTGTTAGACCGTCTGCGTATGGACTGCGAATACTTCCTTGGTGCAGGACAGCACAGCGAAAAGCATCTGTGGGCAGGCAACCGCCATGCACAGATTGCCAAGATGCGTGAGCTGTATGAAATGATTCCCGACAAACCAGAATGGCTGACACCTGAGATGATTAACAGCTACGAGGAGCGCATGGCTCCCCGCTATCTGGTTGCCGCCTACCATCACTTTGAAAACGGCTTCGATGATAAACTGGACTACTACACTCTGGAAGAAGCGGAAAAAGCTGCCCAGGGCTATGTGGACGGAACCATGGAGGATGACGGATTCAAGTACGATGGTGCTGCCGTTTACGATCAGCAGGAGCATAAGTGCATCCGTATCTATGGGGACTACCCTGACGAAAAGGCACACGCACAGGTCAGAGCCAGTGCGGAACCCGAACAGCAGGAACCGGAACACTTCATCGATCATTTTTATGTTGCCGAGGACATTCAGAAGCGGGGTGCGCTGGACATCAAGGAATACAGTTCCTTTGATGATGCCCTGCGAGCCTACTATGCACTTCCTGACACGCAGAGAAAAGCCCTGGGTGCAATGAATACCAGAGATCTGCCGGGTAGTCTGGACTTCGTACAGTGCGTAGATGGAAAGGACACCATCATTCAGGATTATGCCCAGGTGGACGGATGGCAGAATGCCGAAGTCATGGACATTATCGCTCAGCTTGAGCAGTCCATCACCACCAGAGAAATCCCACCTGTTCCTGCGGTGAACTTCCACATCACGGATGACAACATCGGTGAAGGTGGACCGAAGCAGAAATTCGCAAGAAACATCGCAGCCATTGAAACTCTGTTCAAACTGGAAAGCGAGAACAGGAACGCCACTACCGAAGAACAGGAGATTTTGTCGAATTATGTCGGTTGGGGCGGTCTGGCAGATGCCTTTGACCCGGACAAGGGAAATTGGGCGAAGGAGTATCAGACACTGAAAAACCTGCTTTCCGAAGATGAATATGCTGCGGCAAGAGCTTCCACCCTGAACGCACATTACACCAGCCCTACGGTCATTCGCTCCATCTACGATGCGGTCGGACAGATGGGCTTTGAAACAGGAAATATTCTGGAGCCTGCTATGGGTATCGGCAACTTCTTTGGTATGCTCCCTCCTGAAATGCAGAGCAGCCGTTTGTATGGTGTGGAACTGGATTCCATCACCGGCAGAATTGCTCAGAAGCTCTATCCCAACGCAGAAATCAAAGTAGCCGGTTTTGAAACGACAGACCGCCGAGACTTTTACGATCTGGCTGTGGGTAATGTCCCTTTCGGCAACTACAAAGTGTCCGACAAGCCGTATGACAAGCTGGGATTCTCCATTCACAACTATTTCTTTGCCAAGGCTTTGGATCAGGTTCGTCCCGGTGGTGTGGTCGCTTTTGTGACAAGCCGTTACACCATGGATTCCAAGAACTCTGACGCAAGGCGATATATGGCGCAGAGGGCGGAACTGCTTGGTGCAATCCGTCTGCCAAACGATGCCTTTAAGAAAAACGCAGGCACGGAAGTCGTGTCCGACATCCTGTTCCTGCAAAAGCGTGACCATCCGATTGACATTGTACCGGAATGGGTAAACCTTGACCGCACCGAAGAAGGACACACCATGAACAGCTACTTTGTCGCTCATCCTGAAATGGTTCTGGGCGATACGGTGGAAGAAAGTACCGCCTACGGCATGGACATTACAGTGCGTCCCATTGAGGGCATGGAACTGTCCGAACTTCTGAAAGAAGCAGTTTCCCACATCCAAGGAACCTATCAGGCTGTGGAGCTTCCCGAAGCTGACAAGGGTAAGGAAATCGAAACCATTCCTGCAACCCCGGATGTAAAGAATTTCTCTTATACCGTGGTGGATGGCAATGTGTACTTCCGTGAAAACTCCCTGATGCGCCGTGTAGACCTGAATGAGAAAGCAAAAGACCGTGTGATGGGCATGGTGGAACTTCGTGGTATCGTCAACGAGCTGATCGAATATCAGCTTGAGGATTACCCGGATGAAATGATTACTCAGAAACAGGCAGAACTGAATGATGCCTACGATGCGTTTGCCGCAAAGAACGGGCTTATCAATAATCGAGCCAATGGTCAGGCATTTGCTGACGATTCCTCCTACTATCTCCTGTGTTCTCTGGAAAATGTGGATGAGGACGGCAATCTGAAAAGCAAGGCGGATATGTTCACCAAGCGAACCATCAAGCCGGAACGCAGAGTGACGAGCGTGGATACGCCGTCCGAAGCTCTGGCAATCTCTATCGGTGAGCGTGGCAAGGTGGATTTGCCGTTTATGGCACAGCTGCTTGGAACACCTGGAGAATACGATGCGATTCAGGCAGAGCTTCGAGGGGTGATCTTCAAAGACCCGATGGCTCCCGATGCTGTGGAAGTTGGATGGCAGACTGCCGATGATTACCTTTCCGGTGATGTAAGAAGCAAGCTGCGTGTCGCACAGATGGCGGCAGACAGGGATTCTTCCTTCCACATCAATGTGGAAGCCTTGCAGAAAGCACAGCCGAAGGACTTGGATGCGTCCGAGATTGATGTGCGTTTGGGTGCAACATGGATTGATGCCGATTATATTCAGCAGTTCATGGAGGAAACCTTTGAAACGCCGTATTACTTGCGCCGTTCCATTGAGGTCAAGTTCTCCGAGCTGACCGCAGAGTGGCGCATCAACGGTAAGAGTTCTCCCAACTACAACGATGTGGCGGCGTATGTCACCTACGGTACAGAGCGAGCCAACGCATATCGGATTCTGGAGGAAACGCTGAATCTGAAGGATATTCGTATCTATGATACGATTGAAGATGCAGATGGTAAGCAGAAGCGTGTCCTCAATAAAAAAGAAACTACCCTGGCACAGCAGAAACAGCAGGCAATCAAGGATGCGTTCCGAGATTGGATTTGGAGAGATCCGCACAGACGAGAAACCCTTTCCACCAAGTACAACGAACTTTTTAACTCCACCAGACCTCGTGAGTATGATGGCTCTCATATCCGTTTCGGCGGCATGAACCCGGATATTACCCTCCGTGAACACCAGAGAAATGCTATCGCTCATGTGCTATATGGTGGAAATACGCTGCTTGCACACGAAGTTGGTGCGGGCAAGACCTTCGAGATGGCTGCATCGGCTATGGAGAGTAAACGGCTTGGATTGAGCCAGAAATCCCTGTTCGTTGTGCCGAATCACTTGACCTTACAGTGGGCAAACGAGTTCCTGCACCTCTATCCGAGTGCCAAGCTCCTTGTTGCCACCAAGAAGGATTTTGAAACAGCAAACCGTAAGAAGTTCTGCGCTCGTATCGCAACGGGTGACTATGATGCAGTCATCATCGGTCACAGCCAGTTTGAAAAAATCCCGCTTTCTGCCGAACGACAGGAACGGCAGCTGCGGGAGCAGATTGATGAGATCGAGGGTGCGATTGCGGAGCTGAAATGGCAGCGTGGCGAAAACTTCACGATCAAGCAGATGGAGAAAACACGAAAATCATTGGAAGCCAGACTGGACAAGCTCCTTGCCGCTGACAAGAAAGATGATGTCATTACCTTTGAGCAGTTGGGTGTAGACCGGCTGTTTGTGGACGAAAGCCATGCGTTCAAGAATTTGTTCCTCTACACAAAAATGCGAAATGTGGCAGGTCTGTCCACCTCCGAAGCCCAGAAATCTTCGGATATGTTTATGAAGTGCCGCTATATGGATGAGCTGACCGGCGGGCGTGGTGTGATCTTTGCAACCGGTACTCCAGTAAGTAACTCGATGACCGAGCTTTATACGGTCATGCGCTATCTCCAGTACAGTACGCTCCAGCAAAAGAACCTGACCCATTTTGATTCCTGGGCATCGACCTTCGGAGAAACAACAACTGCGATTGAGCTTGCACCGGAGGGAACCGGCTATCGTGCCAGAACCCGATTTGCGAAGTTCTTCAACCTGCCTGAACTGATGAATATGTTCAAGGAGGTTGCCGACATCAAGACCTCTGACCAGTTGCATCTCCCTGTTCCCGAAGCAAAGTTTGAAACGGTTGTGGTTCAGCCCTCTGAGTACCAGAAGGATATGGTGGCTTCCCTTTCAGAGAGAGCAGCAGATGTTCATGCCGGTATTGTAGACCCGTCCGTCGATAATATGCTCAAGATTACCAGCGACGGACGAAAATTGGGACTGGATCAGCGGCTAATGAACACCCTGTTACCCGATGACCCTGACAGCAAGCTCAATGCCTGCGTGGGAAATATCCTGCGTATCTGGCAGGACGGTCAGGCTGACAAATTGACCCAGTTGGTGTTCTGCGACCTTAGCACACCGAAAAATGATGGAACCTTCAATGTCTATGATGATGTCAAAACCAAGCTGATTGCAAACGGTGTGCCTGCGGAAGAAGTTGCCTTTATCCATGATGCAGATACCGAGGCAAAGAAAAAAGACCTCTTTGCCAAGGTTCGTACCGGGCAGGTGCGAGTGCTTCTTGGCAGTACGCAAAAGATGGGTGCAGGAACCAACGTCCAGGACAAATTGGTGGCAGTTCACCACTTGGATGTGGGTTGGCGTCCGTCTGATATGACCCAGAGAAACGGTCGTATCATCCGTCAGGGCAACCGGAACAAAGAGGTTCAGGTGTATCAGTATGTGACCGAGGGAACCTTCGATGCCTACCTGTATCAGACCTTGGAAAACAAGCAGAAGTTTATTTCTCAGATTATGACCTCCAAATCACCGGTTCGCTCCTGTGACGATGTGGATGAGCAGGCGCTGTCCTATGCGGAGATCAAGGCGCTGTGTGCCGGCAATCCGCTTATCAAGGAAAAGATGGACTTGGACATTGATGTGGCAAGGCTGAAGGTGCTGAAAGCTGACCACCAGAGCCAGCAGTACCGTATGGAAGATAAGCTTCTGAAATACTTCCCGGCTGAGATTGAAAAGCAGACAGGCTATATTCATGGCTTTGAAGCTGATATTAAAACCGTGGAAGCACACCCGCAGATTGCCGATGGCTTTTGCGGCATGGAAATCATGGGCAAAGCCTACACCGAAAAGGCAGATGCCGGTGAAATCCTCCTTGCGGCTTGTAAGGACACGAAAAGTGCCGATCCGGTTCCTCTTGGCAGTTACCGTGGCTTTCAGATGGAGCTTTCGTTTGACAGTTTCCGGAACGAGTTCGATGTGACCCTGAAGGGCGCTGTGAGCCACAGAGTAGCCCTTGGAACGGACGCACGAGGAAATATCACCCGACTGGACAATGCCCTTGCAGGCATCCTTGAGCGCTTAGAACGAGCCAATGAGCAGTTGAATAATCTCTACAATCAGCAGGAAGCAGCCAAGGCGGAGGTTGGAAAACCGTTCCCGCAGGAAGCAGAGCTGACAGCCAAAAGTCAGCGACTGGCAGAACTGGATGCAGCCCTGAATATGGAGGACTCTGTGGAAAATCGTGACGAAAGAAGCGAGTCAGAGCGTCCTTCTGTGTTGGCTGATCTGAAATCCAAAGCGGAGCATATCCCGCCTGCAAAATACTCTGAAACCCGTGAGGAGGTGTTGTAATGGCAAAGCGAGATCAGGATGTTCATTTCCTTGCATCCAAGGAGGAGGTCGAGCGAATCCATGAGAAGATGGACGAGCTTGGCATCCGCAGCATGGGAGCCTATCTGCGGAAAATGGCTCTGGATGGTTACTGTATCAGACTGGATTTGCAGGATGTGAAAGCCCTGGTTTCGCTCCTGCGAATCTGCTCCAACAACCTGAACCAGTACGCAAAGCGAGCGAACGAAACAGGCAGCATCTATCGTGCTGACATTGAGGATTTGCAAAAACGGCTGGAGGAGATCTGGACGGACATGAGAGAAGTTCTTGTTCGCCTGTCCTCAATCCAGTAATCCGACAACTTGTTGGGAAGTCGCAGTTTCGGCTGCGGCTTTTACATAAGGGTTGACATCATTGCGTTATGGCAGATACCCTTGTACAATATAATTAAAAGAAAGGGGTTGAGCCTATGAAGCTGGTATTGAAGATATTGGCACTGCCGGTGCTGTTCGTTGTAAAAGTGATTTGCATTCTTGGAAATCTGCTTACAAATGTTGTGTCCTATGTAATTGGTTTATTGCTCTTGGTCATTGGCGGATCTGCGATTTACTGCATTGTAAAGGCTTTGTGGCAGTCCCTGCTTATTCTTGTGGTTCTTGGAATTGCGACAATAGCAGCGGTGTTCTTGCTCGTCTGGGCTGTTATGAAAGTCGAGAATATTGGAGAAAGTCTGGGAGCATTTATCAGGTCATAAGATAATATCAGAGAAAAGTCACCGACCGGTGGCTTTTTCTTTTTGGGAAGGAAGTGATGGGAATGGCAGCTACAAGATTGATTGCACTCCATGTGAATAAGGGAAAGACGGTCGCTCAATGTTTGGCAGACAGAACCGACTACTCACAAAATGCCGCAAAAACCAATGATGGCGAATTTATCAGTTCCTATGAGTGTGATCCAAAGACAGCAGATGAGGAATTTCTGCTTTCCAAACGGCAGTATCAGCATATTACCGGCAGACAGCAGAAGAACAATATCATCGCATACCAGATACGCCAGTCCTTTAAGCCGGGAGAAATCACCCCGGAAGAAGCGAACCAAGTCGGCTATGAAACAGCGATGCGATGGACAAAGGGAAAACACGCTTTCATCGTTGCGACCCACATCGACAAATCCCACATTCACAATCATATCATTTATAATTCGACCTCGCTGGATGCCACACGGAAATTCAAAAACTTCTTTCTTTCCGGTCTGGCGGTGCAAAGACTCAGTGATATGGTTTGCCTGGAACACGGGCTGTCCATTATTACACCGAAGCCGTATCGGGAGCGCCAGAAAAGAACTGTTTATCCCAAGAAGCGTACCCAGCGTGACGAATTATGTGATGCGATTGATGCGGTGCTGAAGCAGAAACCAAAGAGCTTTGATGGCTTTGTTCAGGCTCTGGCTGACATGGGATTTGAGTTCAAGGATGGAAAGCAGCCTGCGTTCAAGGGCGAGAATCAGAAGCGTTTCATTCGGCTGCGTTCCCTGGGCGAAGGATATAGCAAAGAGGAAATTCAAGCGGTTATCTCCGGCAAGAACCTGCACAAATCAAAAGGCGGCTCTGCCAAGGCTCCTGCCCCGAAGCAGTTCCAGATGCTGATTGATATTCAGGCAAAGATGGCCGAGGGCAAGACGGTCGGTTATGAAAAGTGGGCGAAGAAGTTCAACCGAAAAGAAGCTGCCCGAACGGTAATCCTACTGAAAGAAAAAGGCTTGGGCAACTACGACGATCTGACTGCTCATATTGAAAATCTGTCTGCCCGGTTCGATGCGCTTTCTGATTCTATCAAGGTCGCAGAGAAACGTATGGTTGAGGTTCAGGCGTTGCAGCAGCACATCAAAAATTATCGCAACACAAGGCAAATTTATATCGAGTACCGCAAGTCTGGATATAGCAAAAAATTCTTTGAAGAACACCGTCAGGAAATCACAATTCATAAAGCGGCGAAGCAAGCCTTTGATGAATTGCAGATTACAAAGCTCCCGTCCATGCAATCATTGTATGAGGAGTTTCATCAGCTGGCAGTCCAGAAAAAGCAGGACTACGCTGAGTACCGTCAGATCAGAAAAGAGAAAGAAGAACTGCTGATTGCCAAACGGACGGTTGAAACGATTTTGAATATCGACAGGCAGAAAGAGCAGGAAAAAGAGAAAGAGAAAGAGGAAAAGAAGAACTTCCGTTAAAGCAAAAAGCCACGGTCTGCACTCCCCAAAGGGTGCGGATCGTGGCTGCTTTTTTGCTTTTCGATTTCGGTGCTTTCAACCATGGGCAAATTTTTATTCTACTGTTCTTTGAGAAACGATTGAAAATCGTGTAGCCATCATCGGCAGATGATGTTCAAAGGGGATTGGGGATGCTTCCCCAACAAGCAAATTTGCGAAGATTGCACCGAAGGGAAAATCGAGAAAATGAGTGAACCTGTACAGGTTTACACTGCTTGCCAATTTGTGAGATTATGAATTTAGTATCGAGAATAGGGTACACCTAAATTTTGCAATGCTGCAACCCTATCATCGTTGCATGGATGAGTTGAGTATCTTTCGTTTTGATTCCTTTTACCAGGGTTTCTTTTCCCTCTAGTAATTCTTTTACATTTGTTTTGGTGAGTTTTTTCTTTCTAAAATGTTCAGCTAAAGTGAAGGTACATTCAGGATAATTTGAACAACCATAAAACGATTTTTTTAATACAATATTGTTGCCACACTTAGGACATTTTCCTACAAGGGGTCCCGAGCGCTTAGTGGGAATTTGTACCCCTTATCGATACAAATTCCCCGTAGGCGCTAGGGACCTCTTTAGCTCCTTGGAAGCTGTCAGTAGTATACCTAATAATTTATCTACATTCCCTTTAGTAACGTGTAACTTTCCAAATTTACAAAAGCGACTCATAGAATTATTTCCTCCCGTTAAATGATAGATAACTATTAAAAATAGACAATACTTGCTCATAAGTAACGGTACTTAAATTGTTTACTTTGGCGTGTTTCATTGCTTGATGAAACTGATTTTTAGTAAACAGTTGACGATATTCTCGATTGACCCATTTTGAAACAAAGTACGTATATAGCTTCCAATATTTATCTGGAACATCTGTGGTATGGCGGGTAAGTTTTATTAAGACACTGTTTACTTTTGGTTTAGGATGAAAGCATTCCGCTGGCAGCTTAAGCAATTGCTGAATCGAGACTTGAGTGTGCAAGAGCAACCCTAGTGTTCGGTGAATATCCAAGGTACGCTTGTAGAATCCTTCTTCAACAATCAGATAGATGTCAGACGCATGGCTTTCAAAAACCACTTTTTTAATAATTTGTGTGCTTAAATGGTAAGGAATACTCCCAACAATTTTATACCTCTGTTTGTTAGGGAATTGAAACTGTAGAATATCTTGGTGAATTAAAGTGACACGAGTATTCAGTTTTAATTTTTCTGACGATAAGTTGAATAGATGACTGTCTAATTCAATAGACGTTACCTGTTTACTTATTTTAGCCAGTTTCGTCGTTAAATGCCCTTTACCTGTTCCAATTTCGTAAACGGTATCGGTTTCTTTTAAATTCAATTGTTTTATTATTTGGTTGAGTACTTTTTCACTCGTTAAAAAGTTTTGAGAATATTTTATATTTTTGTTCATGTAATCACTCCTTCTTAATTACAAATTTTTAGCATCTACTAATATACCAATATTGCAGGAATCAAGATTAGAATACAAGTATTGGCATAATTTTTCCTGTTCAGCACGACTCAAAACTCTCATTTCCTTCGTTTGACGTTTTATCTGTATAGATCGTGCGTCACAAGAAATGGCTTTCCCGTTTCGGGTGGCAAATTGTAAGACATTTCGAATTAGAGATAAAATATCTGAAACAGTTTTAGAGGAAAGTCCATTCTCCTTTAATCCACCAGAAACAAGGAAAAAATTACACTGCGTTTCAATAAACTCGTGTGTTATATCACGCAATTGTTTGCTTCCGAACACAGGAAGTATATACGAGCTGAGAAGATTCCTATATTTGTTGCTTGTAGATTCCTTCACTTTAGGACATATAGCTTGAAACCATTCCATAGCAACCTGTTCAAATTGATCTGAGCTAATTTCTGGATCGACAGTGACAGAATTACTCGTGCACGAACTTTGACTGATAAGTTTTGCCTTGACTTCTCGATATGACTTTGCATAAACATAACCGTAATTGGCTTTGCCTGTAGAAGATCGGGACTTAATGTATCTTCCTTCCCATCTGCCGTCTTTCCTTTTGTAAATATTTTCTCCTTTTCGTGCCATAAGGTACACCTCCTTCAATATGACTATAATTCTGACGGCAAATTGTGACTTTGGAACTTTCTAAGATGGATTTTTGTGCAAAACCTCGTGTTTTATGTCCCTAACATATTGACAAACAGTGCGACAATTTGTAAAATAAAGATATAAACTAAAAAAAACAGAGAAGAATGCGATTCGTGGAGTAATGTACTCTACGAATTTTTTATTTTAAAGAACCTCAAGATAGCTCATATTGTCGTCTTGGGGTTCTTTTCATTCTATCATTTAATGCAATCTGCCTATAAAATTTTATCATATTGCATTTATAAATGCAACTTGCACCCGATGTTGGTTGTTGAGATTTTTGGTACATTTTATAATGTATAGCAGAATCATACACAGCATGGAGGTGATTGAAACGCAACCGGAAATTGATTACGTTAAGATTGGTCAGCGCATTAGAGCTGCCCGACTGGAAAAGGGTTATAGTCAGGCTGATTTGGGTGCGTTGGTTGGTTGCTCGAACAATCATATGAGCCATGTTGAAGTTGGACAGACGAAAGTTTCTTTGGCAATGCTTCTAAAACTGGCATTCGTCTTGGAAAAGAACTTTGACTATTTTTTACTGGATACCCCATATGCAAAATGCGACAGCATCATTGATAATGAGATTGCTGCAAAACTGAAAAAGTGTAATGTAACAACATTGATAACCGTAGGAAAGTTGATTGATGTCTTGATTGACCAGCAAGAGATGATAAAAAAAGCGGAGCTTGATTGATATAATGAAAAAGAAGCCCATTGACGGTACAGAGTGAACTGCTATGGGGTTCTTTTTTGCAGCACAATATACTGATTCTTTAAGAAGCAAAAAGTCCACCAGTCATGATGCACTACGCATCGTACTGGTGGACTTTTTCTGTAAAGATATAAAAATAGATATTCATATATCGCCATAACCAATGTCGTTATCGTAGGCATGAAGATCTTCTTTCAGGAAATCTGCTTTACGAATATACATCGAATTTACCAGCTCTCCTTTTTCGTGGAGCAGGCTGAATTTGTAGTCTAATAATGCTGCCGGTACATAGAGCATTTTAGCCGTTTCAAAAAATGTGTGTTCCGAAAGGCATTCCAGGACTTTCCCATCTTCTAACAGAAGCTCCGCCGCAAAGAAGTTTGCTTCATTTTCTTCGATTGATCTATCATCAAAAACTTCCATTTCTTGAAAGCCGTGCATCATAGCGATTTTTGTATGCAGGACAGCGTGTCCTAATTCATGTGCGACTAATATACGCTCCAGGATACCGTTCACATTGTGATCTATCACGATATTCTTTTGTCTGGACTGGTAATAGAAGAAGCCCTTCAATTTCTTCTGTAAATCGTAATAGTGGATTTTGATACCTAACAGCTGACATAGCTCGTAAGGGTCTCTGGTGTGATATTTTCGCACAAGCTTATCGACAGTTTCAATGATATGCTCTGCCGTTTTCATTTGCTTCACCTCCGAATCGCACACAGAAAACATATTCTGTGCTTGAGGATTTTACTCTTTATCTTTATGCTTTCTGTATTTCTTCGGAGTGTACTTTTCCCGTGCTGTTTTCTTAGAGTCCATATAAACTGACATAATCGCCTGGAAGAATACATCTTTTGCGTCCTCGTCCAATTCTCCACCGGCAAACAGAGAATTTACACGACCCAACACTTCCTGAGCTTCTTTTGCTCCTTTTGAACCGAAGTTTTCCTTTGCCTCTAAAATAAACATATCCTGATCTATATGGCTCTGGCTATCCGTTTCAGATTCGTCCAAAAGATAGGACACAGAGATATGCAGTGCTTCAGCAAGTTTTCTGATGTTGCTTTTTCTGGGGAGTGTTCCGAGCTGCTCATAGGTGTAAAGGGATCTTTCGGAAATGCCGGTCATCTGGGCAAGCTCCGTTTGAGATAGGTTCATAGCCAAACGAGCTTCTTTAATTTTTTCTCCAAATGTCATGGTAGTATCCTTCCTTTCAAAAAATATTTATTCGTAACTTCCGATTATTTGTTGACAAACTTCTGGAAAATGCTATAATAAGAATCATAACAGAAGTTTTAATTCCACTTAATTATATATCGGAACTTTTATAAAGTCAAGAACTTCCGATTTCACTTCTGTTATTTTAATCAAATATCGGAAGTTATAGTCATTCTTGTCCCATGGTATTTGTTTCCCTTTAGCCAAGTGACAGGAGTTAGAAAGGAATTCTTATTTTATGGATTAGGCTGAAAGGAGATTCTGAATGAGCAGATATAATACACAGGTATTAAGCAGTATTCGAATGCTTTGCCGGATGCAGAACATTGACGAGAAGGTTCTGTATGAAAGAGCAAAGCTGATTTTATCCATATATCGAGAGGTGTGCTGGTCTACCATTGATCGTGCGAATGATGTATGTGATACCCTTATTTGTACTTACGGTGACAGCTTAGATGGTGCATTGATTTATCTGGAGAACTTTGCTCCGGATGAAGCGAGAGAACGATTTGAAGAACGCATTCGCAGCTTATTTGAGACAAAGTGGATCATTGAACTGGTAGATATGGCTATGTTGAAAATCAGAGAATATCCAGATAAAGGCGCTCTGTACTGTGAGATTATCTCAAAGGCATATCTCAACCGCTTCAAGTACAGGGAATCAGAAATGCTGGAGGTTTTGAATATGGAACGCAGCACCTACTATGACCGAAAGAAAGAAGCGATACTGTTATTTGGTCTGTCACTTTGGGGAACAGCCATTCCTAAATTGAAAGATTTCCTGGAAAGTGCCCGGGAGGAAGAAGCATTGTGTTATTGTGAATGCTAAGACAGGATTTTAGTCCGACTAAAATCCGATGAAAATACGACGGTTCCCCTACTGAAAGTCCGACTTGTCCAGTGTTAAAATGGCTATGCTGGGAGATAGCGGCATAAAATTGAATAGAGAGAGTTACGCCTCGTGCCTGTAATGGGTACGGGGCTTTTTTTATACCTGCCTATTTTCCCCCATAATTAACACAAAGGCATGAACGAGAGCTTGGAGTAATTTACTCCGGCTCTTTTTTTATGCCTGCAAGGAGGACAGGCAGATGGCAAAGGGTATTGAGAATCGGGCACGATCTCCTCCCGCTGTTTTTGATTTTGCAACTTCACAAATTCAAAAACACGGAGGAACGAAAATGTATTACGACTTGGTTGAAAGCGGAAAAAGAATTAAAGCCTTGAGAAAGGAACATGGGCTTACACAGGAACAGCTTGCGGAGCAGTTAGGTGTTGCCGCAAACACCATTGCACGAATTGAAACCGGCAACAGAGGTATCTCTATTGATTTGGCAATCGAACTGGTTGTGCGCTTTGAGACAACCCTTGATTACATATTTTTAGGTCGTGAATAACCTCAAAACTATACCTACGAGGCAATAAAAACTTGCATGAGGAACAGGTACAATTTAGATACAGCCAAAGAAAATCGGCTGCTTGATCCTTGAAAACTGAATACACAGTCATCGAATACGTTCCTGTTGCCGGTGCGAGAGCATCAGCCACATCAGCGGTACGCCGAGACGTATCGGATAGAGAAACAGAACGACTTTCTTCTATAAATTAAGCGCTTGTCTCTCTCCCGATGCCAGCGATCAATACTGGCTTGTAAATATTGGGTTGCTCCCAATACGGCCATGAAAGCAACAGGATTAAAGATACTTCTCTACGGAGCTGGCGGAGAACCCGGCAGAGGTTAGATTCCTATGGAACTGATTCGCAATCAGTCGTTCGGTGATTCCCTGAGGGCGTAAGCCCTCTTTCCCAGGGGTGCGTGGCAAATATGGGACACATAGACTTTTGGACTGACTGCCTGATTCCTTTCTGGCAGTCAGTTATTACATAGCCAACGAAAGGAGGTCATGGCACATGATGAAAGAAAATTGGGTATATTGCCGTGGTGATATTTATTGCGCCAAGCTGGACCCGGTAGTTGGGTCGGAACAAGGCGGCATCCGTCCGGTTATCGTCATTCAGAACGATACCGGTAATAAACACGCTCCCACATTGATTGTGGCAACGGTCACCACCAGAATCCATAAGAAAGCGAATATGCCGACGCACTTTGTTATTTACGACAATCCTGCATTCAAAGAAGCGTCCGTTGTTCAGCTGGAACAGATTCGTACCATTGATAAAAGCAGGATTGATAATTACTTAGGTAAGGTAACGCCCCGTGAAATGGTAGCGATTGAGAAAGCCTTATCTGTCAGCCTGGCAATGGAACAGCTGAAAAAGCGTTCCCCAAAACATAAAGCAAAGAGAGCGAAGGAGTGAACATAAATGTTTGAAGAAAGAATCGCTGCCATGAATCAGCGCACCGAAGAAGCGATGGCTGCTAACGCAGTTCAGTTTGATAAGAGAACCTATACGGTTGATGAGATTCAGGATATTCTGGGCATCAGCAGAACCAGCGCATACAACCTTGTGAAAAAGAAAGTTTTCCATAGCGTCCGCATCGGTGGCAGTATCAGAATCTCCAAAAAGAGTTTTGATGAGTGGTTGGATCATCAAATGTAAGATTTGTCAAGGGCGTCGTACAACCCGGCGACAAACTTCAAAACATATTGAGAGTTCGATAAAATGTAGCCATGACAAGAAACACATGGCTACATTTTTTACATAGGAGGTTGTACGATGGCAGAAATGAGAAAACGCACGAGTATGTCTGTTCTGGAAATGGGCAGGATGCTCGGTCTTGGTAAAACGGAGTCATACTGGCTCATTAAGAAGAATTACTTCAAAACCATTCTTGTCGGCAACACCATGAGGGTGATGATCGACAGCTTTGAAGAATGGTATGCCAATCAGTTCAAATACCAGAAGGTCGATGGAACCCCTCCCGGCGAGGAATTGAAGAAAACTACATATTCAATGGAGGAGCTTGGACAGCGCCTTGGGCTGAAAGAAGCGACTGCTTACGAACTGGTTGCCAAAGGGCATTTTGATGTGGTCGATGTCCTGGGCAAGCGCAGAGTGACAAAGGAGAGCTTTGAAAGATGGTATGCTTCTCAAACCGATTACCGCACGGTAGAGGATCAGGAACTGGATGCAGATATTATGGCATCCACCTACGGTCTGCCGGAAATGGCAAGAATGCTTGGGGTACATCGTCAGACCATTTACTATATCGTTGCCAATGAAGATTTTGAGCTTATCAAGGTTGGCAGGTATAAGCGAGCTACCAAAGAGAGCTTTGAAAAATGGTATCACAATCAGACCCGCTACCAGTTAGCGGAAGATAGACAGGAAAGGAGCTGATTACATGGCATCTATCGTTAAGAGAAAAAAGAAGTATTCTGTGGTTTATACATACACCGATGAGAACGGCAACAAGCGTCAGAAGTGGGAAACCTTTGAAACGAATGCCGAAGCAAAGAAAAGGAAGTTGCAGGTTGAATATGAGCAGGAGTCCGGAACCTTTATTCCCCCTTCTGCTAAAACCGTCAATGATCTTTTGGATGAGTATATGTCAATCTATGGTGTGAACACCTGGGCGATGTCTACCTATGAAAGCAGAAAGAGCCTGATTGCAAACTATATTCGTCCCCTCATCGGTGATATGAAGCTGGAGGATGTCACGCCGAGAATCATGGACAAGTATTACCGAGATTTGCTTTCTGTCAAAGCGGTTTCTTCTAAGTATGTAAAAGCCCGTACAGAATATCTGACTCCGCATACTGTCCGAGAGGTTCACAAGACATTGCGAAATGCTTTCAATCAAGCGGTCAAGTGGGAATTGATGACCAGAAACCCTGTGGAGCACGCTACGCTGCCGAAAGAAGAACACAAGACCAGGGATATCTGGACAGCAGAAGTGCTCCAGAAGGCTCTGGAAGCCTGTGACGATGATATTCTTCGTCTGGCTATTAACCTTGCCTTCTCCTGTTCCCTGCGAATGGGCGAGCTTCTGGGGCTTACCTGGGACTGTATTGACATTTCCCCCACCAGTATTGAACTTGGTCAGGCAAGCATCTTCGTTGAAAAGGAGTTGCAGAGAGTAAATCGTGAAGCGATGGCAGATCTGGACGGTAAGGACATCATGTTCAAGTTCCCACCGACCTTCGCCAGTACGCATACCGCATTGGTTCTCAAAACTCCTAAGACCAAAACAAGTGTCCGCAAGGTGTTCTTACCGAAAACCGTAGCGGAAATGTTGGTACAGCGAAAGGCTGACATCGAAGAACTGAAAGACCTTTTCGGTGACGAGTTCGTAGACTTCAATCTGGTTTTCTGTTCTTCCAATGGCAAGCCGATTGAGGGGCAGGTTATCAACCGTGCTTTCAATAAGCTGATTGAGGAGAAGGGACTGCCGAAAGTGGTTTTCCATAGTCTCCGACATTCCAGTATCACTTACAAGCTGAAGCTGAACGGCGGCGATATGAAATCCGTTCAAGGCGATTCCGGTCATGCACAGGTCAAGATGGTAGCGGATGTTTACTCCCATATCATCGACGATGACCGCAGACTGAACGCTGAAAGAATGGAAGCTGCGTTCTACTCAGGCAGACAGGCAACGCCTGAGCCGGTTCAACCAGCCGCAACGGAAAGCTCCGCTGATGATAAAGAACTTCTTCTGAAGCTTCTGCAAAATCCGGAAATGGCAGCACTCCTGAAGTCGCTGGCAAAAACATTATAGTAACTGCAAGGGCAGATCCTTTTACATAGCTACAATAGCTGTAAAAGGGTCTGCCCTTATTTTTTTGTTATGGAGGTCAACGAGTATGGATAGAATCTTTATGGACGAGTATTACGAGCATCTGAGAGCTGACAATATCGAGGCATTTTCCAAGGAAAGGAACGACGAATATGTTGGCAGAGCTGAGGAATACAAAGCAGCAAAGTCGGCATTGCTTGAAGGATTGGGACTTGAGCATTTGTTTGACCATAGCCATGAACTGACTCCGAAAGAGAAAGAAATATGGATGCTGTTCGATAGGGTTGATGTAGCAGAGCTTCTTGCAAGGGATGCTTTTGCCAAGGGTGCTTATATGCTCGGCGCTGAGGATAGAGAGATTATGCTGAAATAAAAAAAGACCTGCTTCGGCGGGTCTAAATTACATAGAATCATTGAGTCTGAAAAACCTTTGAAATTCTTAATAATTCTGGTTGAAAAATTCATTTTGAAATGATATATAAAACAGACTGAAATCTGTGTCTAAGGACACCCGCACCCTCACACGAGAATGAATAGGATTTCCTATCATTTCGCATCACGAGAAGTTACATAGTGACATTTACTTGCACTTGCAACGTCCACCAAAAATCGAAAGACTTGCTAATTTCGAGCCAATCGGACGGTGTAAAATCCCTCTGAATTAGCTATCACAGCGTAGTATCAGATGGGATTTGAAATGCTGAAAAACCTTGTATTTCCAAGCATTTTTAAGCATTAGATGCCACTTCCCGATGTCGTATCGGGTCTACTCCTAAGCACTAGTTGAGGGTTCGATTCCCCCTGGGAACGTGCATTTTTTGCAGCAATGATCGTAAAAGTTCATTGCTGCTTTTTCTTTTTTCCGGTGCTCGTGAGCACCGAGAGAACACTTAAACGCAGATATTGAGCACCGAAATTTCTTAACGGGCACCAATGCAATAATTCAATCCTGGTACCGAACGGAGATAACTACAGCGTAGGATAAGGATTGGGGTGTCAATGAATGTAAATATGGTTTTCTTGCCTGAACAAAACAGGCCTGACGGATCTATCCGCTCAGATTAGATTAAGAATCTATTCTGGGCGGATTTTTTCGTTACAGATATTTTAGAGGAGGATAGCTTATGGATAAAAAAACGGATGTAAGAGATCCGGATGAAAAAGTTGTTGAGATTGAAATGGAACGGTTAAGAGCATTTTCAAATCATCCATTTAAAGTGATCGGAGACAGTCAGATGATTGAGCTGCAGGACAGCATAAAAAAGTATGGTGTACTGAATCCATTGATTGTTCGTCCAAAGATTGAAGGCTACTACGAAATTATTTCTGGCCACAGAAGAAAATATGCGGCTGAGAAGCTGGGATATAAGAAAATTCCGGTAATCATTTGTATGTTGCAGGATGATGAAGCAGTAGTGATCATGGTCGATTCCAATTTGCAGAGAGAGCAAATTACACCAAGTGAAAAGGCCTATGCCTATAAGATGAAATATGATGCCATCAAAAAAAAGGCAGGCAGAAAGAATTGTAGTCAAGTTGACCACAATACAGGAAAGAGGAGTATTGACGTAATCGGAGAACTTTGTGGTGACAGTGCGAAGCAGGTGCATAGCAGTATCAAATCAAAAAGGTGGAGTTGGAAAGACGGTATCGTGCGTGAATTTAGGAATCGGATTGGCACAGGAAGGGAAAAAGGTTCTTCTGATAGATGCAGATCCGCAGGGCAGTCTCACAATTAGTTTAGGGTATGAGGAACCGGATGAAATGGAGTATTCTCTTGCAACGCTGATGCTAAATATTGTGAATGATGAAAAACTGAACATGGAAAAAACAATCCTTCATCATAAGGAAGGTGTGGATCTGATACCGGCCAATATAGAATTATCAGCGATTGAGGTATCTTTGGTAAACGCAATGAGCAGGGAACTGATTATGAGGTCACTTATTGAGAGATTAAGGGAATTTTATGATTTTATCATTATAGATTGTATTCAGAAGTAGTAGATACGAATGGAAGCGGACATGGTGCATTGGCAGGAGTTCTTAATGCATTAAATGCCGATGTTTTGATCTGCGGCGGAATAGGAGGAGGTGCCCAGACTGCGTTAGCGGTAGCAGGCATTAAGCTTTTTGGCGGAGTTTCAAGAGATGCAGATAAAGCAGTAGAAGCTTTTATCAATGATACACTTGATTATAATCCAGATGTTAAGTGTTCTCACCATGAGCACAGCCACGGAGAGGGACATACATGTGGTAAACATGGATGTGGAAACCATAGCTGTCATTAAGAAGAATAGCAAAAAATACAATACGAAAGGATGCGTCAAGGTAATGGGAGAATTATCGTGATACATCCTTTTGTATTATTTGATAAGATGGCAGATTACATTTTCAATAAGGCGGTTAAAAACTGTGAATGCTACATCGATCTCTACATGGATTGAGTATTTTTCTTTTCTTACTTGTAGAAAGTGATGAATGGAAGGTATAATATTGTTAATGATCCAGAGATATTTATTTTGGAAACAGCTTAATCAATTTGGAGGTATAAAATGAAAGCACATAAATATTGGTCAATCGGAGCAATAGTTACAATGGTTGGAACTTTTTATACAGGATATAAAGGGTTAAAAGCAGCACACAAATACTTTGCATTTGGCTCTCTGATATGCATGATTATGGCAGTCTATTCTGGTCATAAAATGATTTCAGGTAATAAAAGAACAAGAAAACAGGTGGAAAATACAAAAGCGGAGGAATAGTAAATGTTAGAGATAGGAACAAAAGCACCGGATTTTGAATTGCCGGATCAGAACGGAGAAGTGCATAAATTAAGTGATTATTTAGGTAAAAAAATAATTTTATATTTTTATCCAAAGGATAATACACCAGGATGTACGAAGCAGGCATGTGGCTTTTCTGAGCGTTATCCACAATTCACCGAGAAAGGTGCGGTGATCCTTGGAGTCAGTAAGGATTCTGTAGCCTCTCACAAGAAATTTGAGGAAAAATATGGATTGGCATTTACACTTTTGGCAGATCCGGAGCGTAAGGTGATCGAAGCATATGATGTCTGGAAAGAAAAGAAAAAATATGGCAAGGTTTCTATGGGTGTGGTAAGAACCACATATCTTATTGACGAGCAGGGAATCATTAGAAAGGCAAATGATAAAGTCAAGGCGGCAGATGATCCTGAAAATATGCTTAAGGAATTAAATTGATGAAGATTATATTGTCACCTGCAAAAAAGATGATTGTAGATACAGATAACATAGCACCGGTTGAACTGCCTGCCTTTATTGATAAGACAGCAGAGATATTGAGCTGGATGAAAAGCAAATCAAAAGAGGAACTGAAAGCTATCTGGAAATGTAATGACAAGATTGCAGAGCAGAACTTTCACAGATTGGAAAATATGGATCTTTATAACAGACTTACTCCGGCTGTTTTAGCATATGAAGGAATTGCATTTCAATATATGGCACCAGCTGTGTTTGAAATCCAGCAGTTTGAGTATCTGCAAAATCATTTAAGAATCCTGTCTGCGTTTTATGGCATTTTAAAACCACTGGATGGTGTGACTCCTTATCGCCTTGAAATGCAGGCAAAAGCTGAGATTGAAGAAACAACAAATCTATATGATTACTGGGGGGACCGGTTATATCATTCAGTAATTGATGACAGCAGGATTATCATTAATCTTGCATCAAAAGAATACTCGAAATGTATAGAAAAGTATCTGACACCACAGGACAGATATATTACGATTGTATTTTGTGAGTTATCCGGAGATAAATTGGTAACAAAAGGTACCTATGCCAAGATGGCTCGTGGTGAAATGGTCAGATTCATAGCGGAAAATAATATTGAAAATCCGGTGGAGATTCAGAAATTTGACAGACTCGGATATTCGTTTAGGTCTGATTTATCTTCAGATTCAGAATATGTATTTGAACGCAAAATAAAATAGTTATTCAGGTAAAAGATGCTCAGTTTAGCACCTTTTATAATAATGAGAATTATTACTATTTTTATTGACAACAGGATGATGGCGGTATATAATCCTTATTAAGAACTAATCCTAATAAGGAGGACGGATGACAAGTAGGAGAAATACCATTCAAAAAGATCTCGTAAGAAATACCGTATACGAAATGAGAAGACACGTTACGGCAATTGAAGTGTATGAATTTATAAAAGAAGCATATCCATCAATTGGAAAAGGAACTGTATATAGAAATCTTGATATATTGGTAGAGGAAGGTGCATTAAGAAAGGTTGAAGTTCCGAATGGACCGAACCGATTTGATTTTACATTGAAAAATCATTACCATGTAAGATGTATAAAGTGCGGTGAAATTTTTGATGTGGATATGGATCAAATACCGGATTTGCTGGAAAGAATTCATAACACTCATGGAATTGAATTTGTGGATTACGATATTTCATTTAAAGGCATTTGCCCGAAATGCAGGGAGAAGGTAAAGGAGGAACAGCATGGATAGGAAAGCAATGTATAAGTTGAGTTATGGACTGTTTATATTGACCGCTAAAGAAGCAGAAAAAGATAACGGATGCATCATTAATACAGCCATTCAGGCAGCTTCGGAACCAAACCAGTTAAGTATCTGTGTAAATAAGGCAAATTATACGCATGATATGATTCAAAGAACCGGAAAATTTACTGTATCAGTCTTAAGTCAGAAGGCACAATTTGAATTGTTCAAACATTTTGGCTTCCAATCAGGAAGAGATACCAATAAGTTTGAAGCATTTGAGCAGTGTGCCAGGGGCACGAATGGTATTTATTATATTACAGAAGGTACAAATGCATACATTTCTGTGACAGTTACTAAAACAGAGGACTTAGGTTCACATACGATGTTTATCGGTGAGATAACCGATATGGAAGTTTTAAGCAATGTTCCTTCAGTAACATATGATTATTATCAGAATAACATTAAGCCTAAGCCACAGGAGGTTGGAAAAACAGAGGACAGTCAGACAATATGGCGTTGCAGAATTTGCGGATATGAATATGTAGGCGAGGAATTACCGGATGACTTTATATGTCCTTTGTGCAAGCACCCGGCATCAGATTTTGAAAAAGTAGTAAAGAAAACGGAGGTAAAAGAGATGGCAGAAAACAAATATGTAGGAACACAGACAGAGAAGAATTTACAGGAGGCATTTGCGGGGGAATCACAGGCAAGAAATAAGTATACCTATTTTGCTTCTGTAGCGAAAAAGGAAGGTTACGAGCAGATGTCAGCATTGTTTTTAAAGACTGCAGATAATGAGAAAGAACATGCAAAGATGTGGTTCAAGGAATTAGCAGGAATTGGTGATACAAAGGAAAACCTGGCGGCAGCGGCAGAAGGCGAAAATTATGAGTGGACAGATATGTATGACGGCTTTGCTAAAACAGCTGAGGAAGAAGGATTCCCTGAGCTTGCAGCAAAATTCAGGGCAGTAGGTGAGATTGAGAAGCACCATGAGGAAAGATATCGTGCACTTCTTAAGAATATTGAAACTGCACAGGTATTTGAAAAGAGCGAAGTTAAGGTATGGGAATGCCGTAACTGCGGACATATTGTGGTAGGAACAAAGGCTCCTGAGGTATGTCCGGTATGTAACCATCCACAAAGCTATTTTGAAGTACATGAAGAGAATTATTAAGGAGATAAGATTATTAGCAGTCAAGAACAGTGCTTATGAAATAATAAATAAAAAGCACGCTACATATTATGGAATGGCAATGTCTGTAAAAAGAATCTGTGAAGTAATTATGAGAAATGAAAAATCAATACTTCCGGTATCGCACATAATTCATGGCGTATATGATATTGACGGAGTATCGTTAAGTATGCCAGTTATTGTAGGTGTTGATGGTATTGAGTCTAATATACCTATTAATTTAAGTGGTGAGGAAGCATTAAAGCTTAAGAAATCTGCAGATTCTTTGAAAAAGATTATAGAGACGATTGAACTATAAATTATACACATGGAAGGAGATAAAAGCATGGAAGTAAAGTATTATATATGTAAGCATTGTGGAAACATTGTTGAAAAGGTAAAGGATAAAGGTGTTCCTGTAATTTGTTGCGGAGAACCTATGCAGGAATTAAAAGCCGGTGTGACAGATGCGGCTGTTGAGAAGCACGTGCCTGTATATACAGTGGAAGGCAATTATGTTCATGTCGTGGTCGGAGAGACAAAACATCCAATGCTTGAAGAACATTTCATTGAGTGGATTACATTAAATACCAATCAGGGAATATACAGAAAACAGTTAAATCCAGGGCAGGAGCCGATAGCAGATTTTTGTCTTTGCGATGGTGAACAGGTAGAAGAAGTATATGCATATTGTAACCTGCATGGATTATGGAAATGCTAAAAGCATTTATACATATTAAGATTTAAGAACAACACAAATATAACCGTAATATAGGCTGTGTATTAATGTATTTACAAGGAGGAACAACAAATGAAATATGTATGTGATGTTTGCGGATGGGAATACGATGAGGAGAAGGGATATCCAGAAGGTGGTATTGCACCTGGTACAAAGTGGGAGGATATTCCGGAAGATTTTGAATGTCCGTTATGTTTTGTAGGCAAAGACCAGTTTTCAAAGGCTGAATAAAAATGAAAGCAGGACTAATGGATGTATGAAATGAAACCAGAATATTATAATGGAATAAATATGATAGAATTGACATAATATTGGAAAATCTTCGTGATTATACAGTAAAACACTTTACTGATGAAGAGCAGTATATGGAATCTATTAATTATAAGAAGTTATTTACACAGAAAGTTCAACATCTGAAATTTATACACAAACTTGATGAATTTATAGAACATCATAATGATGAGATAGAAGATCAAGATGAACAGATTATGGTTATATGTGTAGAGTCTGCGGATAGAGGATAGGGGAATGTGCAGCATGTTTCCGTATTACTCCCATGTTGTTACCAATTGCTATCCTTTTGCTACCATTCTACCTCTTTTTTTCAGAATTGACCTGTGCTAATATTATCATAGACAAATGAGACATGAGCTACAAACTTACATTTCATTTGTTTCTCTTTTGCAAAAGAATACGGACAAAATATAAAGCGTCTGCTCATTGCCGGAATGGTGATGAGTATGGCGCTTTTTTTGATGCCGAAAACCGGGTGATGACCTGAAAAATGAAACAGGAGGAAATAGCATGGCATATGAATATGGCCACGATTGCCCATTTGAAGCTTACATCACGAATCTCGGAAAATATAACGAAGGGGAGTTGGTAGGCGAATGGGTAAAGTTTCCTACCACATCAGAAGATCTGAAAAAAGTATTTGAACGAATTGGAATCGGTTCAAAAGATGACTTTGGTAATCCTTATGAAGAATGGTTCATAAGAGATTATGACTGTTATGTCGATGGGCTGTATGAAATGCTGGGAGAATACGAAAGTCTGGATGAACTCAATTATCTGGCTTTCTTTAAAAAGAAGCCGGTCATATTTTTTTATGAAAAATAAATTTTGTTGAGGTTAAATTGAGATTGACTTTGTATTGTATAAGTATGAAATAAAAAGGAATCAGGTGCTGTACAATGAAAAAGCATAAAATATGTAAAATCCTTCTTGTTATACTGGCAATTTTTTTATGTGTGGCTTTTTATGAATTGCTCGGAATCTGCGTTGCATATAAAAAGCAGCCGGAAGTGTCCAATACAACCAAAAAAGAAACAAAAAATGGGTCATGGAACGAATGCAGTGAAAATACAGAACGGGCAGTAATCATAGAAAAGAATCCAGAAGCGCTTTTACAAAGAGTGCGTTTGATCAAGAATGCAAAAGAAGACATTATTCTTTCTACTTTTGCATTTCAATCCGATGAAAGTGGAAAATTGATCTTAGGAGCACTGCATGATGCGGCAGACAGAGGTGTGCATGTTCGTCTGTTAGTAGATGGAATGGAGAGCTGGATTGATATGGAAGGAAATCCGTATTTCTATGGATTATCTTCCCATGAGAATGTTGAAATTAAACTGTATAATAAGGCCAATCCGTTGAAACCATGGAAGATGATGGGGAGAATGCATGATAAATATTTGATTGCAGATGGTAAGACATATATTCTTGGTGGAAGAAATACATACAATTATTTCCTGGGTGATTTTCTGGGACATAAGAACTATGACAGAGATGTGTTAGTGGTTTGCAATGAACCTGAGAAAGAAAATTCAGTTAACCAGTTGTTAGAGTATTTTGAAACGATATGGGAACAAGAAGACAGTGGTTATTTTCATGACAATAAAAAACTGGCAAATAGAAAATCTGTAAAGAACGCAGTTTTAGAGCTGCAGAACGGCTATCAGAAATATTTTGAAGAGAATAAGGAAAGAATCTGCGATACCGATTACACGGACGAAACTTTTGAGACAGAAAAGATTGCATTAGTGTCAAATCCTATCCACACAGGTCCCAAGGAACCAGTAGTCTGGTATCAACTGGGAGAACTAATGAAAAATGCAAAAGAGCGCGTGAAAATTCATACACCATATATTATCTGCAATGATATGATGTATAATACATGGAAAGAGATTGCGGAGAGAGTTCCGGATTTTTCTATCATGACCAATTCGGTTGCCAACAATGGAAATCCGTTTGGTTCTGCTGATTATGCGAGAAACAGAAACAGAATTTTAAATACAGGAATTGATATCTGGGAGTATGAAGGCGGCTATTCTTACCACGGAAAAAGCATCCTGATCGATGATGATCTATCCGTAATCGGTTCCTTTAACATGGATATGAGAAGCACGTATCTGGATACGGAACTGATGCTTGTAATACGTAGCAAAGAGATTAATAAACAGTTGGAAGAAGGCATGATGGAATATGAAAGAGTGTCCCGACAGGTATTGGAAGATGGAACCTATCGTGATCCGTATCATGTAGAGCCAATTGAATTGACAAAGAAGCGTCAGAGAAACGTACTTTTGGTACAGCATCTGCTTGGATGGGCAAGATATCTGTTCTGATAAAGGAGGAAGAAGATCGTGTTTCAAATATTAATTGTAGAAGATGATAAAGAATTAAGCCAGCTATTCCAAAAAGTGCTTGAGAAGAATGGATATCAGGTCAAAAGTGCATCGGATGGAGCACTGGCATTAGAAATATTGGATAAAGAGTATATTGATCTGATCATTTCCGATATTATGATGCCGGTTATGGATGGTTATGAACTGGTGTCGAAACTCCGTTCAGCAGGATATCAGATACCGGTACTTATGATCACTGCGAAAGGTTCCTTTGATGATATGCGCCAGGGATTTCTTTCGGGAAGTGACGATTATATGGTAAAACCGGTAAATGTGAATGAAATGGTTTTAAGAGTCGGAGCACTGCTTCGCCGTGCACAGATACTGAATGAACACAAAATTGTGATCGGTTCAACAGAGTTTGATTATGATGCAATGACGGTTACAACTGATAAGGAAAGTCTTGTTTTGCCTAAAAAAGAATTCCTGCTTTTATATAAGCTTGCAGCTTCGCCAGGCAGAACATTTACAAAACAACAGTTGATGGATGAAGTATGGGGATACGAGACGGAGGCAGACCCACATACGATAGAGGTACATATAGGAAGAATCAGGGAGCGTTTGAAAGATAACCCTGATTTTGAAATCGTAACAATGCGTGGAATTGGATACAAGGTGGTGAAAAAATAATGGAACAAAAGAAAGAAAAAGGATTGCGGATCCGATCCTGTCTGACTGGTGCAATCTGGCTGGCACTTGTATTTTCAACAGTCATATCTGCGTTATTATTTGCTTTTTTGAATCATTTTTTTAATCTGCCTGGTAGCATACCTGTGCTTGGCTGGCTTTTGATTTTTAATACATTGATTGCAGGGCTGATCACTTCCTTTATCAATGCAAAGTTACTGGAACCAATTACCAGACTCAGTAAAGCAATGAAGGAAGTTTCGCAGGGAGATTTTGAACAGCACTTGGAAACGAACAGCCGTATCGCAGAAGTTGGAGAATCTTATCAAAGTTTTAATGTGATGACAAAAGAGCTTCGTGCAACAGAAGTACTGCAGATGGATTTTGTCTCCAATGTTTCTCATGAGTTTAAGACCCCGATCAATGCCATTGAAGGATATACAATGCTGCTTCAGGGAGAAGAACTGTCTCCGGATCAAGAGGAATATGTAGAAAAAATCTTATTTAACACCCAAAGACTTTCTGGATTGGTTGGTAATATTTTGCTGTTATCCAAGTTAGAGAATCAGAACATACCAATGAAAAAAACAGAATATCGTTTGGATGAACAGATCCGTCAGGCATTTCTTTCCCTGGAGACAAAATGGACAGAAAAAGAAATTGGTTTCCAGGTAGAGCTGGAGGAAGTTAAATATACTGGGAATGAAGGACTTTTTATGCATATATGGATGAATCTTTTAGATAATGCGATTAAGTTCAGTCCTGCAAAGGGGACAATTATGATGTTTCTGAAGCAGGAAAAGGATTCTGTAATGTTTATTCTGGAAGATGAAGGACCGGGAATAGAGGATGATGTGAAAACCAGAATATTTGACAAGTTCTATCAGGCAGACGGTTCTCACAAAGCAGAAGGAAATGGTCTCGGCCTTGCACTTGTGAAACGGATCGTAGATAGTGCTGGCGGGACGATCAAGGCAGAAAACCGGGAATATGGAGGATGCAGATTTGTTGTAGAGCTTCCAATACAGAAAGATGAGGCCATATAAGTTTAAGAAAAACAGATAGAGGAGGAATTACATGACATTTTATCAGGAATTGCAGTTAAATCAGGCAGGTTCTAAAAATCTGTTGAAAAAGAGTGAAACAGTGAAAGAAAAATTATATCATATGTGGGTATATCTGGTGAAGATAGCTGTTACAATGGCATTTTGTTTTTTATTTGTTACTATTTTCAGTATCTTATTTGGAAATGAGAATAGTATTGTGGGTGTAGTAGTTTTATTATGCCTTATGGTATTTCGGAATGCGGATCTGGGGATCCACACCGGACAATCTACGATGCTTTTGGCTTTGTTCTTTGTAATTATGACTGTATGTCCGCATTTAGCAAATCAGTTTTCACCGGTACTTGGAATGCTGTTAAATATTGCGGCACTGGCTGTGTTGATTCTGTTCGGATGCCATAATCCATTCATGTTTAACCAATCCACATTGGTTCTTGGTTATCTGTTATTGTATGGATATGATGTAACAGGAAAAAGTTATCAGATGCGATTAACCGGAATGGCATTAGGTGCAGCACTTACCTGTTTCGTATTTTATCGAAATCATAAAAACAGAACGTATAAAAGAAATTTGAATGATTTGGTACAGGAATTTGATATATCTTCTTCCAGAACAAAATGGCAGATATGTCAGATTTTATGCGTACCGATTGTCCTTTGCATTGCAGAACTTTGTAATATGCCACGTGCAATGTGGGCTGGTATTGCGGCCATGTCCGCGATTTTGCCGTTTATGGAAGATATGCACTACAGAGTCCGTAAAAGGATTGTCGGAAATATTGCAGGTGTTATATGTTTTACAGTATTATATTTTCTGCTTCCTTCGTCAATCTATGCATATATAGGAATCCTTGGCGGAATTGGTGTAGGACTTTCTGCAAAATATGGCTGGCAGGCAGTATTTAACACATTTGGTGCTTTGGCCATTGCTACAGAGAGTTATGGACTAAAAGGAGCAGTTGGTCTTAGAGTGATTCAGAATGTTTTTGGCGTTGTATTTGCATTAATATTTTGTTCTATGTTTTATTGGCTTATGTCGAAAAAAGGAAACAGTGGTAACCGTGGCTGCAAAATAACGTGGGTTAGAAAGAAAAAAGGTTAATCCGGAGATGGCAGCTTTGCTGACGAGTCTGGCAAAGAGTATAAAGATGTAAGGGAAAATGTAAGATCTGTTGGCTTTGGGAAGAATCCTAAGGGTGACAGATCTTTTTTTTTGTTTTATTCTGCTTTGGATATACTAACCATAGTGCTAAAATTACATTGCCAGATCGTGAAAACAGGATATAGAATATAATTAACAAAAATAATCATATAGGTTATAAATATTTAGGAGAAAGGAATGAGGTTTATGTTATATGAATTTTTGAAAGACAATTATAAGGAAGCAGAGCCTATATTCTTTTCTGATATAGTGATTAAGGGAATTACAAAATCTGCAGTAAATCAGCAGCTAAAAAAGCTGTGCGATGAGGGAAAACTACAAAAATATGAGAATGGCATTTATTATTTGCCTAAGAAATCACGACTAAAAACAAAGGTGGGCGTAAATGCAGATACGGTTGCCAGATACAAATATGTTTCCAGAGGTGGAAAAGTAGATGGTTTCTATTCTGGTAATACATTTGCTAATCAGCTGGGAATTTCAACGCAGGTTCCCAATAAAGTTGAGATTGTTAGCAATAACATGGCGGCAAAAGTACGAGAAGTTCCAATTGGAAAGAGAATGTTCATAGTAAGAAGACCAGTGGTTCCGGTAAATGAAGAAAATGTCTATGTGCTGCAGTTACTTGACTTATTAAAGAATCTGGATGTGTATCTGGATGAAAGCTATGATGTGGCTCATGACAAAGTATCTCAATTTGTGCGGATACATGGCATCACAAAAAAAGACGTGGATAGTTATATAAGAGAGTTTCCGATTGCAGTATTTAAATATTATTATGAATTGAGGTTGGATGATGTATTTGCATAAAGATGATAACTGTAAAACAGAACTACATTGAACCGGTCAGAAGTATATTACGATAAGAGATAATTCACCCACAGACAAGCCAAGATTATCGCGTTAAGATAAAGAAAAAGCAAAGGAGATAATCTTATGGCAATCACAGTTAATGAAGCAGAAAAAAGATGCTAAGAGGCTATTCTGTTGCCTCTTTGATTTCCGGCTTTCTGGTATAGCGGTTCATGATGGCAAGCTCATGGAGGGTTCCGATCTGGTCGGTGCTCTCAATCTGGTAAGCCAGCCTCTTTTCGCTTTCGGTTAGGTTTATGGTTTGGCTCCTTTCTAAAAATGGGCGTAAAAAAACGCCATAGGTTGTTAGCTTACAACGTAAAAAGACGCCTACAAGAGACGTCTTTAAATACTTTGAATTATTTGTTTTATGGAATCAATATTGTCATGGTTATAGTCTTTAAGAAAACTATGATAATCTGAAGATAAACGTAATGCAATTTTTTTTGCTTTAATTAAATCAAAGAAAGATTTACCATTTGCTATTTGCTCATAATCTTCAAGCATGAATGTGAGAATAAACATTTCTCTGTTGTTTTGATATTTTTCGATAATGCGTAAAACTTTAGTGAGACCATAGGCATCATGAAATTCGTTTTCATTTCCTGTTAGTCCTTTTTGAGTAAAAATAATTCCAAAAGGGACATCCGTACTTACTAATAGACTGTAGAATTTTCCAACATAAGTAACATTTAAAGTAGAAGCATAGTTTTTGCATTCTCCTAATGCTATATCGGATTCTATTTCAAGTATATCTCTAGCAAGATTGAACTCATGAAGTGCTTGTTTGCCTCTTTCTGAAAGGATTATTACCTCATCAATCTCGTTAGTACCAGTATGAATATTTCGATATATTTCAAAAAAATAAGATTTCTGTATTAGGAAAGAAACTAAATTTTCAAGGCGATCACCTTTCTCTTTGGTCGTTTCGGTTGATTTGTCAAAAGGTCGCTTTAAGTTTGCTAATAAGACAGAAAAATCTTGTTTATCTTCCTCAGACCAAGCGGTTAACTCATAAAAGATATCTAGTGGTCTTTGAATGATTTCTTGAAGATACTCTTTAATACTATAATTCTCTTTTTTTATATCAGTCATATGTGCAACACCTTATAAAGAACAATTATATCTTCAGAAACAGATAAAGCACTATTACAAAAATCACAAGTATAGTTTTCGTTGAAATCCGTTAAGGTATCTAAAAATATTCCTTTACTTCTACCACATTTCATGCAATAAACTTCGTAAATATTTCTTACAAAACCAGCCTTCTTTAAATCCTCCATAAATAAATAGGCTGTTTTTATATCAATGACTAATTTCGATTTTAAATGACCTGGGTAAATAAAGTCACCGGGATGAATTACAGAGAAGAAACTATCACATTGTTTTTTCTGATATGGGGTCAGATTGTATGAGATTTTCAAGTTCTCTATTACATCCAATAAGGTAATTTCTGACATAACTCATCACCTCCTTATCTCCTAGAAGTTCACCGTAAAACATAAATAGACTATAATCAGTTCCCTTGTAATTATGAGTAATACCGAATTTTATATCGCGATCATCCAGTTTTACTTTTACCATTGGCATATCAGATTTTATTTCAATTTCTTTGATAAAGGCTTCTAGTTTATCTTTAATCAAATTTGTATTGATATCGGTATCAAACAGTTCCTTATTCTCTTTGATAAAAGCTCTTAGTTCTCCAAGAATTGGCATGACACCATCACCATCATCATATGCTTCTAAGTATGCAGTAGTACCATTACGTTGCATTCTTTGCGCATAAATGGAAATATTATCTTTTTCTGATTTTATATAGTCTATTACTGCCTTAAAATCAATGTTCTCTGTTGTAATACCCAGTGTAGAACTTAAATAATCAAGAATTTCATTGATTTTATCCCGATAGAAATTGTATGAATTTTTATATGCAATACCAACTCGATCAAAACGAAGTTCTATTATATTATGTTCTTTATCTAAAACACAGATAACAACAAAATTGATTTGGTTTCCAGTATCATTATTAAGTAAATTAGAAAACTTTAAATACACTAGATTACCAACAATATATAATGACGGTTTCTGATATTCATCAATTAGAGAATTTCCTTTTTTGTCGAATAAATTTACTGTTTTGTTTTTTACCAGTTCTTCAATTTTTGTTGAAGCAATTTCAGAACATTTAAAATAACAAAAATGTCGATATTGACGTTTATACTCAAATTCCTCAATAAATTGCAATACATTATCCACGTGTAAAATATTATTGATTTTCTCATCAAGAGAATCGTATTCAGAAACATCAATAATATCTGCAAAATTTAGAGAGAGTTGAGGCGTTTTCTTGCGATTATTTATAACTAGTCCGTCGTTGACTGCCTGTTTTAAAAGCTCTTTTTTTAAATATGCAGGAAAAAATTCTGCAATTGTTTTCTGCATGTTAGTTTTATATAAATGCTCCATAAACGTCTCCTCCAAAATCGCATAGTTAATTATAGTATATCACATGAGAGAAGTATATGCAATTTTTTTAAAAAAACACTTGACTTTTTTTACGTGAAGTGGTATAAGAAAATAACAAAATTTCTAAAGGAGAGCCGTTAAATCAAAATTGAGATTTCAGATTCAGAGTAATATATCTCGTAAGTCATTGTGTTCTTGCTAAGAATTTGCTAATTGAACACCTTGAAATCGGGCGAAATCCGTTGAATGAGGTGTAATACTTTAACAGGTCAAACGCCCGAAAAACCCAGTAAAATCAATGGTTTTCTTGAATAGGAAGTTATGTAGTCGGAAACCGCACGAGGTGGTATGCCATACTCCTAAGCGTGGGGGCGGAGGTTCAAATCCACTTTGGGACGCCAGCTAACAACGCCGAAAGCCTTTGTTTTCAAGGGTTTTCGGCTTTTCTTATTATTAAAATGCCTGAATTTGAAAATCGGGAAGCACGCACAAGAAAATATACTTTTTCGTGACAGAATAAAATCGAACTTTTGCCAGAAAACAAAAAATCTTGCTAATCATTAGCAGAAAAACGGCTGTTTTTGCTAATGAAAAATAGCTTCCTGCTAATTTGCCGAAAAGCCTTTTGGGAACTTTCCCTCACATTTCCGTAGAGCCTGCGGAGGTTACGAGGTTGCAGGGAATGTCTTATTCCGGGATTACGGTCAGACAGGAAGGTGCTCAGATGTCTATGACGGTCAATCTGGATTCGTTCTATCGGGACTATGAATCCGGTGCTGTTTATGAAGATGTTCTGCAAGGCATTACCGATTATGTGGTCACGCACATTTCACAGACACTGGAGTTTGATTTTGATGTGCTGAAAAGTTACGAAAGTATGCGACCGTATCTGACGGTTCAGATGGTTGAGAAGAACCGAAATGCAGAAAAGCTTGCAGAAATTCCTTATGAGATTGTTGAGGATATGGCGGTTGTGTATCGGTTTCAGGTGGGAGATTTACCGGATGGTACGGCTTCAATCCTGATAACAAATCCGATGCTGGAACATTACGGCATTACGCTGGGACAGCTTCATCAGGATGCAATGGAAATGGCACAGAAGAATGAGCCGTTGTCGATTAAAAACATGGACGAGATCATGTATGAAATGACAAATGGCTTTATGGGTTCGTTGGATGATGCCGATTCTCCAATGTATGTAGCCACCAATGCCAGTAAGGTAAATGGTGCTGCTGTGATGAATTATCCTGATTTTATGGAGCAGGCAACAGAAAAACTGCAAGGAAGTTTTTATATCCTGCCTTCGTCTATCCATGAGCTGATTATGATTCTGGATTCATTTGGGATGCGGTCGCAAAAGTGTTTGAACAGGCAGAATACTTTGAGTATTGTTCCCGAAAAGACAGGCTATGTTCACAGCGATTATCTGGAAGTGCTGGAAGCTGCGGAAAGCAACAGCAAACTGGATACGGCACTTCTGATGATGCTGATGAATCTGCTGATGGAAAATCAGAACCAGACACAGATGGGCAATGATAATGCAGCTCTGACACTGGACGGCAATCTGACTCTGGTTGACGATGTGGGTTCGTCTACGGGTGCGGGCAAGCAGTTCATTACGGCAGTCACCAAGAACGGCAACTATTTTTATATCATCATCGACCGTGATGAGGACGGGAACGAAAATGTCCACTTCTTGAACCAGGTGGACGAAGCCGATCTGCTCAATCTCATGGACGAGGAAGAAGCGGCACAGTACACCCAGCCTGAGCCTGAGGCGACTACAACTCCCGAACCGGAAGTCAAAGAAACAGAGCCGCAAGTGACCGAGCCTGTGACGGAAGAAAAGGCAAAAACGAATTTGCTGCCTGCGATTCTTGCTGTCATTGCACTTGCCGCTGGCGGTGGGTTCTTTGGTTATTAAAAGCTCAAAGAAAAGCAGAAAGAAAAAGAAGCGGCAAAGCCTGACCCGGATGCGGACTATGTGGATGATGACGATTTGGACTTCTCCGATGAGGAGGATAACGAGCCGGTGTAAGGCTTGTTGGTAATCTTCGGATTGCCTTTACATAGGAACTACTGGCTGCAAACAGTTTTGGAACGGAAAAATGTAAAAAAGTTGCAAAAATCCTTTCCAGAATGAGTATATTCCCTGTGGATGTGGGGAGTTTATCTCCGTCATACCTATTGAAATCTCCGTCATTTGGCGATAAAATGATGGAGACAAATCTGAAATGAGGGAGATTCCTATGAGAGATTTTGATTATATTACAAGTCCTGCGAAGTTACTGATACCTGAAATTGTTCAGATGGTTAGCGGCATCCACGAACATAAAGGCAAATAGGAATTATTTCTCGAAGTCAATGTAGATGAACTGAAAACACTCTTAGAAGTTGCTTTGATTCAGAGTACGGGAGCATCCAATCGAATCGAAGGTATTTTTACAAGCGATAAGCGTTTGGAAGAATTGGTAAGCCAACTAACAGATGACTTGCACAAAGTAGTCGGCTTTGAAACAGACTATGAATTTATTACAAAACGAAAAATGAAAGAAATTCAAAAACTAAGCAAACAGCCACCCGAAAAATAAGGAAAAACACATTTCTTAATTCTCATCAAAAAAAGACTATATTGTAAAACGAAAAAGCACCGCCGGAAAAGCTATATAGAATAAGCCTTTCTGCGGTGTTTGTCCAAATATTACTGTCAAAGACGGGATTATACCACAAATGCCGAGCTTTTCGAAGCTCGGCGTTTTATGTTGGATAAAAACACGAAGCTGCCGCACATTAGTGCGACAGCCCCGAAGTACTCTGGCTGGGTGGCTTAATGCCACTCAGGGGCAGGTACCAGAAACGATGGAAAACTTATAGGAACTTACACCCGGAAAGAGCTGAGGTTCATATTCTGGAAGATGAAGAGAAAAAAAGAAGTAGCCGCAACCTTAAGTACAGAAGGCCTAAAGCTGAGTGACAATGATTTTGGTATGCTGCAGGAGATTAAGAGCGGTAAACTTTTGGCTCTATCCCTATCAAGAATATAAATCACGCAAAATGCAGATTATATAAGACACGATAGATGCGATAGGAGGAGTGAACAATGGAACAGAAAATGTTTTGTTATCAATGTCAGGAAACGGCCGGATGCAAGGGCTGTACGGTGGTCGGTGTCTGCGGTAAGCAGCCGGATGTGGCGGCAATGCAGGATTTGCTCGTGTGGGTGACGAAGGGTATCAGCGCGGTGACGACACGGCTTCGCGAGGAGGGACGTGCGGTGGCAGATGAGGTCAACCATCTGGTTACCGAAAATCTGTTTACGACGATCACGAATGCCAATTTTGATAAGGCGGCGATTGAAAAAAGAATTGAAAAGACGCTGGAAATGAAGACGGCACTGTGGGAGCAGCTGGAACGTCGGGACAATCTGCCGGAGGCGGCTGGCTGGACAGGTGAACCGTCTGAATTTATAAAAAAAGCGTCGGAAGCGGGCGTTCTGATCGGGCAGAACGAGGATATTATTTCCCTTCGCAGCTTGATTACGTATGGCTTGAAAGGTTTGTCTGCCTATACCCGGCATGCGAACGTTCTGCTGCAGGAGGACCGGGAGGCGGATGCATTTTTACAGCGGGCGCTTGCGGCGACGCTGGATGACAGCCTGAGTGTGGATGATTTGATTCACCTGACGCTGGAAACTGGCGAATATGGTGTCCGGGGAATGGCGCTTTTGGATCGAGCAAACACAGAGACTTATGGAAATCCGGAGATTACTACGGTTGATATCGGTGTCGGAAGTAATCCGGGTATTCTGGTTTCGGGACACGATCTGCGCGATATGGAAATGCTTCTGGACCAGACGCAGGGAAGCGGCGTCGATGTATATACGCACTCGGAGATGCTTCCGGCGCAGTATTATCCGGCATTTAAGAAATATCCGAATTTTAAGGGTAATTACGGCAATGCGTGGTGGTGCCAGAGGGAGGAATTTGAGACGTTCAACGGACCGATCCTGATGACAACGAACTGCATCGTGCCGCCGAAGGACAGCTACAAGGATCGCCTCTACACAACCGGTGCGGCGGGATATCCGGGCTGCACATATATCAACGGTGGAATTGGAGGAAAGAAGGATTTTTCAGTGATCATCCAGCATGCGAAGCGCTGTGAGCCGCCGGTCGGGATTGAGCAAGGACAGATTGTCGGCGGCTTCGCCCATGCACAGGTGCTGGCACTGGCAGATAAGGTAGTGGATGCGGTCAAATCGGGAAAAATCCGAAAGTTTGTCGTCATGGCGGGGTGTGATGGGCGTGCTAAGAGCCGCACTTACTACACCGATTTTGCAAAGGCGCTGCCGGAGGACACGGTAATTCTGACGGCTGGCTGTGCGAAATACCGCTACAATAAGCTGAATCTGGGCGATATTGAAGGGATTCCGCGTGTCCTAGATGCGGGGCAGTGCAATGATTCATATTCCCTGGCGGTCATTGCGATGAAGCTGCAGGAGATTTTTGGGCTGGATGACATCAACGACCTGCCGATTATTTACAATATTGCCTGGTATGAGCAGAAGGCGGTCATCGTTCTTCTGGCGCTTCTCTCACTCGGTGTCAAGAATATCCATCTTGGGCCGACGCTTCCGGCATTTTTAAGTCCGAATGTGGTAAATGTATTGGTGGAAAAGTTTGGAATCGCGGGAATTGACAGCGTGGAGAGCGATATGGAATTATTTTTTGGAAAAAAATGATAAATACAGGACGGAACTGGATAAAAGGGAATCAAACAAAGTCGGAATTTGGAACTGAAATCTGGAGATAGATTTGCAAAAAATCTGTGTTGGTTTTACAAAAAGCGGTCGGAACGATCTTGAAAATGGCAGTTAGTGAAATAGGGGGCGGTTCTCTGGCAAATGCAGGGAACTGCCTTTTTCGTGTAATAGGAAATTCCTTGGAATTCCCTATTACACAAAAAGACACTAACGTGCCAATGATGTGCATTCTTTTTTATTTATAGAAATATTGATATGGAAAATGAAAGTGTGATATGATGGGAAAGATGAATGAGTTCTAAAATATAAAAGAAATTGATACGGCAGATCAATCGATAGAGGATACGGGAGGAAAACAACCATGTCACTGGAAAAAGCAGAAAATTACTTAAAGGAAGCCGGATTTTTGGATCATGTTATCGAGTTAAAAGAGTCCACAGCGACGGTTGCGCTGGCAGCGGAGGCATTAGGCGTGGAGCCGGGGATGATTGCGAAAACGATGTCCTTTTTGCAGGGAGAACAGCCGGTATTGATTTTGACAGAAGGTACTGCGAAAGTGGATAACCGGAAATATAAAGATACGTTTCACGTGAAAGCAAAGATGATCCCGTTTGAGCAGGTGGAGGAGGTTACCGGTCATGCGCCGGGTGGGGTCTGCCCGTTTGGTATCAAGAATGGAATCGAAGTGTATCTGGATGAGAGCCTGAAGCGTTTTGAGACGGTTTATCCGGCAGCGGGAGACGACCACAGCGCGGTACGTCTCACGATCCCGGAGTTGGAAGAAGTGTCTGGAGCGAAAGGCTGGGTGGATGTCTGCAGGGAGCCGGAGGATCAGCAGCACGAGTAGGTGTGGGAGATTTTAGGAGAATTCATATGAGAGATGTGAAAGCAACGGGGAGAAGCTGGGGAGAAAATGAAAACGGCGGAATCAGGGTGGGTTCCAGATTGGGAAAGAAAGGTCACTTGTGCCGGAAAACGTTCGTCCGTCTGCTTTGCCTGGCAGCAGCCATGATGGTTCTTGGATCTTTTACCGCCTTTGCCAGAGCGGGAGGTGCTTCCGGCGGCGGAGGCGGCGGAGGTGGCGGAGGTGGTTCTTCCCATCATCATACAAGCAGCAGCCGGGGACAAGGCGGACGGGCAGGTGCGTTTCAGGCGCTTTTGCTTACGGGAACCTTTGTGATTTTGGGAAGTGCCGGAACCATTACATACCTGCACCGGGCAAAAAAGAAACAGGCGGCAGCCCGTGAAAAATTGAAAGAATTTTCCATCGGAGAAGATCATTGGGATCGGAGTGAGATACAGGAGCGGGTGCGGGAATCATATTACCGGATTCAGGAATGCTGGCGGGATCGAGATCTGGAAAAAGGGCATCCTTACCTGAGCCAGAAGATGCAGCAGGAGTTTCAGACGAAATTTGAGTGGAGCAGGATGCGCCATGAGGTGTTTGTCATGGAAGGGATCCAGCTTCTGGATGCGATTTTGGTGGAAGCGGAGAATGAGGACGGCGACGACCGCGACTATATCTGGTATTTGATCCATGGAAAGATGATCGACTATGTGTATCACGAAGAAACCGGAGAACTTTTGAAGGGATCCCGGAAAATGGAAGATTTCTTCGAATATTGGAGGTTTGTTCTGGAAGATGGAAACTGGGTGCTGGATGAGATCTGCCAGAAGGAAGAAGTGGATAATGGGCGGAAGTTGTGCTGAGAGGTGCTTTGAGTTGAGTGCTCGAAACACGGCAGCTGCGGATGCTGTCCGGTAGAGATGTTTGAAGAGGAAAAGTATAGAACCTAAAAGTGAATGGAGCAAGGAAAGCGGAGCAGCAGGAAGAGTGAGGAGACTTTAGCTGCGGCGCAGAAATGCCAGAATTACGCGCAGATAAGGCGCCGGTGTACGGAATATGGAAGTATGCCGTCCCCCGGTCATTAAAAGAAGCCGACTGGTTGGAATCTGCCTTGCTAACCAGCGGGAGTGTGAGGGCTTAATGAGATCCCGGGTTCCGGCGATCAGCAGCACAGGAACGGAGATGGTTTGCAATTTCCGGGCACTTAAACGGGGCGAGTGAAGTAAAAGAGAAGTCAGATTTCGACGGCGGAGGACGCGGTGCGTCAGCCGGGTAAGAAAGTCAGGCTTCTTTTTTTGTTCTGCCGGAATCCGGGGGAAAATTGACCCGAAATGGCATTGCCTTTCTTTGTCGGCACAAACTGCGGATGTGGCGGAAACAGAGAAATTCTTCTGAAATGGCAGGGAAACTTTCGGGGTGGACAGTGCAGAGACCACAGAGGACCCGGAGGATGCAGAGGCAGAAGAGAAGCTGCATTTTAAAACAGGCAGCAGGAGATTCCCCAGGAGATTTAAAATGCTGTGCAGCATTTGGGCGGCAAGGTGCAGCGGCGTGAGCAGCCCGTCCGGTGAGGCGTTGGCGCTGATACAGATGAGCGTTTTCAGCCGCTCCGGGTATTTGCATGCGATCTCCAGCCCGATATTGGCACCATCGCTGAATCCCAGCAGGTGGACGGAGGAAAGATGTAAGTGGTTAAGCAGGGCGATAACGTCGTCTGCCATATCCTTTGTAGAGAACCCGTGGAGCGCTGTGTGGACAGACAGCCGGGAACGCCCATGTCCCCGGCTGTCCATCAGAATCACCTGAAAATCGGGCAGAAACGTGCGCAGAAATGGGTAAAAGACGGCAAGGGACTGGCTGTTTCCATGCAGGATGAGGAGCGGTGTGCCGCTGCCGTACTGTTCATAGTAGATTTCTGCGCCGGAGGTGGTGAGATAGCCGGAATGTTTCATCGTAAGAGCGCCTCTTTTCTGGTAAAAAAATGAACTTTACTGCATCCAGCATGATAAAAGCTGAGTTTAGTCTGCCTTTTTATCTGCATCTGTCTGCTTTCTTGTGTCGGGCTGCCTCGTGCTGGAAGAAGCAGCCCAACTTACCTGGCGAGATGGTTTACTCTGATGTGTCGGGGAAGTCCTCTTGTTTCTCAGCCGCTGCGCCCATCCTTTTACCAGATCCTCCGCTGCCTCGCGGATCTGATGCGGATTCTGAATCGTCACAAGGGCATAAAACATGTCTGGTGTTGGAATCTTCGGCAGGTAAATATAATAGGAAGGAACCCATTCGGTCGGGCTGTATTTTTCCTTGGCACGGTAGAGGTCGCGGAATCCATAACAGTCATTCAGGTGGTCGTAAGCGAAGCAGAGCAGCTTTTCGACCGGGTTAGAGCTGTCATTTTCCAGACCAGCGAGCGGGGCAACACCGAGGCTGCCGTACTCAATGCCCTCGTCTTTGAAAACCTGAAATGCGTCGTAAAGAATCGTCTCCATCACGCCGCTCGGTGCGCCGGTTCCGTGGCGGGTGACGTCCGCCATGTAGCCTCTTTTGCCGAGAAATGGGACAAACACGATGAATGCCACGATTTTTCCGTCGGCGTCGGTGGCGTAGAAATATCGCTTGTCCATCGGATTTTCCAGCCCGACAGTTCCCATAACGAAAGTCAGCATCGAACTCTTTTTCTGTTGCAGCCATTCGTTCGTGATGCGGTTCAGATCTGCCTCAATTTGTGCATCCCGCTGCTTCAGCGGGCAGTATTCATGGACGACGACCCCGGCCTTCCGGGCGTGGTTGATGTTCATCCGCATCTTGGCGCCTTTCTTGCCAGAGATTTCATAGTCCGCAAGGTGGAAACGGGCTTCCTCCCCGTTTTTGACCCATCCAAAGCCCTGCTTCTTATATTCTTCCAGAAAATGGTCAGTGACGCTGATAAAAAACAGGTTGTGAGCGCTGCGTTGGCAAAATTCTTTAAATTCTGCCAGGAGAACCGGAAAATCGCTGTCCGCGCAGATGGGATCGCCGTTGATGACGATGGTGCTGCCGACGACTCCGTAGGGGATGACGCCGTCCACCTTCTGACCGAAATATAGGAGCTTGTCATCCTCCAGCGTCAGGTAGGCGCTGGGATTCTGGCTGTACAGGTTGACAAGGGTGCGGGCATGCATCAAATCCGAAGCATGGCTGACTGGACGCAGCAGCCATGGGCGGACCGCATACAGAATGGAGGCGAGGATGCAGCCCCAGCTGAACCAGAATGTAACCAGTTCGACTACATGTGTTTCACGTGAAACATTGCTCGGATTTCCCATGCCGAAAATCATGGCAGTTCCCTGAATGAGACTATCCATCAGCGAGTCAAGTGAGGTTTCTCCCAGCGGTTTTACCGAAAAATGATAGCTGATACCGGCATTGACGATGATGCCTGCCAGTGCCAGCAGCAGAAACAGGAGAGAGCGTCCGAGGCTGCGCCGGTCAGACGGGCAGCAGAAGTCCTTCCGAAAACACAGGAGAAGCAGAAATAATACGGCTTCTGCCAGGTGAAACGGAAGATACAAAGGCGAAGAAAGTGCTGTCAGCCCGCGTAAAAAGCTTAAAAACAGCAGGAGAACAGCAATGTTCCAGGCGGCGCGCTTGCGTTTCCAAAGCTGGAAGGTCAGGATGAAGAGCACGACAGAAAAGGCACGCTGTACCATGTGCCCCATTTCCAGAAGGATACCGACGCGGTTTGCCAGTCCCAGCCCTGGCAGGAAGCTGAGAATAAAAAGTACAAGGGAAAGAACGCCAAGTGCGCCGATCAAGGTGTTTTCCAGTTGGATTCGTGAGTTCTGTTTCATATTATAATGTCCTCCGTGTCAGTCTTGTACAGATATAATCTGTAAGGTGCTATGAAACGGGCATAAGCGCACAGGCGGCTTATGCTTGCCCTTGTTATAGTACGGAAAAACAGGGATGTCAAGATAAGATTTTGCATGGAAATAGGAGTGGAGAAATTCCGTTACTGTTTACGGGTAGGCATTTTTGGAACCGAAAGTGCCGTAAGAAAACGTGGTGGAAGCAGGAATTCTTTATGATAGAGGCAAAGGCACAGGGGGATTATGCAGACAGAAAAGGAACGGTTCAAAATGGAGAAAAGAAGCAGTTTGTTGGATGATTGACAAGCGAAGAACGCAGTTTCTATGGAAATCAAAGTAATAAAATGTAAAATTTTTGAAAAATATACAAATATATCAAAAATAAATAGTTAAAACAGTTGAAATCCACCAGAACGCGTGTTATAATCTGGGTATAGGGTGGTTAAAAAATTAACAGGAGGTAGTATCAATATGGCTAGATTTACATTACCGAGGGATCTCTATCATGGAGAAGGATCTTTAGCGGAACTGAAAAATCTGAAAGGCAAAAAGGCAGTCGTTGTCGTTGGCGGTGGTTCCATGAAACGCTTCGGTTTCCTTCAGAAAGTAGAAGATTATCTGAAAGAAGCTGGCATGGAAGTGGCTCTGTTTGAGGGAGTAGAGCCAGATCCGAGCGTTGAGACTGTTATGAAGGGCGCAAAGCTTATGCAGGAATTTGGTCCGGACTGGATCGTAGCGATCGGCGGTGGTTCTCCAATTGATGCAGCGAAAGCGATGTGGGCATTCTACGAGTATCCAGATACCAAGTTTGAGGATCTGATCACTCCGTTCAATTTCCCGACACTGCGTACAAAAGCAAAATTCTGCGCGATTCCGTCTACTTCTGGTACAGCAACTGAGGTTACGGCATTCAGCGTTATTACCGATTATCATAAGGGTATCAAATATCCGTTAGCAGATTTCAATATCACACCAGATGTAGCGATCGTGGATCCGGAGCTGGCTGAGACCATGCCGCAGAAGCTGACCGCAAACACCGGTATGGATGCGATGACCCATGCGATCGAGGCGTATGTATCCACACTTCATTGTGATTACACCGACCCGCTGGCACTTCACGCAATCAAGATGATTCATACCTATCTGGTTAAATCTTACAATGGCGACAAAGAAGCGAGAGCACGTATGCACAACGCACAATGCCTGGCAGGTATGGCATTCTCCAATGCACTGCTTGGTATCGTCCATTCCATGGCACACAAGACAGGTGCTGCTTACTCCGGCGGACATATCGTTCACGGTGCAGCGAATGCGATGTATCTTCCGAAGGTTATTAAATTTAACTCCAAGGAACCAGAGGCAGCTTCCCGTTATGCAGATATCGCGAAGTTCATCGGTTTACAGGGAGACAGCGACGAGGCTCTGGTTGACGCTCTGATCGCCGAGATCAAAGAGATGAACAAGCAGTTAAATATCGCTCCGAGCATTAAGCTCTATGAGGGCGGAATCATTGATGAGAAAGAATTCAATGACAAACTGGCAACCGTAGCAGAGCTGGCAGTTGGCGATGCATGTACCGGTTCCAACCCGCGTTCGATCAATCCGGAGCAGATGGCGAAACTTCTGACCTGTTGCTTCTATGATACAGAGGTTGATTTCTAATTTAAGAAGCTTCTGAATTTGGAATGCAAAATTAGAATGTAAAACATCGTGTTTCGATGTTGGAAGCGGTTCTGAAAAGAATCAAATATGTAAAATAAAAAGCCATCCGGCTAAAAACTGGATGGCTTTTATCGTTGTTTTTTTGTTATCTGATGTTTTGCATTTTTGGTGATTGGCGCGTTTGTGTCCTATGTGTTTTCTGCGTGGCTGTTTTTCTCACCGTTTTCTCCGTCTGCCATTGCGTCATGCTGTCCGGTCAGCTGTGCCAGAAGTGCTTTCGCTTCCTCCGTACAGCGGAGAATCTGTGCCTGGTCCGGCAGCTCGATGTCGTGGATCAGGACATTCCGCAGCTTGCGGAGTTGGACAATCTGGTTGATCATTTCTTTGTCAAAGAGATCCATCCGCTTGAGCGTATTGATATTGAAGGCACCGCGGGAACGCGGCGAGGTGTGCCGTGCAGTCTTGTTGAGCAGGCGCTCTAATGGCACCCACTCCTCGAGGAACTGGTTGACTGCATGCAGGGTTTCCGGTGAGGCGGTCTCCGGTTCCGTCCGCAGCTCCTGGTAGCACTGGTAGCGCTTTTCATTGCCGGAGATAATCTGATCGATGATCTGCTGGGAAATGGTGCGCCGATCCTTTTCAAATTTGACAGACCGAAGAATCGGGGTAATATCTTTGAGACCGGTAAGCTGTAAACGCTGCAAAAGCCGGTAGAGCAGGGCAATATTTCCCATTCGAAGTTCGATGTCCTCGGTTTTGAGATGGCTGCTCAGGAAATTATAGAGATAGGACGCCAGCTCGTACTGGCTTCCAAACGCGGCATTGCGGCTGCGGAGCCGCTCATTTCCGGCTGCCTGTAGGCGTTCCAGCGCGATCTCACCGGCAAGGACCAGACCATTTAACTCATCTAAGATCGACAGCTCTTCCTCGGATAAAGTTCCCTGCATTGGCTTGTAAATCAGATCGTGTTCAACCTCAGACCAGGCGTGCATGATCAGGGACGCCACCTGGATCTCGATGCGCGCCGATCCGTATTTTTTCTGTGATTCATTCAAAATTTCATCGCGCATCCGCGCACGGTAATGGTTCGCCCAATAGCCGGAAAACCGTTTGTGGTAAGTCGGGGGTTTCGACTGTTCCGGGAATTGTTTAAATTCCAGGATGTTGAAAAGCTCCGAGATGATCGCATCTACCTTGCCGCGGTCACCGGGGAAATACAGGGAGACGCGTACACCGGACAGATCGGCAATGTCGTCGTAGATTTCCTCGATTGTCTGGTATGGTTCTTCACGTCTGGAATTGCGCCGCTGCACTTTTGTGCGGAGTCTGGCGGGATTCTTGGCACGAGAGGTCACGATCGCCCGGATACCGGCATTTTGCAGGGCGAGCTGGAGTTTCTCTGCCGCGAGCCGCCCTGCTGCGTCGTAGAACGTCCATTTCATCTTGTATGTATCGATAAATTGTTGTATTAAATCCATAAGAAGCCCCTCCCAAGGTGCATAATAAAGCTTAGAAGAAAGCATTCTGATAAAAGAAATGCTTCTTCGTTCTATCATGAAGTATAGCAAAGATGGAAGCACTCTGCCAGTGGTTCTATGTAAAAAATATGTTACTGTACACGCATACGTGTCCAGTAACGGAATTTGCCGTGGCTTCGCATTTAAATACGGCAAATTCCTGCTACCACCACGTTTTCTTACGGCACTTTCGGTTCCAAAAGTGCCTACCCGTGTATAGTAACAAAAAGATTACTGTCCCCACATGTGTGCCCGGTAACCTGATATGGACTTATACACAGATTTGTGGTAAAGTTATGGACAGTGACAACGTGAAGAAAGAAAAGTAAGAGGTAACGCGGAGAAAACGGAACCGTTACAAAGAGACGAGAATTATGGGACAGTTTATAGTATTGGATCTGGAATGGAACCAGAGTCCGGCGGGCAAGGAAGGCTCGATGAACCGGCTTCCATTTGAGATTATTGAGATAGGCGCGGTAAAATTAAATAAAAATCTTCAAATCATTTCGGAATTTCGCCGTCTGATCCGCCCGCGGGTGTATCGGCAGATGCATTATAAGATATCAGAAGTGACGCATATGTCGATCGAGCAGCTTGACACAGAAGGCGAGGATTTTGTGCGTGCGATGACCGAATTTTTAGAATGGTGCGGGGATGATTACCGGTTCTGTACGTGGGGCTCGATGGATCTGACCGAATTGCAGCGGAATATGGTATATCACGGGATGGAGCTGCAGTTTCCATCGCCGCTTCTCTATTATGATTTGCAGAAAATCTATGCCCTGATCCACGGCACCAAGCAAAAGGAGTCGTTAGATACCGTGGTAGAGGAATTGCACCTCACGGAAGACCGCCCGTTCCACCGGGCGCTGGATGATGCGTACTACACGGGGCGTGTCATGAGTGAGATGGACTTTTACAGCATGATGGAGTATGTTTCAGTGGATTATTACCAGCCGCCGCTGACGGAGGAGGAAGAGATCTACCTGGAATTTCCAGAATATGCGAAATTTGTGTCGCGTGAGCATGAGACGAAGGAAGAGATTTTGGAGGAACGGCGTGTGGCGGAGATGGTTTGTTACAAATGCCGCCGGACCTTGCGGAAAAAGATCCGCTGGTTTTCCTCAAACCAGAAATTTTACTTCTGTCTGGCGGTCTGCCCGGAGCACGGTTATATGAAGGGAAAGATCCGGATGAAGAAGTCGGAGGACGGCTCGTTCTTTGCTGTTAAGACGACGAAGCTGGTCGGTGAAGAGGGAGCGGCCTACGTGGAGCAGAAGAAGGAGGAAACGAAGAAGAAGCGCGCGGAACGCAACAAGGCGAAGAAGTCTGGAAAGGCGGCAGAAACAGCCGAGTAGGGTGAAGGCAGCCGGGCGGATGGAGCGTATGAAATAGGAATTAGAGAAAAGAAAAAATTCATAGAAAAGAGTTACTGGATATGGAAATGTTTCTCCTGCCTGTTTAGAGTAAGGTAAAAGAAGAGAATTTCCACATCTGGTAACTCTTTTTGTGTCAGTTATGGGATTTTATGCGATCGTTTCTTTCTTTTTTTCGCCAGCGCCGTTCGGCGGTCCTGCATCATCAGGTCGAAATCTGCTTCGGACATTCCGCTGTCGCGCAGACGTTCCGCGCGCCGTCTGCGGCGTTCTGCGAGGGCGTCCTCCTCCTGGCGGCGCTGCATCTGGAGAAAACGGATGCCGGCGGTGACCGCGCCGATCACGACAAGAATGGCGGTCAGTGCAGCGATGAATGCCGGTGGAACGCGGACGGAAATATGAAACAGCTGTCCAAAGGATTTACCGGTGGAACTATTTTCCTGATTAGCAGCCGATTCGGGCGGATTGGAGAGCGGCAAGGCCTCCGAGGAGCCGTTTGAAAGGGCAGTGTCGGAGCTGTCCTGCGCGGTAGCTGTTGCCGCCTGGGATACAAGCTTTTCGGGAATATCTGCCGCTGTCTGGCTGCTGTCGGTGAGGGTCAGATATGCCTGGCCAACCTTGTGATCGCCGAGCGAATAAGTGACACAGGCGATCGTGCCGTCCGGTGCGCCAGCCGGGATCTCATAGTCGAAGGAGGTCGTTGTCTCCGAGAAATCCGCTGTTTTTGGAAGTACCACGCGGCTATCTGGGTCGATGGACAGGGATTCGCCCCCGGCGGTAGATACATCTGCAATTTTCAAATCTTTTCCGATATTTGAAAAAGTTTGATCATAATCTGCAATTTTGACCGACTGGAAATTGTTAAATCCAAAGTCGAGCAGCCGGCTGGTATCCTCATACTGCGTGTTGTTGCTGTGCAGGATGACGGTAATCAGTGTCGTATCGCCCTGTCTGGCACCATTGACCAGTGTGTTGAGGGCGATGGAGGTATAACCGGTTTTGCCGCCGAGGACGTCCGGACGGTAGTACTGCGGCCAGTTCTTTTTGACCAGCTTATTGCCCGGGGAGATGCCCTGTCCCTCGGGATTTTTCTGGTTCGGCGGCAGTTTATAGTAGGTTGTCTCGACGATCTTGGCAAACGTAGGATTTTCAAATGCCGCCCGCGTGATGAGCGCCATGTCGTAGGCGCTGACATAGTGTTCCTCGTTATTCAAACCGCTCGGATTTGCAAAATGCGAATCCTGGCACCCAAGCTCGGCGGCTTTTTCATTCATCAAAACAGCAAATGCATCAGCGGAGCCAGCTACGTGCTCGGCGAGTGCGTTGGCAGCCTCATTGGCTGATTTTAAAAGCAGGGCGTAGAGGCAGTCCTTGACGCTGGCAGTATCGCCTGTATCGTATCCGGCGCTGCTGCTGTTGGATTCCACGTTGTAGACCGCGCTCTCGGAAAAGGTGACTGTCTCATCGAGGGAACAGTGCTCCAGAACGATGAGGGAGGTCAGAACCTTCGTGATACTGGCAGGAGAGTAGGTTTCATGGATATTTTTTCCATATAAAACGACTCCGGTGTTGGCGTCCATGACGATCCCGGCATCGGAGTCAATGGAAATGTCCGCTGGCCAGTCGGTGGAGGCAAGCGCCTGCATCGGGGCGGCGAGCAGGGACAGCAAAAGTGTACCAATTAAAAACAAGGACAACTTGCTGCCTGTGCTGCCAGCTATTTTCGTCTTCAAATCCGGAGCAGCCGGGTGGCTGGAACTACCTGGAGAGCTGACGCCTCCGGAATTTCCGGAATTTTCTGCCCCTGATTTGCCCCTGCGGTGTTCCCGCAGGATACATGCAAGGCAGAGAAGAAACAGGGCGCCGGTCATCAGGCAGAAGGTGATGCCGATCCGGGCGGCGGTGTCCATGAAAAATGGTTCCGGCACGATGTTGATCAGAAGATCGGTCCGCGGATCGAGCTGCCAGAGATCATTGGTAAAGAAGATTTTGTGGAAAATAATAAAATATTTCGTAAAATCAGTGGAAATGATCCCGGCAAGCAGGGCGGTCACGCCCAGAAATAAAACCGTCCCGGCGCAGAGCATCCGTGGCAGCAGGTGTTTTAACGGAACCTTGAAAAGTGCCAGCAGTGCAACCGATGCCGCTGCCAGAAACAGGCAGAGGCGGCGCAGCGCCAGTCCTCCGAGAAAGAGGTTACGGACATCCGCCATGTGCGCCTTCTCCCTGGCGTTGAAAAATTCGCGCGGCGTCCAGTAGGCGACGGCTTCCACCGAAGTGATCAGAAACACGATCATCAGACTGAAAGCACAGATAAGCCCCAGAAGCCAGCTTAAATATGTTTTTTTCTGTGTCATATAAAACCTTTCGCGGCTGTCAGGTTGTGGTACAGCTGCAGCCTTTCATTCTATGTGATAAATTTGTAAATGGGTTGTTTGTTCTATTTCCCTTGAAACGGCTCTGTATGTCAAAGTTTCCGCTTCGCTATCCAGTATAACAGTTTCGGGGAAGCATGAAAAGGCGCGGAATGGAAAAATATGTGAAATTTTTGTTACTGTTTACGGGTAGGCACTTTTGGAACCGAAAGTGCCGTAAGAAAACATGGTGGTAGCAGGAATTTGCCGTATTTAAATGCGAAGCCACGGCAAATTCCGTTACTGGGCACGATGCGTGAACAGTAATAAATTTTTCGAAAGAATGGCGGGAGGGTGGAATAGGGGCTTGTCAGCTGGCGGGTGATTCCTGTATACTGGGGGAAGATGTTATAATCTGGAGCAGAAAGAGAGAGGATACGAATATGATAAAGGCAGTCATCTTTGATATGGATGGGGTCATCATTGACAGTGAAGGAATTTATCTGAATTATCTGTATGAATATGCAAAAACGAAAAATCCGGAGGTGACTCTGGAGAGTCTGCACGGGACGGTGGGGACGACGAAGCAGGATTGCTGGATGGTTGTGGAGAAGGCGATCCACAATGGTCAGACCTGGCAGGAGCTGCATGACGAGTATCTGGGGCGCTGGACGGACATTTTTAATTCGATTGATTATCTCTCGATCTTCCGCCCGGAGATTCTGGATGTGATGGATCGCCTGAAAGCAGAGGGCTTCCGGCTGGCGGTCGCATCCGCGACGAATATTGAGCAGGTGGAGCGCATTTTAAAGGAAAATGGCGTGGCGTCCCGTCTGGAGCGGATGATCAGTGCGAGTACGTTCAAGCGCAGCAAGCCGGATCCGGCGGTTTACCTCTATACGGCGGAGCAGATGGGCCTGCAGCCGGAGGAGTGCCTTGTGATTGAGGATTCGACGGTCGGCATCACGGCGGGGCACTGCGCGGGAATGACAGTGGCGGCGCTCATCGATAACCGTTTTTCCTTTGACCGGAGTCTGGCGGACTATGAGTTAAATTCGCTGGAGGAGATTGTGCCGCTGGCGGAGAAAATTCGGGATTTGAAGTAAAATTTGAGTTGAGTAAATTCAGGGATTCATTGCGGAAAGTATAATTGCGAAAGTGATGAACCATTGTACAAAGAAAATGAAAAGGAACCATGTATGTCAGGGAGAAGAATCACTGCATGTATGGTTCCTTTTTTGGCTGATTACTGCGAAACCTGCCGGATAAAGTCTCTGGAAACGTAGGCTTCCTGTCCGTTGTAGCTGATTACCGCCCATTTTTCGTCGTAATCACGGAGATATTCCACATCGGTATCTGGTGCCAGAACGCCAATCCTGTCAGTGTCGGTGGATGGTTCCGGACGGACATTGACTGTATCGGTGGTCCGGTAAACGGTCGATTCTGCGGCAACGGTCTCTGCCTCGGTTTCTGGAGCCAGCGATTCGGTGCTGACGGCTGCAGTAGAATCCGGTTTGGCATCCGTCGCAGGGCGTATCATCTTGATGATCAAAAGCAGCAGGATGATAATAATAATCAGAAGCACTGGTTTAATAATGCTTCGAAATTCAAAAGACGGACCGCCTGCATAGGCGCGCGGACGGCGTCCCCCGGAGCTGCCGGAACGTGTGCCGGCAGGTTTTCCGTTTCCAGAGCCGGCAGAGGGATGGCGGCTGTTCCCGCGGAGGCGGGAAGAAGCGGAGGTTGGAGCTGCACTTCGGGAAGCCCGGGTGGATTTTTTTGTGTCATTGTAGTCATTTGCGAAGGTGTAGACCTCCTGCGACAGAAGGTGATGCGCCTGATTGGCGTTGTAGGCGCTGTTGTCTCCCTCATGGATCGCCTTGTTGCCGATCGTGCGGATCTTGTGGTAATGTTCGCAGGTGGTCTTGCTGATTTTTCCGGCGCTGTAGAGGGCGTCGATCATCTCCAGAAGACCGGTTTCCAGAATGCCATACCGCTCGCAGAGGCATTTGACCATGTATTCAAGGGTCTGGCGGGCTTTCACCATCGCCAGGTTATAATTCTTCTGTCCGATCAGGCGCTCGGTCTCGCGGACCCCGCCGTGGATCTGTTCCCAGGTGCTCTGACCTGTGTTAGCTGTTGTTCCCATAGGCATATCCTCCTGTGTATATGATGCAGGTCCGAAACCGGCGTGCCGGCGTCTGTTCCCGGACGGATACTGACTTTTGAATGTCCGGCGAAGGGGTGAAAAGACGGCAGCCATTTCGTGACCGTATGTTTGGTTTTGTTCTAAAATTATTATAATATAATCGCTTGAATTATTCATCTATAAAATGATAAAAATTGGAAAAGTTATGAAATTCGTAAGAAAAGGACACAAAGTCGGACGGATTAGAAAGGACGGCATGGAGGAGAGTGGAGGCTGTTTATGGGCAGGCATTTTTGGAGTCGAAAGTGCCGCAAGAAAACGTGGGGGCAGCAGGAATTTGCCGTATTTAAATGCGAAGCCACGGCGAATTCCGTTACTGGGCACGTATGCGTGAACAGTAACACGGGGATCGTAAAATGGTGTGAAAATAGAGCACCTTTGCTTGCGAAATGGGGGCTTCAATGGTAAGATAAGGATAGATCCGGCGGGTAAGCCGGGGCGTCTCAACGGAATGATACGGTACGGAAGAAAGTCCATCCGGGACGGCGCAGATTGTAGACAGCAGGAGGAACGAAGATGAGATTACGCCATATACCGGGCGCAGAGCAGATGATAGAAGAAACCCCGCATGTGGTTCATGGGGCGAAGGAGAAGAAGGGAACCTGGCAGCAGATTTTTGGAAATGACCATCCGATCCGTATCGAGGTGGGTATGGGTAAAGGTCAGTTTATTTTGGAGCAGGCGTCCCGCAACCCGGATGTGAATTTTGTGGGTATTGAGAAATATTCGACGGTTCTTTTAAAGGCGATCCGCAAGAGAGAACAGATGGAACTGTCCAATATCTATTTCTTATGTGAGGATGCCAGAGAACTGGCAGAGATTTTTGGACCGGGGGAAGTAGAGCGGATTTATTTGAATTTTTCGGATCCGTGGCCGAAGGACCGCCATGCGAGACGGAGACTGACCTCGCCGCCATTTATGGCAGTGTACGATCAGATTCTCCAGAAGGATGGAAGAGTCGAGTTCAAGACGGATAACCAGGATTTATTTTCCTATTCTCTGGAAGCTATCCCGGAGGCGGGCTGGCGCATCACAGAATATACCCGTGACCTGCACCACAGTGAGATGGCAGAGGGCAACGTCATGACCGAGTACGAGGCAAAGTTCTCGGCGCAGGGCAAGCCGATCTGCAAGCTGGTGGCAGTGCGGTAGGAAAATCGTTACTGGGCACGTATGCGTGAACAGTAACAAATCGGGCAGGATTTGACGGTTATCTGAGCTGGCAGAGCCGGAATAAAGAAAATAAAAGCTGCATATATTTACTATAATATAAAGAAGGATGGCTGGATGCGCGGCGGTGCTTTTTGTGAGAAACCTGGACTCACATGAATGGTAACGAGGCGCGCAGAGCGTTTGCCAGAAGTCAGGAATGGATATTAAAAAGCAGCTTACACGAAAACTTATTCAGGCGACCAGCGATAAGGTGGAACTGAATAAACAGGCGTTAAAATGGAAAAAATCGATGGAAGAGGCAGCAAAGGCACTGGGAGGCGGTAAAAAGAAGCCGTCGTAAAGAGAAACAGGGCACTTCTGTTGACTGCCTGTATGGATAGAACGAAAGGAGGAAATGAGTGATGGAGATGAAGTTTACGACCGCGAATTTTGAGGAGGAGGTACTGAAATCGGAGATTCCGGTACTGGTTGATTTTTATGCAGACTGGTGCGGTCCGTGCCAGATGATGGCGCCGGTGATCGGGCAGCTGGCGGGCGAGTATGAGGGAAGAGTGAAGATCGGAAAGCTGAATGTCGATGAGAACCCGGATATTGCAGTCCAGTATAAGGTTATGTCGATCCCGACGATGATTATTTTCCGGAATGGGGAAGTGTTCAGCAAGGAAGTCGGCGCTAGTTCAAAGAAGGAAGTGGAGAAGGCGATTGGGCGGGCGCTGTAAAAGCTACGTCTTTGGAGTCCGGCGTGGGGCAGTTTGAAAAGAGTCGCATCTTTGAAATCCGGCGTGCGGCAGCTCGAAAAAGCTGGCGCTTTTCCTCGCTGTAGGGCATTCGCCCTATAAAACAAAAAAGGTATAACTTCTGATGCTTATGTGCGAGCACAACGCCTCAGAAGCCATACCTTTTTTATTTTGCACGCCTCATTGCCTAAACACAAAGTGCCTGCCCCACAGCTCTCGGTCTGCGAAACAAGCACTTGATAGTGCGCCTTCAGGGACTCGAACCCTGGACAAATAGATTAAGAGTCTACTGCTCTACCAACTGAGCTAAAGGCGCTTATTTTGTTTTCTTGCGGATGCCTCATCCGTAAGACATGAGTTATTCTACTCCATCCAGAATAAAATGTCAACAGTTTTTTAAATATTTTTAAAAATATTTTAAAAAGCATTATTTTCGGTATTTTTAAAACAGATAAGGGTATGGGCGAAGGAGACTCAGAGGGTATATGGGATGCAGCCATGGGAGAAATGACGAGGTGGGTTTTGCACATGGGACGGTGGATAAGTCTGGAAAGAACGTCGTGGAAAGGGGATCACAGATTTGGGTGTTTGTAAAGGGAGAAAATGATTTTTGTGCAAAATTCTGATTCGAAAAAATATAGGGGAATCCTCTTCCATTTTTAATCTAATTGGTGTATGCTTAAATACGTCACGACAAACACACTATATATTGTGTTATGAAAGAAAACGAGTTCAATATTTTGTGTGTAATTCTAAAAATTACCTAAATACAAATCAAAAATAAAGCCAATCGTAAGACAAGTCGGAACGGAAAAGAATCCTGTCAGTGAAGGCATCCGGACATGAAAAATAGCCTGTCAGAAGAAGGCGCTGCTCTCATGAATGAGGAAATGAGAGTAAGCTGGGGGACGGGAAATGGATACAGATGGATGTTCGATGTATGCCATAAAAGTAGAAAGAGAAATCACAGAAACAGGAACCGGCGAGTCAATTTATAGATTATAGAAGACAAGTCATAAAACGGGCTTAAGGGTAAGGAGAGGGAACAGGGATGGAAGACACAGTAACAACCAATGTAATCAAACGAAATGGAGAAGAAGTACATTTTGACCGGGCGAAGATCGTAAATGCGATCACGAAAGCAAACGGCAATGTGGAGCGTATTCACCAGATGAACCCGTACCAGATTGAAGCGATTGCAGATACGATCGCCGAGCAGGTGCAGGAGATGCCGCACGCGGTGAATGTGGAAGATATCCAGGATATGGTAGAGACCAGCATTATGGAGATGCGTGGTTATGAGGTTGCACAGAAATATGTGCGCTACCGCTACCGCAGGGAGTTAAAACGCAAGTCCAACACGACCGATAACGGCATCCTGGCACTTTTGGACCATATTAATGAAGAAGTGAATCAGGAAAACTCCAACAAGAACCCGGTCATCAACTCGACCCAGCGTGACTACATGGCGGGCGAGGTCAGCAAGGACTTATCCAAGCGTGTGCTGCTGCCGGAGGAGATCGTCCGCGCGCATGAGGAAGGCATCATCCATTTCCATGATACCGACTATTTTGCACAGAAGGAGCACAACTGCGACCTGATCAATCTGGAGGATATGCTGCAGAATGGCACTGTGATCAGTGAGACGATGATCGAGAAGCCGCACAGTTTCTTTACGGCCTGCAACGTGACCACCCAGATCGTGGCGCAGGTAGCCAGCAACCAGTATGGCGGACAGTCCTTTACTCTGGCGCATCTGGCACCGTTTGTGGACATCAGCCGTCAGAAGCTGCGCAAGAACGTGATTGCAGAGCGCACCGAGTGCGGCGAGGCACTGGATGAGGATATCATCAACCGCGTGACCGAACGCCGTCTGCGCGAGGAGGTTAAGAGCGGCATCCAGACGATCCAGTACCAGCTTATCACCCTGATGACCTGTAACGGACAGGCTCCGTTTGTCACGGTATTTATGTATCTGGACGAAGTTCCGGAGGGACGGACCAGAGATGACCTTGCGATGATCATCGAGGAAGTGATGCTGCAGAGAATGCAGGGCGTCAAGAATGAAAAGGGCGTCTGGATTACACCGGCGTTCCCGAAGCTTATCTATGTGCTGGATGAGGACAATATTACGGAAGGTTCGAAATATTGGCACCTGACTGAGCTGGCAGCGAAATGTACCGCGAAACGGATGGTTCCGGACTACATTTCCGCTAAGATTATGAAAGAATTAAAGAAGGGCGAGGTTTACCCGTGCATGGGCTGCCGTTCTTTCCTGACGGTAGAGGATTCCCAGATGCTGCCGAACGGCAGGCATAAATTCTATGGACGTTTCAACCAGGGGGTTGTCACGATTAACCTGGTCGATGTGGCTTGTTCTTCGGAGGGAGATATGGACCGTTTCTGGCAGATTCTCGATGAGAGACTGGAACTGTGCCATCGTGCGCTCCGCTGCCGTCATGAGAGGCTGCTCGGCACGATCTCCGATGTGGCGCCGATTCTGTGGCAGAATGGTGCGCTTGCCCGCCTGAAAAAGGGTGAGACGATCGACAAACTCCTGTACAACGGCTATTCTACGATTTCTCTGGGATATGCAGGTCTGTATGAGATGTGTATGCGGATGTTAGGAAAATCCCACACCGATCCGGAGGCGAAGCCATTTGCACTGAAAGTTATGCAACGTCTGAATGATAAATGCAAAGAGTGGAGAGAGGCGGAGAACATCAGCTATTCTGTATACGGCACGCCGATGGAGTCTACGACTTATAAATTTGCAAAATGCCTGCAGAAGCGCTTCGGTATCATTCCGGGCGTTACGGATAAGAACTATATCACGAACAGCTACCATGTACACGTATCCGAGAAGATTGATGCGTTCAGTAAGCTGAAATTTGAGGCAGAGTTTCAGAAGCTCTCCCCGGGCGGTGCGATCAGCTACATCGAGGTGCCGAATATGCAGACTAATATTCCGGCAGTTCTCTCTGTAATGCAGTTTATCTACAATAACATTATGTACGCGGAGCTGAACACCAAGAGTGATTTCTGTGAGAAGTGTGGCTATGACGGCGAGATCAAGATTGTTGAGGATGAGGCTGGCAAGCTGGTGTGGGAGTGCCCGAACTGCGGCAACCGCGACCAGAACAAGCTCTTTGTCGCACGTCGTACCTGCGGCTACATCGGAACTCAGTTCTGGAATCAGGGACGTACCCAGGAGATCCGCGATCGGGTGCTGCATCTGTAGGATGTGGTGAAAGCCTCCGAGAGTACATTGGTCTAGGGGAGGAAGATATGTATTACGGAACCATTAAAAAGCATGATATTGCCAACGGTCCTGGCGTGCGCGTCAGCTTGTTTGTGTCGGGCTGCCGCCATCACTGCAAGGGCTGTTTCAATGCGGAGACGTGGGATTTCCGATATGGACAGTTATATACAGAAGAGACGGAGAAAGAGATTTTAGCGGCATTGGAGCCGGGATATATACAGGGCTTTACGCTGCTCGGCGGAGAACCGTTTGAGCCGGAAAACCAGGTGGAGCTGGTACATTTACTTCAGAAGGTGCGCGAGACGTATCCGGAGAAGGATATCTGGTGCTACAGCGGCTATCTGTGGGATCGGGATCTGGCAGCCGGCGGCGTGGTCCATACAGAGGTGACAGACGAGATGTTGTCCTACGTGGATGTGCTGGTGGACGGCGAGTTTGTCGAGGCAGAGAAGGATCTGACGCTCCAGTTCCGCGGCAGCCGGAATCAGAGGATTCTGGAGCTTAAAAAGCTGCGGAAGCAGGGAAAATAGGAAAGTTCAGGTTTACAGAGAGGGAGTTACAGAAATTGCTGCAGTAACCGCGTAAGAACGCTTTTTACTTGAAAATAGGATCGCTAAAAAGAGCTGTCACAAAAGCTGGTGCAAACCGTCGATGGACAGCTCTTTTTTTGCGTGCGATCCGCACATGAAATCACTTGTTTCCGAATGTTTAATACATTCCATCGTAAGGATCTTCTTCCTCATGAACTTCAAATAGATCGCCGGGCGTACAGTCCAGTGCGGAGCAGATGCGGGCGATGGTGCTGAAGCGGATGGATTCAGTTTCATTGTCCAGAATCCGGCTGGCATTTTTATAGCCAAGCCCGGTCATGGCGATAAAACGGTATTTCGTCAGACGTTTTTCAGCCAGAAGTTTATGAATGCGAAGTTTAATCGTGACAGTTTTCAATTCGGAATTTCCTCCTTTGTATACACACAGTGTTACATTAAATATAAAGGATTTTCAATGTGCGGATAACTGACTTAAACAATAGCTGATGTAGAGGAACTGATAGATACATTAAAAAACTGTTCACTGGTTTGTGTATAAAAAAGAACTGCCACGCTCATGACAGTTCTTACGAAAACAAATAGATAGTAAAAAACACCAGCTGTGAATCGCCTCTAAGGCGCCTCACTCCCCCCATTCTCTTCTGCGTAAAACATCCGGTACTGCGCCGGGGTGATGCCGATCTCCTGCTTAAATACGCGGATAAAATAGGATGGGATCCGCAGTCCTACCATCTCACCGACCGACTGGATCGTGGCGTCGGAGTGGAGGAGAAGCTGGGAGGCGTGTTCGATCCGCAGTTTTTTCAGGTACTGCATCGGGCTGGCACCGTATGCCTGGTGGAAGCTGCGGATTAAGTGGGACGGGCTGTAGGAATACTGGCGCGCCAGATCGTTTAAGGAGATCTCCTCCGTGTAGTGGGCATCCAGATAGTCGCGCAGCGTCCGGGCGATGCTTTCCTTCTCGCGGCTGTAGCAGTACGGCGCATAGAGAACCTGGAGAAATTCAATGAAATCATTCTGGAGCTCAAACGGCGTCCGCACGGAGGACGGAAAGCTCTTTTTCTGTGTGTATTTGCTGAAAGAAACCAGGTTCATCCGCTGCAGATACTTTTCCAGCTTCTCCCGGTTGGCTTCCGGCACGGTGCCGGTGCGCGGCAGGGAGAGAATGAAATTCTGCGGCGAATAGTAAAATTTCGGCGCGGCGCGCCGGGTTACGTTGTCCGGGTAAAATTCATCGGACAGGCTGTATTTGCCGTTGGTATAGAAATGCACCCAGCTCGTCGTGGTCTTTTCCTGGCAGACGCGGCTGCCGCGGTGCGGGGTATCGGGGGTAATGATAAAAAACTGCCCGGCATTCAGTTCAATGCGGAACGGATCCTGTTCGAGATACAAAGTTCCGCTGTGAACATAGATAAGATCAAAGACATTTCGGATCGTCCGGCGCTCATGGATATCGCCGGGGCGGTAAACACATCCGCCTCCGACGATAAAATAAGGAAGGGGTGGACAGTTTAAATTAATAAAATTCATGATGTATGTACTCCCGTTAAAAAAACAGCCACGTAACAGGAATCCTGTCTGAATCGCAGAGAAGCAAACGAAAAACAGGACAACTTTGTCAGGTTGTTAAACAAATTTAAAATATCAATTTTATTATATCAAATAGAGAGAAAAACAGCAAGAATCTGTTTGGAAAATTCCTTATATTTGCAGAAATAAAACACTATACTTGGGAAAATAAGAGAGGATGAATGAAAAATCAGAGAAAAAGAAAGAATGAAATCAGGCTGATTTTGTTCTATAAAAATACGCGTATTCTTTTCTATAATATGCAAAATGTGTTAGATCGCTTTTCCACTATTTGAATGGTATACTTATAAGAAAACATACAAAAAAAGAAGTCTTTTTCAGATTATTGATAGGCGCTTACGGATAAGTGAATAATAAATCAGGAGGTTTTCTGTGAATGGTAAAAAAGGAGACAAGTTTCATTGATTTGAAACAGGTAAAGATAGACGACCCGTTCTTTTCGCGGGTACAGAATGTGGTAATTCACACGATGCTTCCGTATCAGGAACGGGTGCTTCACGATGAGGTGTCCGGAATCCGAAAGAGCCATGTGATTAAAAACTTCCGCATTGCAGCGGGAGATGAGAAAGGAACGTATTACGGGCGTGTATTTCAGGACAGCGACCTGGCGAAATGGCTGGAGGCGGTGGCGTACTCACTGACCGTCGAGGCAAATCCAGAGCTGGAGGCGCGTGCCGATGCGATCATCGACCTGATCGGGCGGGCGCAGCAGCCGGACGGCTACCTGGATACCTATTTCATTGCGGCGGAGCCGGAACATAAGTGGCAGAACCTGACGGACTGCCATGAGATGTACTGCGCCGGACATATGACGGAGGCAGGCGTCGCGTACTATCAGGCGACGGGAAAGACGAAGCTTTTAGATATCTGCTGCAAGCTGTGCGATCATATCGATCGGCGGTTCGGACGGGAAGCAGGCAAAGTAACCGGCATTCCGGGACATGAGGAGATCGAGCTGGCGCTGATGCGGCTTTATCAGGCGACCGGGGAAGAGAGATACCGGAAGCTGGCGGCATATTTTATCGATGAGCGCGGACGGGATCCGGAGTTCTTCCATAAAGAAGCGGCGGCTAGAAGCTGGAGCCGCACCGATTACATGGACAAGCAGCCGCCGTCCTACATGCAGAACCACAAGCCGGTGCGTGAGCAGGATACGGTGGAAGGACACGCGGTCCGTTGTATGTATCTTCTGACGGCGGCGGCAAACCTGGCAGCGCAGAATCATGATGAGGCGCTGATGGCGGCCTGCCGGAAGATGTGGGACAACATGGTAGACCGGCGGATGTACATAACGGGTGGAATCGGTTCCACCTATTACGGCGAGGCATTTACCGTGGATTATGATTTGCCGAATGATACCGCTTACGCGGAAACGTGTGCGGCGGTGGGGGTCTGCTTCTTCGCGAAACAGATGCTGGAGGCGGATCCGGACGCGCGGTATGCAGATATTCTGGAGCGGGAGATTTACAACGGAACCATCAGCGGCATGCAGTTAGACGGAACGAAATTCTTTTATATCAATCAGCTTGAAGCCAATCCGGGCATGCCGACCAACGCATACGGCGAGGAAGAGTACACGCCGGAGCGGATCGGCTGGTATGACTGTGCATGCTGCCCTCCGAACCTGGCGCGTCTGATGACTTCACTTGGTTCTTATGTATGGTCTTCAAGTGAAGATACGATCTATTCCCACCTGTTTGTCGGGGGAACGGCTTCCTTTGAAACGGCGGGCGGCGTGAAGATAGCGCTTACATCGAAATATCCGTGGAACGGATCCGTTACCTACACGGTAGAACCGGAGAAGGCGGGAGCAGAATTTACTTTGGCAGTCCGTTATCCGGGCTGGTGCCATCAGATGCAGGTGAAGGTTAATGACATACCGGTTTCCGGGGCAGTCAAGACAGACAAGGGCTACTGGATGATCCAGAGAAGCTGGCAGCCTGGTGATACTGTTTCCTGCGAGATGGAGATGGAGCCGGAGCGGGTCTATGCACACCCGATGGTGCGGGCGGATGCCGGATGCGTGGCACTCAGACGCGGACCAATCATCTACACCTTTGAGGGCGTGGACAACGGAGAGGATCTTCAGACACTGCGGATTCCGCGGGAGGCGAAGATTGAAGCGCTTCCGTATCAGGCGGATCTGCTGGAAGGTATCGTGGCGCTGCGCGTGACGGGCTGCCGGAAGAAAACAGCGGTTAATCCGGCGCTTTATGCAGAAGATGCGGCACCGGAAGAGGTGGTAACCCTGCAGGCAATTCCGTACTATGCATGGTGCAACCGCGGCATGACGCATATGCGCGTGTGGATGCAGGAATAGAGAGACAAAACCGTTTGTCTTATTTTATACTTCGGAGTTGAAAGAATATCCGGGCTATAAGAGAAGGAGAGAGATGTATTATATAAGAAAGAAGGGAGTACGGACATGAAGAAATATATCGGAAAACGTATCATGATTTCTCTTGTCACGCTTCTGATCATCATCCTGGTACTTTTTATGCTGCTGCAGCTGATGCCGGGATCTCCGTTCAACGATGAAAAGCTGACCGCGGATCAGATTGCGATGATGTCGAAGAAATATGGACTGGACAAACCGTTGATCGTACAGTTTTTCACGTATGTGAAGAACCTGCTGCAGGGCGATTTTGGTGTATCGTATGTTATCTCCAAGGATACCTCCATCTCGGTTCTGTTAAAGAACCGTGTGCCGGTCAGCTTTGGAATCGGACTGGAGGCAGTTTCCTTCGGTGCGGTAGTCGGACTGATTTTAGGTATTCTGGCAGCGCTCAAGAAAAATAGCTGGCTTGATACCATCTGTACTGTGATTTCAGTTCTGGGCGTCAGCCTTCCGTCCTATGTTTTTGCATTGGTTATGGCATATTTCATCGGCTACAAGGCACAGTGGCTGCCGCTTCTGTTTGACGGCAAGAGGTTCTTCGCATCGTCGATCATGCCGATGCTGGCGCTGTCGATGTTTACGGTAGCGACGGTGGCTCGATTTACGAGAACCTCCCTTCTGGAGGTGCTGGACAGCGACTACATGCTGCTTGCGGAGAGCAAGGGAATCACGGGACGCCCGCTTCTGGTGCGCCATGCACTTCGAAACGCGCTGATCCCGATCATTACGGTACTGGCGCCGCTGGTTGTCGATCTGATGATTGGTTCCCTGGTTATCGAGAAGATCTTCTCGATTCCGGGCATCGGAAGTTTAATGATTGCAGCGATTCAGTCCAACGATTACAACGTGACGATTTCGCTGGCATTTATCTACAGTGTCATGTACATTGTCCTGATGCTGGTGGTTGACGTCCTGTACGGAATTATCGACCCGAGAATCCGTCTGGCGAAGAAATCGGATTGAGAGGTGATGGCATGAAAAAACGGAGTGACGAAAAGACAGATGAGAAAATGACAGGTGGGGATGCGGCTTCTGTTCGGGAGCATGTGTTATCACCCGAAGAATATTTAAGCCAGATCGAATTCCTGGACGATGATTTTGAATTCCAGCACAAAGACGGCTTTGAACATGTCGATACAAACTTTGCAAGCCAGAGCTACTGGAAAGAGGCAATTGCACGGTTTAAGAAAAATAAGGGCGCAATGTTCAGCTTTGTCTGTATTCTGTTTCTGATTGTGATGGCGCTTGTCGGACCTCACATGAACCAGTTTACCTACGATCAGCAGATTATTACCAACCAGAACATGGCGCCGAGAGTGCCGGGACTGGAAAATATGGGTATCTTAGATGGTTCTGAGACGATCCGTACATCCACCGGAAGTAAAGAAATCAACTATTATGAGAGCAACGATCTGACCGATACCTACTACTGGTTTGGTTCCGATTCGCTGGGACGCGACCTCTGGACCAGAACCTGGAGCGGAACGCGGATCAGCCTGTATGTAGCGGTGCTGGCGGTATTCATCGACCTTGCGTTTGGTCTGACGTATGGACTTGTATCCGGATATTTTGGTGGAAAAGTCGATATGATCATGCAGCGTATCGTCGAGATACTAAACAGTATTCCGTACCTGATCACGGTTACCCTGCTTTTGTTAGTCATGAAACCGGGGCTTATGTCCATCACGTTCGCCCTGATGTTTTCCGGGTGGCTGGGCATGAGCCGAATCGCCCGCGCGGAGGTCTTAAAGCTGAAAGAGCAGGAATATGTGCTTGCTTCCCGGACGCTGGGAGCAAAGAGTTTCCGCATTATTTTCAAAGAGATTTTACCAAATATTTTTGGTCCTCTGATTACACAGACGATGTTCTCGATCCCGCATGCGATCTTTACCGAGGCATTCTTAGCCTTTATTGGCCTGGGTGTGCCGGAGCCGATGGCTTCGCTGGGTTCCCTGATTTCGAGTGGATATCAGAACTTTACAAGCCATCCGTACATGATCGTGTTCCCGTTAATTGTCATGGGACTTCTGATGCTGTGCTTTAACATGCTGGCGGATGGTCTGCGTGATGCATTGGATCCGAAGATGAAGGATATGTAGGAGGAAATGGCATGGAGAAAAAAGAAGAAATTTTACGAGTGCGGAATCTGGACATTTCCTTCGAGACGACAGCCGGAGTGGTCAATGCCGTCCGGGGTGTCAACCTGACGGTAAACCGGGGCGAGACGGTTGCAATCGTTGGGGAATCCGGTTCCGGTAAATCGGTTTCTGCGAAGGCGATCATGGGAATCCTGGCAAAGAACGGAACGATCGACCGCGGACAGATCACATTTTCATATTACCGTAACCCGGAGGAACGGGTCACCAGAGAAATTCTGCAGATGAAAAAAGAGGAAATCCGCCGCCATATCAACGGAAAACGGATCGCGATGGTCTTCCAGGATCCGATGACCTCCTTAAACCCGCTGATGCCGGTTGGGAAACAGATCATGGAAGGCATGATCTGGCATTACCATACACCGAAGGAAGAGGCATATAAGAAGGCGCTGGAGCTGATGAAGCTGGTCGGCATCACCGACGCGGAGAAGCGAATCAAAAACTATCCGCACCAGCTCTCCGGTGGTATGCGCCAGAGAATTGTCATTGCGATCGCACTGGCGTGCGATCCGGAGCTTTTAATCTGCGACGAGCCGACGACGGCGCTGGACGTTACGATTCAGTCGAAGATTCTGGAACTGATTCAGGAGATTCAGAAAAAACGGCAGCTGTCGGTTATCTATATCACGCACGATCTGGGCGTCGTTGCGAAGGTTGCCGATTATGTCAACGTCATGTATGCAGGCAAGATCGTCGAGAGCGGCACGGTCGAGGATGTATTCTACGATCCGCGCCACCCGTACACATGGGGACTTCTCTCCGCGATGCCAGATCTGGGAACGGACGACGAACGTCTTTACACAATCCCGGGCAGCCCGCCAAACCTGCTTCACAAGGTAACGGGCGATGCGTTTGCACCGCGGAATAAATATGCGTTAAACATTGACAGTCGTCTGGAGCCGCCGATGTTCAAGATATCGGAGACGCACAGCGCCGCGACATGGCTGCTGCATCCGAAGGCGCCGAAGGTCGATATGCCGCCGGAGCTTCGGGATCGAATTGAGAGAATGAAGAAAGAGGGGGGAATCGCATGAGTACAGTGACAGAGACAAACAAAAAGCCCCTTCTGGAAGTAAAAGGACTCAAGCAATACTTTCCGGTCAGCCGGAAATTTACCGTAAAAGCGGTTGAGGATGTCAGTTTTTATATCAATCCGGGCGAGACCTATGGTCTTGTGGGGGAATCCGGATCGGGAAAGACGACGATCGGGCGGGCGCTGATCCGCCTTTACGATCCGACCGCAGGACAAATTACCTTTGACGGGATGGATATTTCCGGAAAAATGAGCCGCCAGACAGAGGCGAGACTCAGAAGTGATATGCAGATGATTTTCCAGGATCCGATGGCATGTTTAAATCCGCGCCAGAAAGTAGCGGATATCATTGCACAGGGGCTGGATATCCATCACCGGTACCATTCCCAGAAAGAACGGACCGAGATGGTGGCAGACATCCTCCACAAGGTAGGTCTGGCGCCGGAACATGCAAACCGGTACCCGCATCAGTTTTCCGGTGGTCAGCGGCAGCGTGTCGGCATCGCCCGGGCGCTTGTCATGAACCCGAAGCTGATCATTGCCGATGAGTGTATCTCGGCGCTCGATATGTCCATTCAGGCGCAGGTTGTCAACCTGATGAAGGACATCCAGGACGAGACGGGGCTTGCATACCTCTTCATCGCCCACGACCTCTCGATGGTTAAATATATTTCCGACCGCATCGGCGTTCTTCATCTGGGCTACCTTCTGGAGACGGGCACGACGGAGGAGATCTTCTCCCATCCGGTACATCCGTACACCCGAAGCCTGATTTCGGCGATCCCGAACCCGAACCCGGTGGTAGAGCGCAGCCGGATTGCACTGCACTATGATTATAAGACGAGCGGTCTGGATTACGGCGCAGGTACGATGCATCAGATTGAGGGCACACATTTTGTGCGCGGAACCGATGCAGATTTGGAAAAATGGGTGTAGATTTAAAAGAAAGCCGATGCATTCCGGCACAAAATCAACCATAATAAATGTGATAAAATGACCTGTTTAGCGGGTGATTTTATAGATGAGCCGAACCAGCAGACAACTGAGGATAGACAGCCGGGACCAGGAAATGCAGCATGAAACGGGAATGGTTTGGTTTTATTAAAAAAACAAAAAAGGAGGAAGTATTATGAAGCTAAGAAAAGTAATGGCGTGGACGCTGGCTTCTGCCATGTTTGCTGGACTTTTGGCAGGCTGCGGCGGCTCGACCCAGACAACAGAGACAGCAGCGGCTGAATCTGGAAGCGAAGAGGGCGGCAGCTCGGCTGAGGGCGGCAAGGTGCTTCGCTATCAGGCAAGCACTCTGGTAGACTCCCTGGATCCGGCACTTTCCAACGACTACACATCCAGTGGTGTTATCTCCCAGTTTATGATGGGTCTGATGACCAAGGATGAGTCAGGTGCTCCGGTTTATGGCGTGGCGGAGAGTGAGGAGAAGTCCGAGGATGGTCTGACCCTGACCTTCAAGATCCGTGACGACGCAAAATGGTCCAACGGCGATCCGGTAACGGCAAACGATTTCGTTTACGCATGGAGACGAGTAGCCGATCCGGCAACTGCAAGTGATTACCAGTTCTTTATCACAACTGCCTGCATCGCAAATGCAGAAGAGGTAACAACAGGTGAAAAACCGGTTGAGGAACTGGGTGTAGAGGCAGCGGACGATAAGACATTAGTCGTAACTTTAAGCTCTCCGTGTGCTATCTTTGATTACCTGATGGCATCCGGCGCATGCTTCCTGCCTTTAAATCAGAAATTTGTAGAGAGCTGCGGCGGTAACTTTGCAACTTCCGCAGATACCCTGTTAGCAGATGGTCCGTTCAAGGTATCTTCCTATGAGCCGTCTGCCATGAAGGTAGAATTAGTAAAGAATGATCAGTTCTTCGGCGCATCCGATGTGAAACTCGACGGCGTTGAGTTCTCGATCATTACCGACAGCCAGACAGCAGCCCTTTCTTTTGAGAATGGCGATCTGGACGTTGTAACCTTAAGCGGTAACCTGGTAGAGCAGTATGAGGATGATCCGAGATTCTCCACCAGAAGTGACGGTTACAACTGGTATCTGACCCCGAACATGAAGAAAGAGGGGCTTGACAATGTAAATATCCGTAAGGCACTGGCAAAATCGTATGACAAAGAAGCGATCACAACCCGTGTTCTGAAGGATGGTTCCACACCGATGGATTACTTCGTACCGCAGGGCCTTGCAACCAATGAAAAGGGCGAAGATTTCCGTGAGGCAGCAGGCAGCGCATATGACAGCTGGACCTACGATGTAGAGGCAGCAAAAGAGCTGTGGAAGACAGGCCTTGGCGAGCTTGGCAAAGATTCCTTATCCTTCACTTTAATGTGTGAAGATACTGATTCTGCACAGGCTGTTGCACAGTTCTTACAGAGCGAGTGGCAGAACAACCTGCCGGGTCTGACCATCGAACTTCAGGTACTTCCGAAGAAAGCCCGTCTGGAATACATGCAGAAAGGTGAATATGATATCGGTCTTACCCGCTGGGGTCCGGACTACGCAGATCCGATGACTGATCTGGATATGTGGATAACCGGCAGCTCCACCAACTACTCCCAGTTCTCCGATGCAGACTACGATGCAACCATCCAGTCCGCAAAGAAGGGCGATCTGGCACTCGACCAGGATGCTCGTTGGGAAGCTTTAGTTGGCTGTGAGAAGACGCTGGCAGATCAGTGTGTTCTGTTCCCGATTTACGGACAGTCTGTAGCCGTTATGACCAATCCGGATGTAAGCGGTATCCAGTACTACTCCGTAGGGCTTCCTTATCTGTTCATCAATGTAGATAAAAAGTAATAAATAAAAACAGATGGATCAAAATCTGAAATGATTTTAGATTCAAAGCGGACCGCAGAGTGAGAAAATGTACCCTGCGGTTCGCTTTTTTTGTTATTTTATGGCATTTTCGCTGTCAAACTGCAGCCTGCTTGTAACGGTTCACAGGTGGGAATTTTCTGAACTGAAAATTCCGTACGATACAGTAAGGGATGATTTACACGAATCGGAAATGATGATACAATCATAGAAATAGTACATAGTATTGAGGTGGAAAAATGGCAGGGAAAAAACGAAACAGCAGCTTTGAAATACTGACAGCCATGCAGGACTTAAACACTCCGGCGGGAGCACTCCAGCTGGCGCAGATCCTGCATCTTCCGTCCGCCAGCATCGGGCGGGAGCTTCTGGAGCTGGAGAAAGCAGGGCTGCTTGTCAAGGTGCAGAACAAGGGGCGAATCCTGACGCCGCAGGGCGAACGCTTTCTGGAAGAAGAACGGTCACGCCGGGAGAAGATGAAGGCGGCGAATGAGCTTATCGAGGCGGCGTCGATGGAGACAGAAAGCGGGCTGGAGGATATTCTTTTGGTGCGGAAACTCCTGGAAGGATATGCGGCGGAGGCATGTGCAGAGCGGATAGAGCCGAAGGAACTTCAGAAATTAAAAGATCTGCAGGCAGACTATCTCTATGCAATCCGCCATGGAAGGGCGGGAAGCGAGGAAGATCTGGCGTTCCATCTGAAAATCGCGCATCTCTCAGGCAGCCCGTCTATCTTGCGAATGTTAAAGCTCATCCTGACCGACCAGGACGCTTATGCGCGCTTCAACCAGGCGGCAGTCCGCTCTGACGAAGTCCGGGAAAATGAACACGAAAGCCTTCTGGCAGCGATTGAAGCCGGAGACGGGGCACTGGCGCGCCGGGAGATGGAGCGGCATCTGGAGCATGTAGGGGAGAACCTGCAGGCGTATTTTGCGGGGAGAAAGTAGGATTTGTACGGATTATAAATAAGAAAAAATTTATGCAAATCACATCTTCGATGTGGAATTTGTATGTGCAAGAATTCTGTTCTTAAATATGCTTGCGTTATCTGAAATAAAAAATAATGGTCTGCAGAATAAAATTTAAAACAGAAAAAGAAAATGAAAAAAGGATACTTAAAAATGTGAGGATTTATAGCGGATAAATAACAGATATTCATGTTTGATTATGAATCAAAAAGATATAAATTTCATACAAGTGAAATCCAAGTGAACAAAATTCACGTTTAAACAAATGAAAATGAAAAATTATGAAAGCGTGTGAACCGTTATTTTTTTAAAAAATACTCGATCAAATAGTAGAAAGGAAGAATACAAATCTTCAAATAATACAACATTTGAACGGAAGTTATGCTGAAATTCTGTAAGTAAACAGATATTACAAGGGTAAAATAGCATGTTGAAAATCCCGTATTGAGGTAAAATAAGGGGCGAACAAGTGTCCTGTCGATGTAAAAAATTTCAAAATTATGAAAAATGAGATTGACTTTCGATGAAAAGCAGAGTACCATAGAGGTATCAAAACCAAAATAGAAACAATCTGTTTTTCGAGCCGAAATTGCTAAGCGGGAAACCGTATGCAGTCAGGCCAATGGGTACATCTGGAAATGGAAGTGCCTTCCGCATTTGAAAAGAAAGAGAGATTCGCTTTACATCGATGGATACGAGAAGCTGTCAGGCTTCTTGTATAGATAGGGTATATATGTGCTGACAGATAGGTATAGATATAGGTGTATCCATATCTATAGGTGCAGATGTATATACAAACTCGGATACGTTAAGCGGTACTGTCTTTTCAGAGGCGGTGCCGCTTTTCTTTTTGTGTTTCTAAGAACAGGAGGTGCGGATGGAGCCGGATATTAAAAAACTGAACCAGCTGCTTTTATCGGGAAGCTGCTGCAGTCAGGCACTTGTATCACTGGGACTTACCCTTAAGGGCGAGGAGAACCCGAGCCTTCTGAAGGCATCTGCAGCACTCTGTCTGGGAGTCAGAAGCGGGCTGACCTGCGGAGCTCTGACCGGTGCGGCGATGATGATGGCGCTCTTTGAGCCGGAAGCGGCATACAGCGAGATGATACCGGAACTGGCAGACTGGTTTCAGGAAAACTATGGTGAAATCTATGGAGGAAGTGATTGTCATTCGATTTTAGGAGATAACATGGCCAACAAGGCACTTCGGTGTCCCCAGGTGGTAGAGAATACCTACCGCAAGGCCAGAGAACTTCTGGAGGACTATGGCGTGGATCTGGCGGATCTGGCAGAGATGCTGGAAAACGCGGATGACTAAGGAATCGTAAGTATTGGGTATGATGCGGAAGGATAGTCGGAAGCATCAGGGCTCTATTTATTTTAAAGAAGGAGGACGAAACAGCATGAAATTAAGAAAAATGATGTTGAACATCAACGGTGTTGATCGTATGTTTATGTGCGATCCGGAAAACGATAAACTGTCAGATGTTCTGCGCCGGATCGGTCTGACCGGTGTTAAGGTTGGATGTGGAACCGGTGTCTGCGGTTCATGTTCCATCATTCTGAACGGACAGGTAATCCGTTCCTGTACCAAGAAAATCAGCCAGGTAGAAGAGTATTCCAAGATTACCACCATCGAGGGTATCGGTACTCCGCAGCATCTGCATCCGTTACAGGTTGCATGGATGAACTGCGGTGCTGTACAGTGTGGTTTCTGTGTACCAGGCTTCATCGTTTCCGCATATGCTCTGTTAGAGCAGAACCCGGATCCGACCCGTGAAGAGGTTCGTGACTGGTTCCAGAAGACAAGAAACGTATGCCGTTGTACCGGATACAAACAGATTGTAGATGCAGTTATGGCTGCAGCTAAGGTTATGCGTGGCGAGTGCAGCATCGAGGATATCAAGTTCCACAATCCGGAAGATGGCAACTACTACGGAAAACCGGTTGTTCGTCAGGATGCACTTGGTAAGGTTTGTGGTCTGACCGACTACGGCGATGATCAGGCTCTTAAGATGCCGCAGGGCGTTTTATATGCAGCTATCGTTCAGCCGAAGGTTACCCATCATGCAAAGATTCTGGCTATCCATACTGAGGAAGCTGAGAAGATGCCGGGCGTTGTTAAGGTTATCACAGCAAAAGACCTCATCGCAGCAGGCGGAACTAACATCATGGCTGAGGGTCAGTTCCATGAGAGAAGTACTGTTATGACACCATCCCGTAAAGTTCTTCAGGATGAGAAGATCTATCGTTACGGTGATGTTATCGCTATGGTAGTAGCTCATACACATCGTCAGGCTCGTGCAGCAGCCGCTAAGGTTACGATGGAATACGAGCAGCTGCCAGAGTATCTGACATATCTGGATGCAGTTATGCCGGATGCTATCCGTATCCATGAGGATACTCCGAACATCTTCTGCGAGCAGCCGGTATTAAAGGGAGCAGGTCTGGAAGATGCAGAAGAGGTAAGAGACTTAATCGACAAAGCACCGCATGTAGTAGAAGGAAGCTTCTCCTCCTCCCGTGAGCCGCATCTTTCCATCGAGGGTTGTGTACTTCAGTCTTACTGGGGCGATGATGGCCTGCTGACCATTCAGTGTAAATCCCAGTGTGTATACTCCTCGATCGGACGTCTGGGTAACTGCCTTGGTGTACCGAAGGATAAATACCGTATCATCATGAACCCGACCGGCGCAAGCTTTGGATGGTCTACCAACGCAGGCGATATCGCACTGTGTGCAGCTTGTACCGTAGTTACCGGCGAGCCGGTATCCCTGTCCATGTCCTATGAAGAGCATCAGCACTTCAGCGGCAAACGCTGCCCGGCATACTCCAATGGCCGTCTGGCATGTGATAATGAAGGTAAGATCCTGGCTGCTGAATTTGATATCGGTATGGACCACGGCGCTTACTCCTGGGGCGGTGACGACGTTATGACCAAACCGGCACGTTTCACCTTCTTCCCGTACAATGTACCGAACGTAGCAGGTCTGGTTCGTGTAGCGAACGTTAACCATGCATTTGGTACTGCTTACAGAAGCTACGGTTCTCCGCAGGCATATACACTCAGCGAGCCGCTGATGGATATGATGGCAGAAGAACTGGGCATGGATCCGTTCGAGTTCCGTTATAAGAATATCTGCCGTGAAGGCGATAAGAATATCAACAGCTATGTATATCCGCAGTATCCGATGGAGAAGATCATGGATACCATGCGTCCAATCTATGAGAAGGCGGTGGCTGATGCGAAAGCAGCTGACACACCGGAGAAGAGAAGAGGCGTTGGTATCGCATGGGGCGGCTTCAACGTTACTGAGGGCGGCGGCGACAGCGCTGAGGTTGCTCTTGAGCTTATGCCGGGCAACAAGATCCGCAAATACGACACATGGCATGCAATGGGCCAGGGTGCTACAACCGGTTCTCTGGTAGTAACACTGGAAGCTCTGAAAGAAATGCATCTGACACCAGAAGATATCCAGCTGATTCAGAATGATACCAAGACCTGTCCGGATACCGGTATGGCTGGTGCCAGCCGTTCCCTGTACATGGATGGTAATGCAACCATCATCGCAGCTAACAAGCTTCTGGCAGCTATGAGAAAAGAAGATGGTACACTTCGTACCTATGATGAGATGAAGGCAGAAGGCATCGAGACCAAGTATCTCGGCCGTTACGAGACCAACACAACTCCGGGTCTGTGCCGTCTGGATCCGAATACCGGTATCGGCGACCCGACTCCGGCATTCACATACTGCCTGAACCTGGCAGAGGTTGAGGTTGATACTAAGACCGGTAAGACTACCGTTCTGAAATTCACCTGTGTTGACTTCGTTGGACGTATCGGTAATATCGATGCTGTTAACGGTCAGGCATACAGCGGTATCATGCATGGTATCGGCTTCGCCCTGAAAGAGGACTACGCAGACGTTAAGAAACATGCGAACATGTTTGGCGCTGGTACTTCCTACATCAAGGATGTTCCGGATGATATCAACCTGATTCATATCGATGGCGCTATCTCTGATGGTCCGTTCGGTTCTTCAGGTGCTTCTGAGGCATTCCAGGCATCTGGCCACTGTGCAGTTCTGAATGGTATCTACAATGCCTGCGGCGTACGTATCCATGAGATCCCGGCACTTCCGGAGAAGGTAAAAGCTGGTCTGGATGCAATTGCAAAGGGCGAGAAACCGTACGAGCCGAAGAAATACTTCCTTGGTTCCGATATGTATGAGGAACTGGAGAATATCAAAGAGAATCCGGTACAGGTAGGAACCCAGAGCTTCTACGTATCCCTGGATGATCCGACAGCTGAGCGTCCGTTCTAATCCGATTCGGAAGAGGAATGCGTGGCTGCACATGAAGCGGGCAGCTGCGGCAAGGCGTATCGCGTGATTGTAAATAAGAATTAAATAAAAGCTGCTGCGAACCTGCAGAATCTATGTTTAGAGAGGTAGGTTTTGCAGCGGCTTTTTTGTAATTATGGTATATAATAAAAAGTATTAAAAGTTGGCTCTTAGAATTTTTACTTATCGATTGAGGACGGGATAAATGATTCTGGGAGAGGATAAATGGTTACTGTTCACGGGTAGGCACTTTTGGAACCGAAAGTGCCGTAAGAAAACGTGGTGGCAGCAGGAATTTGCCGTATTTAAATGCGAAGCCACGGCAAATTCCGTTACTGGGCACGTACGCGTGAACAGTAACGATAAATGCAGGAGAAAAGAAGGGAGGTCCGCCCTGTGAGCTATTTGGAAGATTTTGAGAAGACGCTGGCGGAGAAATGCCATCAGAACGAGCCGCCGTTCTGCCAGGCAGCCTGTCCGTTCCGGCTGGATATCAAGGGGCTGGAAGAAAAGTGGAAAAAGGGCCGTTTCAACGCGGCGTACCGGACCTATCAGAATACGGTGGGATTTCCGGATATTGTGTCGAAGCTGTGTAGCCATCCGTGCGAGAAGGCATGTCTGCGTGCGAAGCTGGACGGGGGAATCGCGATCGGGTTTTTAGAGCGGGCGACTGTCGAGTACGCGAAGCGGAAGGCACCGAATGCGTATAACCTGCCGTCGAAAGGAAAAAAGATCGCGATCGTCGGAGGCGGTCTTTCGGGGCTTGGCTGTGCACTGCGTCTCTGCAATAAAAAGTACGAGGTAACGGTTTATGAGCGGGAAATGGTTCTGGGCGGTCAGGCGAGAAACCAGATGGATCCGGCGGAATTTGATGCGGAGATCGAAGCGCAGTTCCAGTTTGAGGAATTTTCACGCCATCTTGGTGAAACGGTAACGGATCTGGAGGCACTCCGGGCGGACTATGATGCCGTGTATGTGGCAACTGGGGCAGACGGCGCGGACTTTGGTCTGGAAATGGACCCGGACGGCGCATTTGCGACCCGGACCCAGGGCGTTTTCATTGGCGGTTCTCTGACGGGCGGCGACAGCATGAAGGCGCTGGCGGATGGGCTGGCGGTTTCGCTTGCGATCGAACGGTATCTGAAAACGGGCGGCATGAATGAGCCATTTCGAAAGGAAGGGACACTTTTAAAGCTTCAAACGGATGGGATTGAGCGTGCCGAGCGGGTGGTTCCGGCAAACGGGGAATCGTATACGGAGGAAGAGGCGATGCAGGAGATCGCGCGCTGCCAGAAGTGTTCGTGTGATGCCTGTATGCGTGCTTGTGATCTGATGCGCCTGCATGAGAAAACACCGCGCCGTTTGTATGAAGAGGTTTACATAACAATCCATCCCGGTACGTTATCGCGCGATGGTACGTGGGCGACGAGACTGATCAGCACCTGCGATCACTGCGGGCTGTGCAAGGAGGTCTGCCCGCAGCATATTGATTTTAGCCAGTTTTTGCTCGAAAGTATGCGGGCAATGCGGAAAAAGGGCGCGATGCCGTGGCCATTTCATGATTTCTGGCTGCGCGACATGGCGTATGCCTCCGGAAAAGCGGGGCTTACGCGGAAACCGGAGAATGTTAAGCAGAGTTCCTACGCCTTCTTTCCGGGATGCCAGCTCGCCGGTTCGGATCCGCGCTATGTGACGCGGACATATGAGTGGCTGCATTCCAAAAAGCCGGATGCGGCGATCTGGATGACCTGCTGCGGTGCACCTGCCGAGTGGGCAGGCGAAGTGGACATCCACGCGGCACATCTGGAAAAAATGCGGCAGCAGTGGAGAGAACTGGGCGAACCAACCGTGATTTTAGCCTGCCCGAACTGCCGGAAGATGTTTGAAGAATACCTGCCGGAGCTGCCGGTCGTTTTCCTGGAGGAAGTGATGGAAGAGTGGGGCGTGGAGAAAGATGCTGCTTTGGAACCGGACAATGCTGAAAAGGGTGAAATGGAAGCGGGAAGTACCCAGCAAGCGCAGTCGTATGCCTTGTTTGATCCATGCGCCAGCCGCTATTATCCGGAACTGCAGGAGAGCGTGCGTCACCTGGCGGATGCGGCGGGGATTGTCTGGGAAAATCTGCCGTATGACGGTAAAAAGGCGCGCTGCTGCGGATATGGCGGACATATCGGGATTGCTTCTCCGAGCCACACAAGCTATATGACAGCTTCCCGTGCAAAAGAGGAGGAGCTGCCATATGTGACCTACTGCGTCAACTGCCGGGAGTCCTTTGCAGGACAGGGCAAGGAGGCGGTACATATCCTCGATTTGCTGTTTGGGTTAAATGGTGCGGGACGTCCGGCAGCGACGGTGACAGAGCGTTGGCACAACCGACTGGCGGCAAAACGGGAACTGCTTAAGACGTATTGGAATGAGACGATCGAAGAGGAAACACACATGAAATTAGAAGTTGAGAAGGAGCTGGAACGCAAATTGTCAGCGGGTCAGATTTTGATCGAAGATATGGAACAGGTCATTGAACACTGTGAGCGGGAAGACCGCGGTATCATCGACCCGGAGACGGGACATCGAATCGGGCATCTGAAGATCCAGCATATGACCTACTGGGCAGAGTACGAGGTGCTGCCGGAGGGCGGTTATAAGCTCTGGAATGGCTACAGCCACCGCATGAATCTGGAAGGAGAGTGATGAGTATGCCGACGATTGATGGAGGCGGAAGAGATCAGCGGATCAAAGAGGCATTGGAAAAAAAAGTCATCTGCCGCCGGTGTCAGGTGGAAATGGTGCCGAAATCCACATTTTTTGACTATCTGGGGCACAATTTCCACACCGAGATCCTGTGCTGTCCGAAGTGCGGCGAGGTATATCTGCCGGAAGCGCTGGTAAAAGGACGTATGGCGGATGTGGAGAGAGAGCTGGAAGATAAGTAGATAGTAGATATAAGTATGATTCATGAGAGATGCTTTTGGATCTGAAAAGGATAGGTGAGACAGGCTGGCTGCGGGGATTTGCCATGTGTGAACATGAGAACACAGCCCATCTGCGGCTGGCTTTATCATGGGAGAACTGTAATGAATTGAGATAAGGGGATGAAGGACGATGGTAATGAACTTACAGGACAGAGCCCTCCTGCCAGAAGAAATGCGCCATACATACAGTGTCTGTCCGGTCTGTTTAAAACGCATTCCGGCAAAGCGGGAAGAGCGGGACGGGCAGATATATCTGGTAAAAACCTGCCCGGATCACGGGACATTTTCCAGTGTAATCTGGAGAAATAAGCGTAAGTTTGCCGACTGGCGCGGGGAACGTCCGGCGGTGGGAGAAAATGAAAATCTAAATTGCCCGGCTGGCTGCGGTCTGTGTGCGGAGCACAGGCGCGCCACCTGCTGTACCCTACTGGAGATCACAGCGCGGTGCAATATGAACTGTACCTTCTGTTTTGCGGAGCCGGACGGGGCACAGGATCCGTCCTTAGACACGGTAAAACGCTGGATCGACGATCTGACGGATCCGGGAAAAACACTTTTGCAGCTTTCCGGCGGGGAACCGACAGTGCGGGACGATCTGCCGGAGATCGTGGCGTATGCGAAGCAGGTTGGCTGTAAATATGTGCAGTTAAACAGCAACGGTCTGCGCCTGGCGGAGGACGAGGCGTTTGTAAAGCGTCTGGCAGATGCGGGACTTTCGTTTGTATTTATGCAGTTTGACGGCGTGGACGATGCCGTATATGAAAAACTGCGCCGCCGCCCGATGCTGGAAGTGAAAAAACGGGCGATCGAGCAGTGCGGCCGGTATGGAATCGGCGTGACGCTTGTTCCGGTCCTTGTTCCGGGCGTCAATACGGAGCAGATCGGGGACATCATCCGGTTTGCCATTCAGCGGTCGCCGTATGTGCGCGGCGTGCATTTCCAGCCGGTCAGCTATTTTGGACGTATCCCGGAGCTGCCGGCGGATGATGACCGCTATACGCTGGATGAACTTTTGGAGGCGGTTGTCAGCCAGAGCGGGGGGCTTATCAAAGAGGAACAGATCGCGCCATCCTGCTGCGATCACCCGATGTGTGGGTTCCACGGGGATTTTATCGTGATGCCTGGGGATAAATTGATGCCGCTGACAAATTATAGTGGAAAAACCGAGACAGAAGCGGAGGGCGAAGGCTGCTGCTGCGGTCCGGATCCGGCGGAGAAGAACCGAGAATTTGTCGGACGCCGCTGGGAACGGCGCGATGTGGAAGAGGCGTGTTGCTGTGGAGAAAGCCAGCCAGAAAAAGAAAGCTGCTGCTGCGATGCCAATGCAGATGCGTATCTGTTGGAGAAAGCGCAGCCCGAACCAGGAAGCTGCTGCTGTGGCGGAACTCAACCAGAACCAGGAAACTGCGGTTATGGCGGAACTCAGCCAGAACCAGAATCCTGCTGCTGTGGAGAAGAGTCGGTTGACATAACAAATATGGAGGACTTCTTAAAGCGTGCCAAAAGCCACGGCTTTACGATCACATCCATGGCGTTTCAGGATGCCGGAAATCTCGATATCGAGCGCCTGCGCCAGTGCAGCCTGCATGTGTATAAAGACGGGAAGAAGATTCCGTTCTGTGCATACTACTTGTCTCCGATGGAAAGAGGCAGATAATAGAAGCGCAGAAAGGAGAGGTGCAAAAAATGGATACAAATGAGTGCAGTCTCTGCCGTCCCGGTGGATTTGCGCTGACGAGGCAGATGTTCCAGTTTGCGGGAATTGAGATACCAGAGGCGGGAGCGGCAGATACGGAGTCTACAGACCCTGCAGTGCCGCTTCGCGTCATCGACATCGGCTGCGGAACCGGCGGCACGATGCGATGGCTTTCTGAGCATTGCCCGGGCTGGCAGATTTCCGGCTTGGATAAGAATCCGGATGTGCATGAACCTGGCTGGATAGAGACTGGATGTGCGGAGAAACTGCCATATCCAGATCAGACGGCAGATATCATTCTGATGGAATGCAGTTGTTCCAAAGCTGCGGAACCGGCGGCGGCGCTCCAGGAGGCGTACCGGGTGTTAAAGCCGGAGGGATGGCTTTTGATGAGCGATATGTATGCCCGGAAAAAAGAGCTTTTCTTAGACGGGATGCTGGGACGGCTGGAGTCCGCTAAAACAATCCGTGACCGGCTGGCGGAGGCGGGATTTGTGCTTGCAAAGATGCAGGACGCGTCGGGAACATTGGCGGAGTGGATCGGGCAGCAGATCTTTGATGGAAATCTGGAATCCGTCTGCGCGGCGCTGGGGGCGGAACGGAAGATTTTAAAAGAAGCGGGCTGCGGTTATTTTATTGCAGCGGCGCAGCCGTCCGGGTTATGGCGGACACTTTCGTATGTAAAGGAGAAAAGTCCATTTTATCAGAAGAAATTTACATCCGTCTGGGGACAGCTTGGGGAAATGGCAGGTTCCGATGCACGGCTCGCGCCGGATTCGTTTTCATGGGCGGATTACCGGACACTTCCCCTCACAACCCCGGAGGAACTGAAAGCGGAGCCGGAAACATTTTTATGTGTTCCAGCCAAGGAGATCGCGCGGATTATCACGCTGAAAACCTCCGGCAGTACAGGGGCACCGAAGCGCCTGTTTTTTACCGAAGACGATCTGATGCAGACGGCGGATTTCTTTGAAACAGGGATGCAGTACATGGTAAAGCCAGGCGATCGGGTCACGGTTTATATGGAAGGACCGGGATTTTTTTCGATTGGAGGACTTTTAAAAGAAGGATTGGGGCGCATCCGGGTGGAGACGAAGGTTCATGGACTGATTCACGATATGGAAGCGGCAGCGCGGGACGGCGAGGGGGCAGACTGCCTGATCGGTGTCCCAAGCCAGATGTATGCGCTGGCAGCCCATGCGCCGGGACTTGGCCCGAAAACAGTGCTTTTAAGTGCTGATTATGTGCCGGTCAGCGTGCAGCGTTTTTTGGAAAAAACATGGAACTGCCGGGTCTTTACACACTGGGGGATGACGGAAACTGGTTACGGCGGCGGCGTACAGTGTGGGGCGCGTGTGGGTTACCATCTGCGGGACCGGGACCTTTTGATTGAGATTCTGGATCCGGATACGGGACAGCCGGTTCCGGAAGGGCAATACGGCGAGCTGGTTCTGACAACGCTTCGGCGGCGGGGAATGCCGCTTGTGCGCTATCGGACCGGCGATCTGGGGCGGATGATTGCAGAACCGTGTGCCTGCGGATGTTTAAAGCCCAGACTTGATAAGGTTGAGGGACGGCTGGATGACAGCGTCCGGCTGTCCGGCGGAAAAGTACTTTCCATGCACATATTAGATGAGCTTTTATTTGCCCTGGATGAGGTGGAAGATTTTCAGGCATCTTACAATGCGGCGCAGAAGCATCTGACGGTGGCTGTTATGAAGAAAGCGGGTTATGCAGATGCGGTAGGAAGCAGAGTGAAAAATGTCAAAGCAGCATTAACGGAATACTTTGGGAACTGCCTGACCGTCTCAGTGATAGAAAAAGAAATTTCCCCCTATATCGGTTCGGGAAAAAGGCGGCTGATCATCGAGGAAAAATGAAAAATGAGTGGTAAAATTCAATATCATGAAAAACTTGACGATAAGTTTTAATTGCAGTATCATAAAATTAAAAATAATCGAGAAATTTTGAAAAAAATCAGTAAAATTTGACAAGAACAAGGAGAAAAAATGAACATAGCGATTGCATCAGAGACAGAGGAGATCGACGGACTGGTGCCGGCGACTTTTAAGGAGAGTCCGTTTTTGATGATTATTGACGCGGACAAGAACCAGATTTTCCATGTCTATGGAAAACAGGATCCGGACAATCTGGTATTTGCGAAGAAGGTGGTAGAACATGACTGTGAGGCAGTCATCTGCGGACCGATCGAGAAAGAACCGTTTGAGATACTGGTAAAGGCGGGCGTGACCCGTTATCTGGGAAGCGGGCATACGGTTCAGAAGGCATATAGCTATATGAACCGTTATAAACTGGAGCTGATCCGAGATTACATCGGCGGACCGGGACCATTTGGACACAGCCATGATTTCAGCTGCGAGTGTGGGGAAGAAGAGGAACACGAGCACTAGGAAAGGACAGAATGCGGACGATTTATTTGATCCGGCATGGGAAGCCGGAATTTCCAGATGAACGGAAATATTGCATCGGGCGGACGGATCTGCCGCTTTCAGAGGAAGGGCGGACACAGATTCGGGCGCTGGGGGAGACATTTGCGGGACGCAGAATTGAAAAGATTTATACCAGCCCGTTAAAGCGCTGCCGGGAGTCAGCCGCGATCCTGCAGGAAGTGATTGACAGAAGTATTCCGATTGAGGTCGTAGATGGTCTGGCGGAGATTGACATGGGGGAATGGGATGGTCATTCCTTCGATGAAATCCGGGAACAGTTTCCAGCGGAGTATGTGGCACGAGGGGCAGATATGTACGATTTCCGACCGCCGCAGGGAGAGAGTTTTGCAGATTGTGCAGGGCGCGCCAGGACAACCTGGAATGAACTCCGGATGAAGAGCCGGGGTGATATTCTGGTGATCGGGCACGCGGGCTGGTTCCGGACATTGATCTGCGGCTGGGAGAAGCGGAAAAAGACAGAACTTCTGCAGATTCCCTTTGGCTACGGACAGGTGTATGAAAGAAAGGATTATGTATTTGACGCCTTGATCTCGGCGGCGGGGCGATCCTCGCGGATGGGGGATTTCAAACCGCTCATGAAGCTTGGCGCCCAGACGGTCCTGGAACGTGAGATACAGACGCTGCGGGCGTGCGGTGTACATGAAATCACGATCATTACCGGACGCCGGGCGGAAGATATACGCGCGGCGGCTGCGGGAACGGGAATCCATTTCATCCACAATCCGGCGTATGCGGAGACGAAAATGTTTGATTCCGTCTGCCTGGGGCTTTCCTATTATGAGGAAAAGCGGAAAACGGCAGGAAAAGAGACGCTGGATGGCATTTTCTTTTTTCCGGTGGATGTGCCGCTGTTTACACCATTTACGCTGGAATATGAAAAATACCGGTTCGCGGAGGGCGATGGGGATGTCTATCTCCCGGAATATGAGAAAACACCGGGACATCCGCTTCTGATCCGTGCAGATGTGATCACAAAACTGCTGCAGCATGACGGGACGATGGGACTTAAAGGCGCCTGTGAACAGCCGGGAATCCGCCGGATTCCCCTGGATGTGCCGGATCCGGGCTGCGCGTTTGATGCGGATACCCAGGAAGAGTTTCAGAAATTGCGTGACTGGGAGAGAAAACGACCTGTCCCGGACAAAGAGGAGTGTGAACGTCTGCTTGCATGGTTCCACACGCCGGAGGCGACGGTGCGCCATAGCAGGGTGGTTGCGGAGCTGGCCGTGGAATTGGCAGATAGAGTTCTAAAGCATAGGGCGGAAACGTGTGTGGAGATGACATACAAAAGCCCTCCAATCGATAAATACAAAATCTACGCGGCGGCGCTTCTTCATGACATCGCCAAAGCATACCCCGAACATCCAGAGACAGGGGCGGGATGGCTGCGGCTTCTGGGACATACCGGGATCGCGGATATCGTTGCGGATCATATGGATCTGCCGGAAGAAAAGCTGGGATATCTGAACGAAAGCCTGATCGTGTACCTGGCGGACAAGCAGGTACAGGGAGAACGGCGTGTAACGATCGAAGAACGGTTTGCGGCAAAACGGGAGAAATTTAAGGATAATCCGGAGGCGCTGGCGGGTGTGGAACGGCGGTATCAGCTGGCAAAGCGTGCGGAGGCATTACTGTAAAAAGGAAAAGAGGAAAATCATATGAAATTAATGAAAACAACCGAGGCAGTCGGACAGGTACTCTGCCATGACATGACGCAGATTATTCCGGACGTGACGAAGGACGCCGTATTCCGCAAGGGACATATCGTGCGTGAGGAGGACATCCCGGTACTGCTTTCGATTGGAAAAGATCATATTTATGTCTGGGAAAAGGACGATACAAAATATCATGAGGACGAGGCGGCGGACATTCTGCGCGGCATCTGCCAGAATGAGTATATGCGTGCAACCGATCCGAAGGAAGGCAAGATTGAGCTGATTGCGGAGTCGGACGGTCTGTTTCTGGTCGATGAAGAACGCCTCTTAAAGGTCAACAGCCTGCCGGAGATGATGATCGCGACCCGCCGGACGAATTTCCCGGTAAAAAAAGGTGATAAGTTAGCCGGAACCCGTGTGATCCCGCTGGTAATTGAAAAAGAAAAAATGGAAGAGGCGAAGAAGGCAGCAGGTTCAGAGCCGCTGTTAAAGCTGCTTCCGTATAAAAATAAGAAAGCGGGCATTGTGACGACCGGAAATGAAGTGTTCTATGGACGGATTGAGGATAAATTTGGTCCGGTCATCCGGGAAAAGCTTCAGGAATTTGGTGTGGAAGTTCTGGGACAGAAGATTATAGGGGACAATCCGGATAAAATCACGGAGGCAATCCAGGAATGGCTGGATCAGGGCGCCGATTTTGTTGTCTGTACCGGCGGCATGAGCGTCGATCCGGATGATACGACACCGAGCGCGATCAAGCAGACCGGAGCGGAGGTTGTCTCCTACGGCGCGCCGGTACTTCCGGGTGCGATGTTCTTGCTGGCATATATGAAGGACGGAAGACCGATCATGGGACTTCCGGGCTGCGTGATGTATGCGAAGAGGACCATCTTTGATCTGGTGCTGCCGCGTGTGATGGCAGATGTGCCAGTGACAAAAGCGGATCTGGCGAAGATGGGCGCAGGTGGTCTGTGCTTAAATTGTCCAACTTGTATTTTCCCGAACTGCGGTTTTGGTAAATAATAGAGCCAGAGAGAAGCGATGAAGCAGCAACCGCGATGGCACAACTGCGAAATGAGAAATGGATGGCTCATGCAGTATAAAAGAGAGGAAGTGCGTGATATGAATCTGTATGGGGAGATTCTGAAAAAACTGGAAGGGACGCCGTGTCTGGCGCTCGAGAGAAGCTTTGTGGGAGAAGAGGGAAATCTAGCAGATATGCGCTGTGAACTGAAAGAAGGTGCAGAGGCGTCGGAGATTGGAAAAGAAGCCCTGACACAGGGGCAGCCGGTCTGTGGGCGCGCCGGAAGCAGTTGGAATGTGGCGGAACCATTTTTCCCGAAAGAGCGCCTGATTATTCTCGGAGGCGGCCATGTGGCTCTTCCGGTGGCAGAATTTGGCGCGCGCGTCGGATTCCTGGTAACTGTGGTGGACGACCGCCTTTCCTTCGCGAATCCGGGACGTTTCCCGATGGCAGAGAAGGTGATCTGTGATGACTTTGGGCATGCGATCAAAGAACTCAAGATTCAGGAGAGCGACTATATCTGTATCGTTACGCGCGGACACCGCCATGATGCGGACTGCCTGCGGATGATTGGAAAAGGAAAAGAACCGGCGTATCTCGGCATGATTGGTTCGAGACGCCGCGTCGGTATCGTGAAACAGGAGCTTCTGGAAGAAGGCTACGATCCAGAGCGGATGAGCCGTTTAAAGAGTCCGATTGGTTTAAAGATCGGCGGTGTGACACCGGAGGAGATCGCGATCTCGATTCTGGCGGAGATCATACAGGTAAAGCGCATGGATCGGGAAGACAAACGTGTGAAAAACCGTTCCGATCTGGATTTTGATGTGCTGAAACGCCTGGCAGAGGAGCCGGATGAGCCGAAAGCAGTGGTCACGGTGATTGAATCAAAGGGATCCTCCCCGCGCGGGGCAGGTGCGAAGATGATTGTCTACCGGGACGGACGGATTCTCGGCAGCATCGGTGGCGGCTGCAGCGAGGCGGCCGTGCTGGGCGAGGCACGTTCTCTGATCGGAAGCGGCAGGTACAAAGTAGTTCATGTAGATCTGACCGGCGAGGCAGCGGAAGATGAAGGAATGGTCTGCGGCGGCATTATGGATGTGCTGGTGGAAGACTTTGCCACGGATCGGGAATCGTGTGACCGGTAAGGAAACCGAAGCACCGGCGTATTTGGATAAAAAATTTCAAATACATGAAAAATAAAAAGATAAAAATAAAATACATGAAAAAATCATCATAATAATTTCACGAAAATAGACGGAAGGGTTTGGAAAGAACAACTGGAAAATTCATAAGAATAAAGGGAAAATGCAGAAAAAAGCCACGTTATTTTTTGGTGCACATAATGACCATGTGCATTCAATAAGAATCATTGTAAAGATTGACAAAAAAAGTGCCACGTGCTACTATTTGATTAGCAAATATCATTATAATTTTCCGAAAATAACGGAAGGGTAAAAACCACATTGCTATGGCGTGAGGAATCGAAACGAGGAGGATGCCGGAAACGTGTGCGTGAAATGAGGGAGAAACCAAGATATGAGAAAAACGTGGGCACTTGTAATGGCAGCAGCGATGGCGGCAGCATCCCTGACCGCATGTTCATCCAGCAAACCGGCTGAGACAGCAGCACCGGAAACGGAGGCAGAGGCAGCTGAGACAGAGGAGACCGAAGCAGAAGCAGAGGCAACCGGCGACCAGCAGGAGATTCTGGTAGCGGCAGCAGCTAGCCTTCAGTACGTTATGGAAGACAAGATTCAGCCGGCATTTGAGAAAGAGAATCCGGACATCAAGCTGAGCTTTACCTTTGACAGTTCAGGAAAGCTGCAGACCCAGATCGAAGAGGGCGCAGATGCAGACGTATTCTTCTCCGCAGCGATGAAGCAGATGAACGCGCTGGAGGACGAGGGACTGGTTGATGCAGATTCTGTCGTAGAGCTTCTGGAAAATAAGATCGCCCTGATCGTTCCAAAGGATTCCACACTGGGAATTACCGGTTTTGAGGATATCACAAAGGCAGAGAAGATTGCACTCGGCGATCCGGAGAGTGTTCCGGTTGGACAGTACGCCAAGGAAGCCTTTGAGAATCTGGGTATGTGGGATGATGTAGAGGCTAAGACAAGCTTTGGTACCAACGTAACCGAGGTTTTAAGCTGGGTAGCAGCCGGAAGCGCAGATGCAGGTATCGTATACCTGACCGATGCAACCACCAGCGATCAGTTTGACCAGGTAAAGGTTATCGGATATGCACCGGAAGGAAGCGTATCGAAGGTTATCTATCCGGTTGGTGTTGTAAGCGCAAGCACAAAGAAAGATGCAGCACAGAAGTTTGTAGATTATCTGGGAACCGATGATGCGCTCTCCTTCTTTGCGGAGTATGGCTTCACAGCAAATAAATAAGCCGGGAGTGATGACTGTCTGGGATATGCAGCTGACTGGGTGAATAGAAAGCAGGACAGCGAAGGACAGACAGTGAACCATGTATGGAATAAAATCCGCCGCAGAATACAGGGTCCGTTGAAAACCAGGTGTTCTGCGGCAGTTTTTATCTCAGTCGAGAAGACTCCCACCTCTTTAGGTGGCGAATAATAGCAAATTTGTCTCAGTGGGAGTTGGGTCTCACGGACGTTCGACTTGATTCATAGGAAGGGGGGGAAGAAAGATGGACTGGTCTCCGATATGGATATCGATGAAAACAGCAACGCTGTCGATCATTATTACGTTTTTTCTGGGAGTCTGGATGGCGCGGCTGGTGGTATCGGCACGCTCTGAGAAAGTGAAAATGGTGCTGGACGGCATCCTGACGCTTCCGATGGTCCTGCCGCCGACGGTAGCAGGCTTCTTCCTGCTGATGATTTTCGGTGTAAAACGACCGCTCGGACAGCTGTTTCTGGAATTGTTTGGCGTCAAGATTGTATTTTCATGGGCGGCAACGGTGATCGCGGCGGTGGCGATCTCATTTCCGCTTATGTACCGGGCAGCGCGCGGCGCGTTTGAACAGGTCGATGTGACGCTTATCTATGCGGCTCGGACGCTGGGATTTTCCGAGAGCCGCATTTTCTGGAAGGTAATTCTGCCGTCGGCGATGCCGGGCGTCTTAAGCGGCGCGATCCTTGCCTTTGCGAGAGGACTGGGCGAGTTCGGTGCGACCGCGATGCTGGCGGGCAATATCGCCGGAAAGACGCAGACACTGCCGCTTGCCATCTATTCACAGGTGGCGGCTGGAAAAATGTCGATGGCATACCAGTATGTGTGGATCATCGTGGTGATTTCCTTCCTGGTCGTCGTGCTGATGAATGTGCTGTCGCGGCGGGATATGCGCGGACGCAGCAATCATAAAAAGAAAGATAACAGTGTGGAAGCGGGCGGTCAGGATGCAAAGGTTTCGGTGGAACTGTTTGCGGACGGGGAAGCGGATGCACAGAAGGGAGGCGCGCGATGAGCCTGCAGGCGGCAATCAAAAAGAGATTTTCCGGCTTTTCGCTGGACGTATCGCTTAATACCGATGGCGGCGTCATGGGCATTCTCGGCGCTTCCGGAAGCGGCAAGAGCATGACGCTCAAGTGTATCGCCGGAATTGAGACGCCGGACGAAGGGCGGATCGTGTTAAACGGCAGGGTGCTCTTTGATTCGGAAAAGCACATCAACCTGCCGCCGCAGAAGCGGAAAGTCGGTTATTTATTCCAAAATTATGCATTGTTTCCGAATATGACCGTAGAAACCAACATTGCAGCGGGGCTTTCGGGCAGCAAGGAGGAAAAACAGGAGGCAGTTGCCCGCATGATCCGTCTCTTTAAATTAGAAGGGCTTGAAAAAAGGTATCCGTCCCAGCTTTCCGGCGGACAGCAGCAGCGTGTGGCGCTGGCGCGCATTCTCGTCTATGAGCCGGATGTGATCATGCTGGATGAACCATTTTCGGCGCTTGATTATTATCTGAAGGAACAACTGCAGTTCCAGGTGCGCGAGGTACTCCGCGGGTACACGGGCGATGTGCTGATGGTCAGCCACAGCCGGGACGAGGTCTATCGGTTCTGCGAGAAGAGCATCATCTTAAACCGCGGACAGGTGGCGATGAAGGGAGAGACGCGGGCGATTTTCCAGAAACCGGAAAATGTCACTGCGGCACGCCTGACAGGTTGTAAAAACTTCAGCCGGATCCGGCGGATCGGCGAATATGAGGTGGAGGCGCTAGACTGGGGACTCACGTTTCAGACCGAAGAAGCGGTTGCCGCGGAGCATGCCTATATCGGCATCCGGGCGCACCAGTTTTACCCAGCGCGCGGCAGTGCGAATGAATTTACGTGCGAGTGGGGGGACACACTCTGCCAGCCATTTGAGTGGGATGTTTTGCTGCGTCCGGTGGAAAATGCAGGGGCAGCGGGTGACAAAGAAAATGCACTGGAACGCGAGGTGATCTGGTGGAAGGTAGACTATAAGCAGAGTGATTCACTAAACCAGTATCAGCGCGGAGACCGCGTCCGGCTGGGAATTGCACCGGGAGATATCATGCTTTTAAAAGAAGGTTAGAATGATAGAAAAGGGGATATGTATGGCAGATGGGAAAACAGGCGCGATCATCCTGGCGGCAGGGCGGTCGGCGCACATGGAAGAATTAAAGCCGATGCTCCGGATGGGGCAGACCACGATGATACAGAGGGAGATCGACACGATCCGGCAGGCAGGGATCTCGCCGATCGTTGTCGTGACCGGGTATCAGGCAGATGTGCTGGAACGTCATATTTCACACCGTGGTGCGGTCTGTATCCGAAACAAGCGGTATGAGACATCGCAGATGTACGGCTCAATCTGCATGGGACTGCGCCATATCCAGAAAAAAGCCGATCGGGTGCTGTTGTTCCCTGCCGACGTGCCGATGATCACGGCGGACACAATCGAGAAGATGGCGCAGGCGCCCGGAAGCATGGCAGTACCGGTCTGTCAGGGAAAAAAAGGACACCCGGTCATGCTGTCGAAGGAAGTGTTTGGACATATCTTAACGTACCGGGGTGGAAAAGGACTCCGCGGCGCAATGGATGCGTGGGGCGAAGGTGTCCGGGAGATCGAGGTTGAAGATCCGGGTGTTTTACTGGACACCAACACGAAAATGGACTACGAATCGCTGCTTGCCTACGAAAAAGACAGGCAGAAGCGCGGGGAGCTGGCATTTCGGGCGTCGATTTCGCTGAGCCGCGAGGAAGAATGCTTCAGCGCGCTGACGGCGGATTTTCTGGAGGCAGTTGCTGAGAGTGGTTCAATGCTCGGTGCCTGTCAGATCCGGGATATTTCTTACAGCAAGGGCTGGAAAATGCTCAAGATCGCGGAGGCGCAGCTGGGAATCCGGTTTTTAGAGCGCCAGACGGGCGGAAGCAAGGGCGGATTTTCTGTGCTGACGCCGGAGGGAAAGGTGTTTTTAGAAAAATTCCGCCGGATGGAAGCAGCAGTGCAGGCGGCAGCAGAAGCAGCGTTTGAGAAAATCTTTCTGGAGCCGGAAGAAGAGGAAAAGGAGGATACAGATGGAAGAGAAATTAACGCATTTTGATGAAAAGGGAAATGCGATCATGGTAGATGTAACGGAAAAGAAGATTACCAGCCGGACGGCGACGGCATCCGGCAAGATTCACGTCAATGAAGCTGTCATGAAGGCGGTTCTGGAGGGAACGGTTGCCAAGGGCGATGTGCTGGGGGTGGCGCGTGTGGCGGGAATCATGGCGGTGAAGCAGACCGCACACCTGATCCCGATGTGCCACACACTTCTCATCACGAAATGCAGCGTGGATTTTGAGGTGGATGAAAAAGAGCTGACGATCAAAGCACTTTGTACTGCTAAGCTGGAAGGAAAGACCGGCGTCGAGATGGAGGCGCTGACCGGTGTCAGCGTGGCGCTTCTGACCATTTATGATATGTGCAAGGCGATCGACAAGCGGATGGAGATCGGAGAGATACATCTCGATGCAAAATCGGGAGGAAAGAGCGGGGAATTTGTGCGATGATAGACGGATACGGCAGAACGATCGACTACGTCCGGATCTCCGTGACCGACCGGTGCAACCTGCGCTGTGTGTACTGTATGCCGGAGGAAGGCGTCTGCAGCATTTCACATGAAGAGATCCTGCGGTTTGGTGAGATCGAGAGGGTCTGCCAGATTCTGGCAGAGAACGGCATTCAGAAAATCAAGCTGACCGGAGGCGAACCGCTGGTGCGCCGGAGACTGCCGGAGTTAGCAGCAGCGTTAAAACGGATTCCGGGAATCAAGAGCCTGACGATCACGACGAACGGTGTTTTATTAGAAGAAATGTACGATGCGCTGGCGGACGCGGGGGTTGATTCAGTCACGATCAGCCTGGATACGCTGGATGCGTCGGTGTACCGGCAGCTCACACGCCGGGATGAGATCGAAGCGGTCAGACGCGGCCTTCGGACGGCGATCCAGAAAGGCAGGATGCAGATCAAGATAAATTGTGTGCCGGTGCTTGGGATCGAGGAGCAAAAGCTTTTAGAGGTGGCGGAACTGGCGAAAAACCATAACGTGCACGTGCGTTTCATCGAAATGATGCCCATCGGCATGGGAACGCAGTTTGCCTTTGTGAAAGAAGATGCGTTGAAGCATGCGCTGGAAGAGTCATTTGGAACCTTTACCCCGTGCGGGGACGTGGCAGGAAATGGCCCGTGCCATTATTTCGCAGTCCCTGGCTTTCAGGGACGGATCGGTTTTATCAGCGCGGTCAGCCATAAATTCTGTTCCGAATGCAATCGGATCCGGCTGACATCGGAAGGATTCTTAAAGACCTGTCTCCAGTATGACAATGGGGTGGAATTAAAGACCATTCTGCGCGGCGGCGGTACCGATGAAGACCTGCGCCGGGCGATCGGACAGGCGCTTGCGGAAAAGCCGAAGGGACATAATTTTGAGAAAAAGACGGAATTTACGGATCGGGAACACCGGGGAATGTCCCAGATAGGCGGATAAGCAGGGTGTTTGTGAGGATTATGATTATGGTTTCTGCGGTGAAAGTGTGAGCCGGCGGAATGTTACAAGTGAAATATCGTATATGAAATCGGAAAATTTATGGATAAAGAAAAGGGGAAACAATCATGGGAAAAGTAATCGCAACGTGTACCAGTGAAATCAAAGGTGTTCAGAAGAAAAATGTCCATCAGGTCTGTCTTATCGAGGACTATGGAATCGAGGGTGACGCCCATGCGGGCAAATGGCACCGTCAGGTCAGCCTTCTTTCATATGACAGGATTCAGGAATTCCGCGCGCGCGGTGCAAAGGTCGAGGACGGCGCATTCGGCGAAAATCTGGTCGTGGAAGGAATCGATTTCAAGACGCTCCCGATCGGGACAAAATTTAAATGCAACGACGTCGTGCTGGAATTGACACAGATCGGAAAAGAATGCCACCATGGATGCGCGATCTTCCAGGCAATGGGCGATTGCATCATGCCGCGCGAGGGCGTATTTACGAAGGTGCTGCACGGCGGCGTGATCAAAGAGGGAGATAATCTGGAGATTCTGGAAGAAGCGTAGGAAAGAGATCAAAGAGAGGTGGGAAACCAATGAGAGCAGCAATTATTACATCCAGTGACTCTGGGTACGCGGGAAAACGGGAGGACGTGAGTGGTCCGGTAATCGCAGAAATGGTGAGAGAGGCTGGTTATGATGTGGTCTGGCAGAAGGTGCTGCCGGATGACCAGGCGATGTTGGAAGAGGTGATGAAGGAGATCTGCGATGAGGGAAAGGCCGATCTGCTCTTAACAACGGGCGGAACGGGATTTTCTCCGCGCGACGTGATGCCGGAGGCGACGCTGGCGGTCGCGGAACGGATGGTTCCGGGTATCCCGGAGGCGATGCGGGCATACAGCTTACAATTTACAAAGCGGACGATGTTAAGCCGAGCGGCAAGCGGGATCCGCAAACGCACGCTGATCGTCAACCTGCCGGGCAGTCCGAAGGCGGTGCAGGAGTGTCTGGAATACATTTTGCCACAGCTGGATCATGGATTAAAAATCCTTTTGGGGCTTGATGGGGAATGTGCTAGAAAGTAGGGAAAGCAGCAAAAACGAAGATGGAAAAACAGATATAATATATGAGACGATGTATGCTAATAGCGAGGACTTTCAAGTCCTCGCTATTTCAACGATGGTCAGCGCATTTGTGGCTGAATGGAATGACCACAAGAAATCTACTCCATTCAGTCATGAATGTTCCGTTCAGGAATTACTTACTCGATGCGGAGCATCCGATAGCCGATTCCGATGTGTGTTTGTATGTATTGCTGCCCGTCTTTTCCGCGTTCCAGCTTTTTGCGCAAGGTTGCCATGAACACCCGCAGAGAAGCGATATCGTTTTCCCAACTGCTGCCCCAAATCTGCTGCGTGATATAGGTGTGTGTCAGAACCTTACCAACATTTTTGGAGAGCAGGCACAGCAGCTTGTATTCGATGGGTGTCAGGTGTAGCTCTGTGCCGTCAAGATATGCGCAGCCTGCCGCATAGTCGATTTTCAGCGCACCATTCGTAAAAATCGGAGAATCCTGCACGGAGTCTGTTTTCATCATCGACAGTCTCCGCTGCGTCACCCGCAGTCGTGCCAACAGTTCGTCCACGGAAAAAGGCTTCGTTAGATAATCATCCGCCCCAGCATCCAGCGCCCCGATTTTATCGGAATCCTCTGTTCTGGCGCTGATCACAATGATCGGCATATTCGACCACGACCGGATTTTTCGGATGACTTCCACGCCGTCCATATCCGGCAGCCCCAGATCAAGCAGTACAATGTCCGGGTTGTGAGACAGCGCTTCCATCACGGCACTTGCGCCGTTTTGCGCCGAAAGATACCTATATTCGTGAGTTTTTAGTGTCATCGTTATTAAATTTCGCACCGGGGTATCATCTTCTACAACGAGGATGAGCGGCTTATTCATTTAAGTTCACCTCACTAAGTGGTATTGTAAAGGAAAAGATGCAGCCATGCGGCGAATTGTCTTTCAACGTCATTTCACCATGATGTGCATGAACAATGGTTTGACAGAGCGTAAGTCCTAGTCCAAGACTTCGGCGGCTGTCGCCAATTGGATTGCCCCCAGTAAAGAACATTTCAAAAACACGTTCCTTCAGTTCATTCGGAATACCGGGACCGTTATCGCTGACACATATTTCAGCCATATTTTCTCGCGGGATTGCCGTGATCCAGATGTTCGAGCCAACCGGGGTATATTTGACTGCGTTATTCACCAGATTGATGAGCACCTGCATGATGAGTCCTGCGTCCATCCGTGCCAGCAACAGTACGTCTCCGCAATCTACTGCGATGTGATGTTCTGCCGCTCTTCGGTCAATATGCCTGAGTGCTTCCGATATGATGTCATCCACGACCTGATCAGAAAGGTGCAGCTTTACGCTGCCGTCTACAATTTTCGTAATGGAAAGCAAGTTCTCAACCAGTCCCGTCAGCCATTGTGCATCGTCATAAATGTCCGTAAAAATCTGTTTCCGTGTCTGCTCATCCAACACGTCATAGCTGTGCAGCAGCGTATCTGCGTTGCCGGAAATCGAGGTCAGTGGTGTCCTGAGATCATGAGAAATCGAACGCAAAAGATTGGCGCGAAGCTGTTCGTTCTTTGCAAGAACGGCAGCTTCTTCCTTTTCTCTGGCATTTCGCAGGTTATCCAGCGCCAGAGAGCACTCGCCGAGGATGGAGAACAGAACGCTGGATGTAAATGCGTCAGGCTGCGTTTGCTTTTCCATCGGAATCCCGACAACACCGTAAATCTGCTGTCCGGTACGGATGGCAAGATACAGCCGTTTTGCTTTTGGAAAGTTTTGCGTCGTTGCTCCGGCGCGCTTGCGGTTTTGCCAGACCCATTGAACCACGTTCTGTTCCCGGTCGGTATCTGGGATGCTGTATGGACTACTTCCGTCAGCCGGATAAATGTTCCCATCCAGCAGAGCGTTGCCCTGTGCCGGGTAAATCAGAACGTCTCGCTGCATGAGCTTTTGTATCTGCGTCGCGGTCATCCGATAGACCTCCTCCGGCGTTTCCGCTTTTTGGAGCTGTCTGTTCATATCAAAAAGGAGCTTCGTGCGATAAGCGTCCCGTGCGGATAGCTGTGCGTGGGCTTTGAGCTTGGCCGCAAGTGTACTTGTCAAAAGTGCAGCCGCGAACATGACGGCAAAGGTTATTGGGTATTTGCTGCCATAGGCTGCCAAAGACAGCCGGGGCTCCGTCATAAAATAATTGAACAGGAGGACACTCAAAAAAGCGGACAGCACACCGCAGGTATATCCGCTGGTAAAAGTGGAAGTCAGAAGCACACCCAGCAGGTAAACCATGATGATATTGGCATTTGCAAAGCTGAGCCGCAGAAAAATCCATCCGATGACCGTCGTAACTGCCAGAATTCCGATGGTCAGAAGTAGTTCCCGGGCGGTCGGAAACGCCGGGCGGATAGTAAGCGGCTGATTTCTGCGGCAGTTCTTATAGGCTTCCACATCCGGAATAATATAAATATCTACCTCCGGTGCAAGCGTAATGAGCTGTTCTGTCAGCGTCGATTCGCTCCAGAAATGCCGCCGCTGTATGCCGCTTCGTCCAATCACAATTTTGGTCACATCAGAGAGCCGCACATATTCCGCGATCTGTGTCGCCACATCTTCACCATGCGTTGTGACAATTTCTGCGCCAAGCTGCTGCCCCAGACGCATATTCGCCTGCAAACGGACGGTATCTTCCGCGTTCATATCAGCGTCTCCGGGGGTCTGCACGTAAAGTGCGGTAAGACTGGCGCAAAATGCCTGTGCCATTTTCCCTGCCATTCGTACAATGCGTTCATTGGATGGAGACGAGGACAGGCACACAAGAATATGCTCTTTTGGCATTTCGCTTCCTTTATTCTGCACATTTTCACCACCCCTCTTAAACAATATTATAGCAATTATAGCACCAAAATGTGAAGGTTTCTACTGCGCCCAATTGGATTTGTTGTCCGGAAAAGAAATTTGCTCTGAATCATAGATCACGATTTCTACATGGGCATGACTATTGCGAAACTGAGAAAATGTTTCCTCAAGTTCGTCAGGAGAAATATTTCCGACCAGATGCACGCACGGTTCAGCCTGCTGTTGTTCAGACGATTCTTTGATGCGCTTCTGATTTTCGTCCAGAAAGCGATCCAGCCGTTTCATCAAAAACCAGCCGAACAGGAACATTAGCGCCGTCCCAGCGATCAAAACGCTATCTTCCATATACCCTCACCGTCCATTCAGATTCGGAAGCACTTTTGCAGCGCTTTGTATTCGCCCAACGCTAAAATCGTTATTTCCCCGGACAGCACCGTATCCGGCGTAATGGAAGCGTCGATTTTTCCTGAATGTTTGATGCCGAGAATGTTAATGCCATACTTTCTGCGAATATCCAGTTCACCAACACTTTTGCCGATCCACCCGGCCGGAACTTCTACTTCAAAAATGGCGTGCTGCTCGTCGATCTCTATGTAGTCGAAAATATGGTCGGCAGTGTATCGGATCGCTGCCCATTTTGCCACCTGTTTTTCCGGGTAGACTACCTGGTCGGCACCGTTGCGAAGCAGAAACTTTGCCTGCACATCACGCTCGGCACGCGACACCACGCACTTCGCCCCCAGCTCTTTCAGCAGCGAGGTGGTTTCCAGCGAGTTCTGAAAGTTACCGCTGATGGTTACGATGCAGACATCAAAATTTCCGATGCCAAGAGAGCGAAGAAACTCCGCGTTTGTACTGTCGCCAATTTGTGCGTTGGTGACATATGGCAGCACATCATTGATTCGTTCCTCGTTTGTATCGACCGCCATGACCTGATGCCCCAGTTGAGAAAGCTGTACTGCAATATGCCGTCCGAAGCGGCCTGTGCCAATCAATAGAATGTTTTTCATGTGAAAAGACTCCTTATCCAATCGTGATTTTTTCCTGCGGCAGCTTTGCATTCCCTACTTTTTTGCTGGAGAATGTCGCATAAATGAGGGTAAGACCGCCGACTCTGCCCAGATACATGAGCGTGATCAACACCATTTGCGATGGAATGTGCAGCTGCGGTGTAATACCAAGTGTCAATCCCACCGTTCCGACCGCCGATGCCGTTTCATACAGGCAGGCAGACAGCGGAAGATTCTCATATGCGCTGATAAAGACAGCACCGCCAAAGAACAGCATCAAGTACATCGTCAGAATGGTCGCGGCGGTTTTGACGGCGCTGCAATCGATTCTGCGTCCGAAAAATTGGGCACTATCGCGCTGGCGGAAGGTTGCAGTGGCATTGGCAAGCAGAACCGCCAGTGTCGTTGTTTTCATGCCGCCTGCTGTAGAACCTGGAGAACCGCCGATGAGCATCAAAAGGATTATTACGCCCTGTGATGCACCGGACATCGTGGAAAGATTTACCGTGTTGAAGCCCGCTGTCCTCGGCGTGACAGACTGAAAAAAGGATGCCAGCAGCCGGTTTCCGGCGGGAAGCGTGGAAAAGTCTGAAAAGAAGAAAAACATAGCAGGCAGAAAAATTAAAAAACCTGTCGTGACCAGAATCACCTTGCTCTGCATTCGGTAGCGATGAAACCGCCACTTGTTTTCAAAGATGTCATCCCACGTCAGAAATCCAATACCGCCGATCACGATCAGCAGCATAATCGTGATATTGATTACCGGGCTGTCCGCGTAGCCGGTAAGAGATGGATAGCGGTTGCTTTCTGTCCCAAGAATGTCAAACCCGGCATTGCAAAAAGCGGATATGGAATGAAATACCGCCATCCAGATGCCGCGCCATCCATAGTCCCGGCAGAATACCGGCAGCACGGCAAGCGCTCCCAGCAGCTCAATCAGAAACGTCCCTCGCAGGATGAAGCGTGTCAGACGGACGATTCCGCCGACCTTTGGTGCTGAAATTGCATCCTGCATGGTGCTGCGCTGCATCAGAGAGATTTTTCGCCCGGACAAAAGCGCAAACAATGCTGCTGCGGTTACGACACCAAGACCACCAATTTGGATCAGTGCCAGAATAACCACCTGCCCAAAGGTTGACCAGTAGCTGCCAGTATCCTGTACTACAAGCCCTGTCACGCAGACGGCAGAGGTCGCAGTAAACAGCGTTTCATTGAATGGAGTTACATTCTCTCCAGTCGTGGAGATCGGCAGCATCAGCAGTAGCGCTCCGAGTAGAATGACCCCGGCAAAACCCAATGTGATAATTTGAAAAGACGAAAGACGGCGCTTTCGTCGAATAAGCTCTTCCGGCATAAAGGCAGCTCCTTATTTTTGTGATGGTCATATTATACAGCTGGAGATTTTAAAAGCGGATAAGGGAGATTTAACGATGTATTAAGATTGAATAAAGATGAGGAGATTGCTTGTGCAGATTGGGCAAGATGGTTTATTTCAATCGCTTTATTTGCGGAAGTGAGGTGCGAAGGTTGAGGGAGGAATTACGATGAAAACCCGGAAAAGTGCGCCGAGATATGAGTAGGATGCTGGAAAATATGTGTTTTTGGTTGTATACTGTGTATGTGAATAAAATCGGGGGAGTAACTATCAGAAAAGTTCGCTCGGAATCGTCTGGAAAAATTTCGGGTAAACGGAGAGGAGAAAGAGAGGATAGAAGTTTATGAAACTGGGATTTATTGGAACGGGAATCATTACGACGTCCGTCGTGACTGGATTCTGCGAGAGCGGAATGGAGAATCTGCAGATCGTTGTATCGCCGAGAAATAAAGAACGGGCGCAGATGCTGCATGAGAAATACCCGGAGATCGTGTCGGTCGCGGCGGATAACCAGGAAGTTGTGGACCGGTCGGACTGGGTCTTTGCGGCGCTCCTTCCGAAGGCGGCGGAAGAGATCTTAAAACCGCTTCATATCGGACCGGAGAAGAAGTTTATCAATCTGGTTGCAACGCTGAGCTTAAAGCGCATCGAGGAAATGTTTGGACCGAGAGAGATTCTGGCGGATGTTGTGCCTCTGACCTTTGCGGCGAACCGCTTCGGACCGGTGGTGATTTACCCGGATATCCCGGAGGTAGTCGATCTGATGAGTCACGTCGGCAAGCCGGTTCCGGTCGATACGCCGAAGCAGATCGCGATCCTTAGGAGCACGACGGGCCTGATGAGCGCTTACTATATGCTTCTGACCGTCATTATCCAGTGGTGTGAGAGAAACGGGCTGGATGAGCCGTCCGCACGGGCATACATCACCGAATTTACTGGGGCGCTGTCCCGCAAGGCAGCGACGTGGGACGGGGATCTGGAAGACCTTGCCAGAGAAATGACACCGGGAGGACTGAACTGGATGGCGCTGACGCATCTGGAGGAAAAGGATGCGTATACGCCTTGGACGGAGATTTTGGGGCCGATTTTGGAGAAGGTTATAAAAGAATAGAGTCGAGGTGGAAAAACTCGGGGCGCACATTTCTCACGCCCCGAGTTTTTCTTTTAATTAAAGTGTGAGCAATCTAAAAAAGTAGTTGCTTTTTTTAAGAAGGAATGATAGTATATAGAAAACACTTTAGTACGCTACCATGATAGCAAGATAAACAAAAGTGATGGGAGCTATAACGGCAGGATATAGACGAGCGGGTGATTGTCCGGCGGATTTTGTTGAGGCGGGGCGGTTGCGGCGGCAGTTGAGAGGAGATAGAGCATGAATTTAGAGATTCAGAGCCTTCGGAGGGCGGAGGCGGCGACGCTTCGCCTGAGAGGTCTTTATGAGAGCTATGGATACCGCAAGTACCGGATGGGGCGGTTTGAGGAATATAGTTTGTATGCAGCGAATAAAAGTTTCCTGCTGGGGGAAAATGTGCCGACATTTACGGATCTGGACGGACGCCTGATGGCTCTCAAGCCGGACGTGACGCTGAGCATCGCGAAGAACACCAAGGCAGATAAAAATACGTGCGAGAAGGTCTATTATCTGGAGAGTGTGTACCGTGAGAGCAAGGAAAGCCACACTTACAAAGAGATCAGCCAGATGGGACTGGAGTGCATGGGCGGCGTGGATGACTGCGTGATCGCGGAGGTGCTGGCGTTAGCGCTCAAGAGTCTGGCGGATTTTGAGACGGACTATGTGCTCAAGATTTCCAACATGGATTTCGTGGTGGGACTGATGGAAGAGCTTCCGGTCAATGCCGATCAGAAAGATATCATTTTAGGGCTGATCCGGACGAAAAACCGCAGCGGGCTGGAAAAACTGTGCGCGGATCTGGCACTGCCGGAGGGCGATACAGAGAAATTGATGAAGGTTTCCGGGCTGTACGGAGAGTTTGGGCGTGTGCTGGCAGAGGCAGGTGCGATCGCGGATACGCCGAAAATGAAAGAGGCGGTTGCACTTTTATCCCGCCTGTATGAGGTTCTGGAGGCGATGGGACTGGGCGGACAGCTTGACAAGGTGCGGCTGGACTTCTCGATGATCAATGACATTGAATATTATAACGGTATTATTTTCCAGGGATTCTTAGATGGTCTGGCACGCCAGGTGCTTTCCGGCGGCCAGTACGACGGTATGATGGCAAAATTAGGAAAGAAAGCCGATGCGATCGGATTTGCCATCTATTTAAAAGAGCTGGAACGCCTGCCGGAAAAGAGTATCCGCTACGATGTCGATGCGCTGGTACTCTATGAGCCGGATGTCGATGTAGTGCGCCTGTGCCAGGCGGTTGAAAGCCTGCGCCGTCAGGGACTGCGCGTGCGGGTGGAGAAAACTGTGCCGGAGGATCTGCGTTACTGCTATCTGTACCGGTATGACGGACGTCTTTCCCTGGAAGAGGACCGGGAAACTGCCTTTCAGGAGAATGGAAAGGAGGGCGCGAGATGTTAAACATAGCACTGCCAAAGGGAAGACTGGGCGATCAGGTGTATGAGCTTCTGGCGTCGGTCGGATATGACTGCAAGAGTATTTACGACGAAAATAGAAAACTGGTGTTTGAGAACCCACAGACGGGTGTCCGCTACCTGCTCGTAAAGCCGAGTGATGTGGCAATCTACGTCGAGCACCATGCGGCAGACGTCGGAATCGTCGGAAAAGACATTCTGATGGAGAGCAACCCGGATGTATACGAGCTTCTCGATCTGGGACTTGGAAAATGCCGGATGTGCGTGGCTGGAAAAGAGGATTACGTCGAGGACAAAGACCGCCCGGTGCGTGTGGCAACGAAATTTACGAATATTGCGAAAGAGCATTACGCGAAGCTGGGACGCGATATTGATATTATCAAATTAAACGGAAGCATTGAGCTGGCGCCGATTCTGGGACTTTCGGACGTCATCGTGGATATTGTCGAGTCGGGCAGCACGATCCGTGAAAATCACCTGAAAGTGCTGGAAGAGTTCCTGCCGATCAGCGCCCGTTTCATCGCCAACAAGAGCAGCTTTGAGTTTAAAAACAAGCAGATCACCGAGATGGCGGAGAAGCTGAAGGGCGCGGTGGAAGCACACCAGAAGAAAAAGGAACAGGAAAAGAAAGAAAAAGAAGCAAAAGAAGCAAAAGAGAAAGCGGAGAAAGAAACCGCAGCAGAAGATAAAAAGGAGGCGTAGGCAGATATGAGCCGTTTTTTGAGCAAAGCAAGCGAATCACTTCTTCCGTATACACCGGGTGAGCAGCCGCAGGGGCGGAAATTTATCAAGCTGAACACAAACGAATGCCCGTATCCGCCGAGCCCGAAGGTTGCGGAGGCGATTCTGGCGGGGTATGAGGAAAATTCTTCTAAAATTATGCCGCGGGAACTTGCAAATTTACGCCTGTATTCGGATCCGGAAGAGCGCGTCCTTATCGAGGCGATCGCCGATCACTACGGCGTGGGAACAAACCAGGTCATCGCGGGCAATGGTTCTGACGAGATTTTAGGTTTTGCATTCCGGGCATTCTGCGACCAGAACGCGCCGCTTCAGTTCGCGGATCTGACGTATGGCTTTTATCCGGCACTCTGCGGGCTCTATGGAATCCCGTTCAAGGTAGTTCCGCTGGAGGAAGATTTTACCTTAAATATCGAACCGTATAAAAATTGCGGAAATAATGTGATCATCGCCAATCCAAATGCCCCGACAGGCATGAACCTGCCGCTTTCTGCGATTGAGGAAGTAGCGGCGTCCAACCCGGACCGCGTTGTGATGGTGGATGAGGCGTATGTGGATTTCGGCGGCGAATCGTGTGTATCACTGCTTCCGAAATACGAAAATCTGGTGATTATCCAGACCTTTTCCAAATCCCGCAGCTTAGCCGGCGCGCGCGTCGGATTTGCGATCGCAAACCCGGAACTTATCGCGGATATGAACCGGATCAAATACAGTTTTAACCCGTACAACGTCAACCGCCTGTCGATTCTGGCTGGCGCGGCGGCGATGCGCGACTGGGACTACACGAAAGAATGTACCGGGCGCATCTGCAAAACGCGTGAAAAAACGACCGAGGCGCTCCGGGCACTTGGATTTACTGTGCTGGATTCGAAGACCAACTTCATTTTTGCCAAGAGCGGCGATATGCCGGGAAAAGTCTATTTTGACGGACTGCGCGAGGCAGGAATCCTGGTAAGACGCTGGGACAGCGAGCGGATCAAAGATTACGTCCGCATTTCCATCGGATCCGAGGAAGAGATGGAAACGTTTGTTGAGGAGACGAAGAAGCTGGTGGAAGCGGCGAGAAGTGCAGTTGTAAGATAGGCTGGAATTCAATAGGTTCACGCATTTACTGTGGGAACCGTATGAAAATGCTGGCAGCATGGTTTTTGTAGATGGGGCAGCTGTGAATAAGAAAGGAAGGCTGGCAGAAATGTCAAGAGAACGCAAGATTTCATTAGAACGAAACACGGCAGAGACGAAAATCAGCCTGTCGATTGATTTAGATGGAACGGGAAAATATCAGGTCGATACGGGCTGCGGATTTTTAAACCATATGCTGGAGCTCTTTGCCAGACATGGACGGTTTGACCTCACATTGAAATGTGACGGAGATACGCAGGTCGATTACCATCATACGACAGAGGACATCGGAATCGCCATGGGACAGGCAATTTTAGAGGCGCTGGGTGATAAAAAGGGCATCCGCCGTTATGGCAGTTTCCTGCTTCCGATGGATGAAACACTGGTAATGACGGCGCTCGATTTAAGCGGACGTTCCTATCTGGTCATGGATGTGGAGATTCCGACCGAAAAAGTGGGCGATTTTGATACCGAGCTTGTAAAGGAATTTATGATTGCACTGTCCTCCAACAGCCGGATGACGCTGCATTTTAAAATGTTCCACGGCGAAAACAGCCACCATATCATCGAGGCGATGTTCAAGGGACTGGGACGCGCGCTCGGCGAGGCGGTGTCGATTGACGAGAAGTACCGGGACGAGATTCCATCGACAAAAGGGGTATTATGATCTAAGATAAAAATAAGCATAACAAATCTATTTAATAGGTTTATAATGATTCAGCGGGTTCCTGCGTTGACTGCGGGAACATACATGAATTGATATAGGAGGCTGCAAATGATAACAATTATTGACTACGGCGTAGGAAACCTGTTTTCCCTCAGTTCCTCCCTCAGTTACCTGGGACTGGAAAATAAAGTCAGCCGCGATCCGGAAGATTTAAGAAAAGCGGATCACATCATTTTACCGGGCGTCGGCGCGTATGGCGATGCGATTGCGAAACTGCGCGGATCCGGAATGGCAGAGCCGCTGCTGGATGAAGCAAAAGCAGGCAAACCGATCATGGGAATCTGCCTCGGAATGCAGCTTCTCTTTGATAAAAGCTATGAATACGGCGAGCATCAGGGTCTGGGACTGATTCCGGGCGTGATGGCAGACTTAAAAGAAGACATTCCGGCAAACCTAAAAGTGCCGCACATGGGCTGGAACAGCCTGCATCTGACGGAAAAAGGAAAGAAGCATCTACTGTTTAAATACAGCAAAGAGGGCGATTACGTCTACTTTGTCCACAGCTTCTATGGAAAAGATTGTGATGAGAGTCTGCTGGCAACCTCGGAGTACGGCATTCCGGTCACGGCGTCCGCGGCAAATGAAAATGTCATGGGCTGCCAGTTCCATCCGGAGAAGAGCGGGGAAGTGGGACTGCGGATTCTGAAGGCGTTTTCGGAGATATAATTAATAGAAAAACAAGAAAGGTAACTGTTTTTTCAGGCTTGTAGATTGGATTTAAACAGTTATGGAGAGGAAACGGACATGGAGCTATTTCCGGCGATTGATTTGCGGGACGGCAAGGCGGTGCGCCTGGTGCAGGGCGATTATAACCAGATGACAGTATTCAGCGACCGGCCGGAAGAGGTGGCGCTGGGATTCAAGGAGCAGGGCGCGAAAAACCTGCATGTGGTCGATCTGGACGGCGCGAAAGACGCGGCGCTGGCAAATTTTGACACGATAGAGAAGCTGATTAGGACAACGGGATTATTTGTAGAAGTCGGCGGCGGCATCCGCAACGAGGCATCCATCGACAAATACCTGTCGCTCGGAGCCGGACGCGTGATTCTCGGCACGGTGGCGGTCACAAATTATCCATTTGTCGAAGAAATGGTCCGCAAATACGGCGATAAAATTGCAGTCGGTGTGGACGCGAAGGACGGTTTTGTGGCGACTCACGGGTGGCTTGAGACGAGCGAGGTAAGAGGCGTTGACTTCTGCCGCCGCCTGCGCGATACGGGAGTGAAAACGGTCATTTACACCGATATTTCCCGCGATGGAAAGATGCAGGGAACGAACCTGGAGCTTTATAAAGAATTATCGCAGATTGAAGGGCTGGATATCGTGGCGTCTGGTGGAATCAGCAGCCTCAAGGAGATTGAGATCTTGAAAAATGAGGTGTATGGTGCGATTTTAGGAAAAGCACTGTATCTGGGTGCGATTGATTTAAAGGAAGCATTGAAATATTCCGTTTAGGAGAAGCGCCGTATAAAAAGCGGCAAAAAAATCATTCGAATCGTTCGAATGAATAATCAGAAAAAGAAATCAGGAGGGAACGGCATGATTTCAAAACGTATTATTCCGTGTCTGGATGTAAAGAACGGGCGTGTCGTGAAAGGCGTCAACTTCGAGGGAATCCAGGATGTGGCGGATCCGGTCGAGATGGCAGAATTTTACAACCAGAGTGGCGCGGATGAGCTGGTATTTTATGATATTACGGCAAGTGTAGAAGGAAGAAAAATCTTTACCGACATCCTGACTGAGGCGGCAAAACGGGTTTTCATCCCGCTGACGGTCGGCGGCGGCATCAGCACGCTGGATGATTTCGACCGCGTTTTAAAATGCGGCGCGGACAAGGTCAGCGTCAACAGCGGCGCGATCAAAAATCCGGAGCTTATTACCGAGGCGGCACACCGCTACGGCGATCAGTGTGTGGTGCTTTCGATGGATGTCAAACGTGTTGGAGACGAATATCACGTATTTAAGCAGGGCGGGCGTGTCGATACAGGCATTGATGCGCTGGAATGGGCAGAATCCGGCGTCAGACGCGGCGCAGGCGAGCTGGTGGTCAACAGTATCGATACGGACGGTGTGAAGCAGGGATTTGACATTCCGATGCTTTTGGAGATCGCGAAGCGTGTCGATGTGCCGATTATTGCATCGGGAGGCGCGGGAAAGAAAGAAGACTTCTTAGACCTTTTTCAGTATCCGCAGATCGACGCGGGACTGGCAGCAAGTATTTTCCACCGGAAGGAAGTAAATATTAAGGAACTCAAGCAGTATTTGGCGGAGAATGGGGTGGAGATGCGGTTGATCTAATCGCATGGAGTAAAAGTTAGAGGGCGGTGCTTTTTCGTGAAAGGGACGGAAAACAGGCATCCAGAAACTTCCGAAAAACGCTTGCGCTCTTGCGCCTACGCAGCGGTGCTAAGTTCGAAAAGACCTCACTAAGCACCGGCGTATGCGATGTTTTCTACAGTTTTTGGATGCCTGTTCTCCTGTGGAGCACGAAGGAGAGCGTCGGCGCTGCGCTGATCGTACGAAAACATGAGCCAGCAGGCAATTTTTAATGGGATTTTGCGCGTGACTGTGAAGGTACTGAACAGTTACGATGTAATTAAAATTTTATGTGGTAAGGCAGGATAAAAATATGAGTGAGAATATCAACGAGATTGCAGGCGTAGAGCCGTCGTTTAAGATTGATGAGTTAAAGTTTAATGAGAAAGGTCTGATTCCGGCGATTGTGCAGGATCATTATAGCAAGAAGGTTCTGATGATGGCTTGGATGAATAGGGAGAGTCTGGAGATCAGCCTTCGGGAGAAGAAAACCTGTTTTTACAGCCGCAGCCGTCAGGAGCTCTGGAGAAAGGGTGAGACGAGCGGGAATGTGCAGCATATTTCCAGTATTTATGCGGACTGCGATAAGGACACCTTGATTGTCGAGGTGGTCAAGGAAGGTCCGGCGTGCCATACGGGCGCAGAGAGCTGCTTCTTTGAGCCGGTTTACCAGAACGAGGAGATCACGCCGTTTTCCTATGAGGGACTTTACGACCTCATTATGGGACGTAAGACGAATCCGAAGGAAGGAAGTTATACGACTTACCTGTTTGATAAAGGTCTGGACAAGATTCTGAAGAAAGTCGGCGAGGAGTGTACCGAGGTTATCATCGCGGCAGCGAAGAAAGACAAGGACGAAACGATCTACGAGCTGGCAGATCTGTGTTACCATGCCATGGTTCTGATGGCAGACGCGGGCATCAGTGTAGAGGATGTGACGAAAGAGCTGGCGAAGCGGCATGTGGTGGATCATAAGGTGAAGCAGGAGTATATGCGGTAGAAAGCTCTTTTAAGTTTTTGGAGAGTGACGAATATAGTAGAAGGTAAGAATGGGCTATTGCGGATGCAGGTGTTTGCAATAGCCTATTTTTATACGAAAATTATATATATTAAGTGTATGGAATGCCTGGAGAATCAGGTTAAAAATAGGAGTGCAGAAGGAAAAAATGAAATTTGTGAAACAGCAAATGACAACAGATGCTGTTTCGCAAAATATAAGAAAAATGATATGGTCCTTTTTAATGATATGTGCACTCAATTTTAAATTTACAATGTAAAAAACATAGTTTTTACGAGAATGGACGTAAATAAGAATCAAATTTTGAGCACATTGAGAATCAAATTAAGTTTAAGTCTTGACGAAGTGGATGGTAGATGCTATACTAGGCGTGGATTTAAGGAGGGAGATTCTCAGATGGCACAGTCGGCTGAAAAAAATATAAAGGAAAGAAGTTCACTGTATCCCATGTTTTCTATTAAAGAAATTGTGGATTTCATTAATGAAATTGTAAAAATCGGTGGAAAGCGTGTATCTATCAATACTATTGCAAGTGTTCTTGGATTTAGCGTGAAGACAAATTCCTTTCGGGCAAAGATTAGTACTGCAAAGCAGTTTGGATTGATTCGAGGTTCAAATGGAGCGGTTGAACTGACAGAACTTGCCAAGCGGATTGTCTATCCGGTTAATGAATTAGATACCAGACGCGCTATCGTAGAAAGCTTTTTATCGGCTCCGCTATATCGTAAGATCGTGGAAAGATATGAAAACCAGGCCCTTCCTAGTCAAGATAAGCTTAGTAATATACTTCTTTTAGAATACAATCTAACGAAAAGCGCTAAGGATATTGCCGCTGCGAAATTCATTGAAAATGCAGAGCAGGTAGGAATACTGAAAAACGGCATTATTCTTTTGGAATCAGATGAGAATGATATTGACTCCTTTGAGGATGAAAGTTCTTCTAAAGATTCTAAAGAGGTTAGTGAAAATAGTACCGCTGAATCCAAAGAGGAAGTTCTGACGTCGATGGAGCCGTCGGCGTATTGTTTTACAATACCAACACTTTCTGGTTCTGTGGCAAAGGTTATCATTCCCCAGAATGTGACCGAAAAAGATTTAGATTTCATCACACTTTACATTGAAAACATGTTACCCACTTTTATTTCCAACTTAAAAGAAGAGTTGGAAAAATAAAAGCAGACCACCCATAGGTGTTCTGCCTCTTGAATCTGTGTTGCAGCACAAATTCTGCCGACGAGTATGCCGGGATACGTATTTACATTTTTAAATGTATCATACTTTGTCGGGGATTTCAAGAGGAACCTTCAAAAAAGGAGGTGACCGCCTTATGGATAAGGAATATGTCTTAGTATATACTCCATATATTACTCGTAAGGGCGTGCGCATCTGGGCTTCACAATATGGCCTCAAGGTGTTCTGCCTGCGAATCCCTCGCGAAAAGTATCGCGGCTAATTGATGATCAAGATTCTATTCCGGCATAGAATCTTGATTTTTTTTGTAATTGAGAGAGACGGATAGAGTAATTATGAAACATAAAATCAATAAAATAACGGAAAAATCACAAAAATGTTGATATAAAAATCAGAAATTTGTATATTATATAAAAAGGAGATACAAAACATGTTGGTGCAATTTAAAATGAAAAACGTTCTTTCCTTTAAAGAAGAAACGATTTTTGATATGACAGCAATCAGCGCTTATAAAGAGCATCGTCGAACCTGATTGATATAGATACCAAGGAAAAATTCCTGCGGGTAGCAGCTATTTATGGCGCCAATGCCAGCGGAAAGTCCAATTTCGTGTGGGCACTACAGCTTTTTCGGCGGATTGTTTCCCAATCTTTGAACAATGTTGATGACGGAGCTGAGTCCGTACTCAAAAAATGCAGTAAACCATTTTCTTTTGAAGAGAACAAAGGTAATTCAGAATTTGAGATTGTACAGATTCTGCGGGACGAGGAGTATCAGTATGGGTTTGAGTACAATTCTGAGAAGATCGTGATGGAATGGCTGTACAGAAAGAGTTTAAAGACAAACCGTAAAGTGACGATTTTTGAGAGGACGATGCAAAAAGTAAATTTAGGGGTGTACGTTAGAAAAAAATGTGAAGCTTATAAAGATCAAATTCCACCAGAGACATTATTGTTATCTTTCTTTAATAAACTCAAGTTAAAAACAGATATTTTTAAAACGGTTTATTCAGGAATTACAGATGTACTGGTTTTTATGTCGGATGACTATGAAGATACAAGGTTTTTAGATGCTCTTTTACCTAAGGTGATTGATGGAAAAAAGGAAAAGTTATTAGAGTTTCTTACCGCAATAGATATTGGAATAAAGGATATTACTTATAAAGAAAAAGAAACGCTGTTTTTTACATTTCATAAAGGGGCGGATGGGGAATTATATCCTTTGAATTTATACGATGAGTCAGAAGGTACAATCAAGAGTATCATGCTTTTTATCCATGCACATATGGCAATTATCAATGATTATGTACTGGTGATGGATGAGCTAAATGTAAAATTACATCCATTGTTGTTAAAATTTTTTATTGATTTATTTTATGATAACAATTCAATGGCTCAGCTGATTTATACTACACATGATACGACATTAATGGATAAAAAATTCTTCCGAAGGGACCAGATTTGGTTTGTACAGAAAGACGAGCTGGGACATTCGGAATTATGTGCGCTTTCGGACTTTAAGGTGCGTTCCGATGCATCATTTGAAAAGGATTATCTGGCGGGGGTATATGGAGGAATTCCATTTCTTAAGGAGTTTTCCTTGAAAGAAGGTGAGTAAGAAGAGTATGTGTCAGCTGTGTAATGGCAACCGCATGGTTTTATAAGGCAGAATTAGTGCGGTATTATGGCAATTTTCTTGTGTTTTCTGTATGGAAATGTTACAATTAAATTGGAGAGCATTTCATTTTACAGTTACAAGGGGGAGTTATTATGAAACGTTTTAAAAAGTTTGGAACCGCGCTTTTATCCTGTATGATGCTGACGGCATCTTTCACAACAGTCTCAAATATGACGATGATTACAGCTGAGGCGCATCAGGGACGAACCGATGCACAAGGCGGTCATCATGACTACAAGAATAAGAGCGGTCTGGGAAGTTATCATTATCATTGTGGCGGCCATGAGGCACATCTTCATCCAAATGGAGTCTGCCCGTATAAGAATGGGGCTGTTTCGAATGGAAATACGTCCAGCCAGACGCAAACTCAGACACAGGCACAGTCCGCAGGTAATCAGAATCAGGTAGCGGAACAGATGAACACGTATCAGCCGGTGTTTGATGCAAATTATTATTATATGAATAATCCAGATTTGCAGTCGGTCATTGGCTTGGATTCGCAAAAGTTATTTGAGCATTTTTATACGTGTGGTATGGTAGAAGGACGCAGGGCATCGGAGAATTTCGATGTCAGTGTATATAAGGCAAATAACCCGGATTTGGCGGCAGTGTTTGGAGACGATTTGAAGGCTTACTATACACATTATGTGCAGAGTGGGCAGTTGGAGAACCGGGTTTGCAAATAAAAATAGGTGATGGAAGAGAAAAGCCATGCGGTTGTGTAATAAAGCCGCATGGCTTTCTATTTTCGCTTTTCTAAAACCAACTTCCGCATCCTTTGTTTCATGGAAGACCAAAACGGGGGCGGGAAAACTGTCCTGTTTTAGAGTTTAGAGAAATCTGAAAGCATATCTATAAAAGTTAAATGTCCTTGTTTCTTTTCAAAGTGATGCTTTCCGGTATGAAAAACATTTAAAGCATATATGGTTAAACCTATTTTTTTCATGGCATTGGCCTCCGAGGTAATATTTATAAATCTGTAATTTGTAAATGCTAACAAGCCAATTATAGAACTTATGTTCTGCAATGTCAACTGAGTTCGCTATCAGTCCGATATGTATTTCTAAGTAAATGTAGAATTTTGCCTTTGTACCCTTTATTTTAAATCAACTCCCGCAAGAAAAAAGCAATCTGCGATCCTCGATTTACCATATACTCCAGCACCGTCTGAGTCTTCAAAGCCAGTTCCACATCGTTCCTGAAATCCATGCGATGACGTGATACAAAAAGACCGACGTACTCTTCCATATAATACAAGGTTTGCTGATAAAGCGGTAACCGGCAGTCAGGATCACGCGTGACCAGTTTATACATCCAGTCGATTCCGTTTTCAATGTAAGGTTCCCGCCCAACGGTATAGAGCAGCCGGGAAATCGCATAGAACAGGGATTTGAGACTTCCTGATTTGTCGATAAAATCGTCAAAGAAAGCCGCTTTTCCTTCTGGAAGGAAGGCGCATCGGTGAACGCCGGATCTCCAGGGAGAATTGCCAAATAAATAGCTGATAATCACTTTGTCCAGTCCATACGGATGGCGGTCATCAAAAGAAACCTGTGGTTTGCTGCTTAATGCAAGAAGGTAAGGTTTCAGTAATTCCCATATATTCCAGAAAGCATCCGTTTTTCCACAGATATCTTGAATTCGAATAAGTTCGGTAATCAGATATTTTGAGTTATCATTCCGAATCAAATCTGCAGATTTGAAAAATGCATCGATCAGACCTGCCTGTTCTGCCTGCTCACAATGGAGCAGAACATCTGCCAGCCAGGAAACATAGTTTAATGTATATCCAGAAAGTTCCCTGCGTTCGGTGCGCAAATCCCTGTTATCTGTAAAAACAAGTTCCATGACAAGATCTTTCGTTGCATCCGCGAATTTAAATGCCTCTGCTGCTTGGGGAGAGATCAAGGAAAGAAGCGTGAAAATTGTTATATTCTGGAGCTTGGAAAAATCAAAGTCGGTTATATCAACTGAGTCTTTCGCAAGCGCACGGGCAATCACATCCTCATTCCGCTTGAAAAAGTCATCGCTGGAAAATGACTCATTTTTCAAAAGCGCGTCTTCATAAGAATCGGCGAGGAGTGAAAACAGATACAGGAAATGCCATGCAGCATTCTGGCTGTGCACCCAGATGGTTGACGCGATTCCGTTCACGATACGGCTGTTATAACTCCAGTCATTCAGTGCCAATTTAAGAAGCAGGCACAGAGGATTTTCGTCATTTATGGCTTTTATATTATCTTCATTGCTTAAAAGAACCAGTCCAACGGCAATCGCATCGATTCCATTTCCAGCCTGAACGATTTCAAAGTGAGAAGCGTGTGCAAATAAATCAGCAATAGAGAAAATGATACATTCGCATAATGTCCGATCTTCATGTGACAATGTTTCCTTAAAATCCCGAAGTAAAACAGCACTGGTGTAAGATGCGATCGCGGTAAAGCGGTCCACGATCACAGATATATCGTCGGAAGAGAGTTCCTCATTGCGAACTTCAGGGTCCATATATGCCCAGATTTCGTTCAGCTCTGAGCAAATGGTGCGGACATTCTCATACTTTTTATATTCCCGGAATTTAACATCATGGTGGAATTTATAATCGCTCCATAACTGTAAATCCATATATTTCAGATGAGGTTCATAGGCGGCGGCGCTCTTCTGGCTTAATGCTTTCATGTCTTCTGTAAAATCAGGGAGAACCGTACAGAGTGTCTGCCCGTGCTCATTTTCCCGAACATCAACAATTTCCTGATAATGTCGTAAATCCATCCGGTAATAGGCAAATTTGTCATTGGATGACCAGGTATCGATATCGGCAGTCGCTCGGTCAATCGCTTGATAAAGTGTTTGTTTTCGGAAATTGAAGGCTTCTGTTGAAAGACCGCTGGAATTTGTTTGATACGATAAAATAACTTCTTCCAGACGTTTTTTCCTGAAAGGAAGCCGGTTACTTTCTAGCCGTTCTTTTTCAAGAAGATCTTTTCCGGTCAACAAAAAGGAAGCTGAGGATTCGGCGGTAAAGCGGTATGAATCCAGATGAAACAGTTCTTTTGTACGCAGAAGCTCACAGGCAATCTCAAATAATTTATCTGGATAAGCTTCTGCGGCGCTGACGATCACGGAAGTTAACATAACATTGCGGGACTTCTGCAGGATATAGCGGCAATAATTAACAACAATAAGAGTTTCTGAATGCTCGATAACCATAAGAAGCCATTTTTCAAACCCCATCAAGAGACTAATCAGAAGATTTGGACCAACCGAAGTTCCGCGGTACATCTTCCAGAGTCGGTCAGATGCAATTTGTTCTACAGGTATATTGTTTACATAAATAGTAATGTTTGTACATTCCCCATAATCCTCATTTAAAGATGAATGTGCGTAGGAATTACCAGCTTGATTGCAAAAATCAATTAACCAATCAGTTACAAGATTTTGTTCGGCTTGCAGCAATGGGATAATTGGTGTTGCATAAGCGCTTGCGGTTTGATACCAAAAGTCCAGATGAGGATTTAAACCGAAATCTTCTTCAACATCAGGATGGGCGTAATGGGTACGAAGAGTCATATTGGAGTGAACCCACAATTTTGCCATCAGATGAAGCGCGATTTCAGGCATTGCAGCTGGAACCATTCCATAATGATAAATATCCGATACAGCACATTTTGCCAGGTCCGTATACATACGGGGAAGAGGAGGATGATTTTCATCGCCTGTTTTTTCATCTATTACCATTTGAAAAAGAGATTTTAAGGGTTCCTGAATCATCCATGCGGAATTTACCAATACATCCTGCAGCTTTTCTACCTGCCCTTTTTCAAAGGTATAACGCAGATCCTTGTCGTTGGCTATTTTTTGAAACAAAAATACCCCGATTTCTCCGGCCATGCGGGTGTTTTCTGATTTGGCATGAGCGAGGTGTTTGGTCCAGGAATCCAGTACCTCGATGATGATAGAGATCAGGCTTTCATCCCAAAGAATAGTCTCTTTTTGCTCCAGCAAAAATGCAAACAAAGCTTGCCAGGCATAGCCGGATGGCTTGGAAAGGCGAAACGGAATCAGATTTCCAGTACTCCAGTATTGCTCCCAGTTCTCTGCGGCGCGGCAGCAGGTGTTGATTAAAATTACAAGTTTTCGTAACAGCTCATAGTTGTTTGCAGCCATCTTTTGTGTCAGCTTTTGATAAACTACTTTTAAAGATTCCGTGCTGATAACCGTTAAGAGAATCTCATCTTTCCATATCCGCTCTATCTGTTCGCAGTCGAGAAGGTGGAAAATAAGCTCCTGATGCGTTGGAACAGCGGCAAAATCAGCCAGCCATCCGCGAAATAGCTTTCGGATGCGGAGAGAAGGGTGGAAATCGGCAAAAAACTGCTTATTCAGGGTACCATGCCGGTAGCGTTCAGTAAAAATATGACCGACAACCAACTCTTCAAATACATCATGGCTGTGCAAATATCTTCTGGCATCGTCGCTTTGGAACAGCACGCCGCTTTTTTCCAGTTCAGAAAGTGCCTCGGAATCATCCTCTGCGAGAATCTCATGATAATAAATCTCATTTCGAAGCATTTTCGTGGTCAAAGAAATAAGGGCCGTTTCCCTTCTGGTTGGCAGATTGTCCTTCCGCTTCCGGCTGTTACGGATGATATCATTCCAGATTTTTTCCTCAAATGCCTCACGGTTCAAAGAACGCATCGATTCATCCTCGAGGTTTTCCAGAGCCAGATATAAGCCCAGATAGAAAGGCGCACAGAGCAGATCCAGCAGCCGCTTATCCTGTGGCAGCTGAAAACCATAGGTATGGGATAGAGTGGACAGCTTATCTAGGTTAATTGGTTCGACCTGGTAGGTCTGAACCTTGCTGCCGTGTAATAGAGAGTTTTGAAAAGAATCCCGGTACGCGGTTCGGAGTGTCAAAATGATTTTCCATCCAGCGGCTATAAAGCGGTTCAGGATACCCTCAAACGTTTCCTGATATTCACAAATAAAAAACTTTTCGGCTGCATCGATATAGAGCACACGTGTGACAGCCATTTTGTATACATCGATCACTTCATCCAAATTTAATTCGCCATAACGCGTCAAAAAATTTAGTATATCATTCACATCCAGATCGGTGCTTTTAAAGGCAAGGAACGCGCAGTCACCTGTAAGTTCATTTGTAAGCTGTTTTACCAGAGCCGATTTTCCGGAACCGGCAGCTCCGTCAATGAGCAAAATGACCGCATCAGAATTTAGAAACGAGTTAAGGTCTAGTTGGATATGTTCCAGAGTAATATCGTTTTCTCTATATCTTACGCTGGTGTGAATGTGATCAAATATCTCTCTTTTATGTTTTACAAGATTTTCACAGCAGGTCTGTACGGCAGAGTCCACCTGAAAAAACACATTGCGGCAAATGGTAAGCTGCTTATCCTGCATCAACTGCGCTTCCAGATTGCTGGGACCCCGCCAGATAAGTTCAATGCCAAGCTCTTCAGCGGCTGCTTCCACCTTTTTCTGATAGGAGGGCCTGATATCGTCCTTTTTAGAACTGGGGGAAAATTCACGGCTGATATAGAAATAGAGTGTTGTAATACCCGGATATCTCTGTGCAGCTCCCTTGACAGCACCGATTAGTTCCTGTTCTTTGGAAGACATGGTAACACTGTCTGCATAGTATTTCGACTGGAAACCAATATAGCGATCGCCCACATGAATGGGATTTGTCTCAATATGGGGCTGGTTGAAGTAGCGGAAAATACCGTAGGGCTGCTGGAACTCATGGCAGAAGAGGTAGTATGTGAGGGATTCAAAGGCGTGTTGGGGATTGGTGGAGTATTTGTAGTTAAATGCGGTCCAGTTGACGGATGTTTGTGGGATCATGGGTGAGAGCCTCCTTTGGGTGGTGTGATAAGGGTATTGTAGCATAGGGGGGAGGGGAAGGGGAATGGGAAAAGAGCAGACGACGGAGATTTGATTTTTTATTTCACGTAAAGTTTAGAAGGAAAAATATCGGAACAAATATATTTTTTAAATAATACATGAAGTTTGCTGTGTGATTTTGTGCAACTTTGCTTGCTTATGGTTGAATAATTTAGAAAATAGCAGTAGAATAGTCATCGTCGCACTTTTTGAATGGATGTATTATGTGCTTTTTATAATAGGGGGGGATGTTTGGTTTGCACAAAAGAAAAAGACGCTCTTCTAGTGCGCCAAAGAGAACGCTACGCCTCACAATAAAAGCAGTAGTATTCGCTTTCATTTTGATTACCATTATATTTACTTGGCTTCGAATGGTCGGATTTGAACGATATATTCTGGTAACTATTGTTCTGCTTTTTGCTGCGTTTGCTGTTCGAGATTTTCTTTTTCGATTTAAAAATCACATGGATGAAATTGAAAAAAATAAAGAGTGGCCCAGAAAAATACAAGAACTGTCGGAACAAGTAGAATCTGTGTCGGATTCGTTTGTTTTAGGAATTGTAAAATATATATATGCTTTTAAAAGAAATGGTTTTATTGTAACAGAACTGATTTTTAGTGGAGCTATTTTGGCGGGTTCTGTAGTCGCAATTTCATTTCCACAGAATTGGTTTCTCCAAAAGCCTGGGGTGGGTAGAACACTTCGAAATGCGCTGGTTATGTGTGCTGCTCCCAATGAGTTAGCCATTACTGACGGCAGTGAAACTACAGCAGATTCGATTCCAGAGTCAAAAACAATTATAGCGCAAAATACGGAACAAAATGCTACAGTGTTATCATTGGATAATGAGTCTACAGAAAATGTGGATTCGGATACAGTTGAAAATAATACGTACATTAACAATTTGAGACAGGTGCCATTAATGGAAGCAGATCGTTCTCCGGTATTTTCGAAGACAAGACAAGCAGAGCTGCTTTTTCAATCTGGCAGTAGCATAGTTTCTTATCGTATGGAGATGGAAGAGGCTGTTAATATAGTTCAGGGTTTTCTAAAAAAAGAACACCCACCGTGTCAAAAAGAAACGTTAAATAATGCGGATGAATCCATTAAATCCAAGGTTAGTTATTTATCAAAGTGGCCCATTCATTCTTCTAATGATTTGGATAAGGTTCTCGAAGAACAAATAGCTATTTATAATGGTGATTCTAAGGGAAATATTGTTCAGGCCAGGAGTTATAACTTGGCGCAGTTGATTGCTAATAACTATTATGGTTATGGTTTAGCCTATTATGATCGAGGAACAAATCCGGAGACTGCGTTGTCATATATGCTTTTATCAATTGAGTGGCGTTTTTGTATGATGGATTTTGAACTATCAAGCGATCCTGATGAACAAATTCGCAGACATAATAATATTTATGAACGTATTATTCAAACGTATAAAGATATAGCATCGCTTTCAGGACTTTCTTCGGAAATTCATATGCAGGCTACTTTTTTGGCGGAAGTATTTGTTAGATTAAAATAACTATATTTTTGAATATGAGTATGATTGCATCAGTATTTAAATATATAGTTGTTTTACTTTTTTGTATTGAAATGATAAAGTTCGAAAATTTACACATGAAAAGATAATAACTGAAAAGAAAGAATATGTTGACATATTATGACAAATTCATTATATTATATATAAGGTGTGTATCCTCGTACGAAATAGGGCACATAGCATATTTGGATTGTAAAAAACCTTTGTATGAATTAAGACTTACAATTGATAATTTACATAAATGCTATATTTAACATACATAGTAAGTCAAATATAGAGGAGGCGTTTACAATCGACATGAATATTTTGTTAAGGGATTTTTGTTTATTTATTCTTGGTATATATGGGGAAAAGATATTTGATTATCTACACATCTTAGTACAAAAGCGAGAAGTGCAGTATTTTATGTTTTTAATAGTATCGTTTGTTTCGATACATATGCTTTTGACTTACCTCTAGGAAAATAGACAAATCCGCTACGCCCCCAGTTTTTAAACTGGGGGTTTGATGAATATGTATATAGATTCTTATATTGATGACAGTAGGGGCGATGATTAAGTTGAGCAAAGAATGTGGAGATAAGATGATGATAAACAAAAAATATGTTTTATCGGTATTGATATCAGTATAATAAAAATAATGAGTGGGAGATATATATGACAGGAATAGAGGATGTAAAGAGCCAAAAAATATTATATCATTTGACCAAATTTGAAAATCTAGATTCGATTTTAAAATTTGGTTTATTACCGAGAAATGTGCTTTTAAAACAAGATAAAATATTTAATGATATAGCAGATCCTAATATAATTAGTAAAAGAGCGGGATTGGCTAATTATGTGCCATTTCATTTTCATCCATATTCAGCTTTTGATATGGCGGTAAAGAGTAAACATGATGGTCAAACAATGATTTATATATGCATAAAAAGAGAGTATGCAAAAAATAATGGCTTTTATGTTTTGCCAAGACATCCATTATCGGACGAAAATATTCAATTATTTAATTATGATGATGGATTCAATAAAATTGATTGGGATACGATGAAAACAAAAAATAGAACTGATAATTATGCAAAAGAGGTGAAAATGGCGGAGTGTTTAACGAAAACAAGAATTCCAGCAAATTGTTTTGCTTGTATATTTGTGCCATCAGAAGAAATAAAAAATGAAGTTGAAAAGAAACTGAAACAAAATGGGATTTATCCGCCTTTTGCCGTACTTGTTCAAAAAAAGTGGTTTAATATTTCTGGGCGTTAATAATAAGATAAATGAAAATTGATTTTTAATAATTCGGAAGTTTCTTATAGAAACTTCCGAAAAACTATAGAGTAGAAATGAATAAAGGTAAAAATTGTACACAAATTAATAAGACATTTTATCTGGCAATGAATTGCTATGTTGTACTGAAATAAGAGAGAGCATTGCAAGATTGTTGATTGTACTACAAACTTCGGCTTCTTTTTGCTGTTTCCAATGAGGCTTCCAAGACATGATAAAATCATAAATATCTTTATCATATAGAGCCTGTTTTTCCTTATATAATTCATCATATGAATATAAAACTGTTGTCATTATTTCTGCTTGTTCTGTGCTTTTAATTCGGCCAAATAAGTCGACGGTTTTTTTCATTGCATTCCATTCTTCTGGACTAAAATTGCTTTTGCGTATAATTACGTCATCAGAGACATGTAGTGAAATCATTCGACCTAAAGTCTGCTCCGTAATTAAATTTGCGTTTGCTAATGCTGTAATAGAATCTTTGACATTGGCAGAATAAGGGCCATAGGACCCTTTTGAAAATATAAATCCTGTTTTGATACCATTTCTTGTCATGACATAACATATTTTTTGATAGATTGTTCTTCCGACTTTTAATGAATATGTTCTGCTATTAAGTTCTTTTACAGCTTCTAATATTAAATACCATGTAGGATTGATTTTTATTGCACTTTTTCCTGTAATATTATTGTTAATGATTTTTTTTGATAAAAAGTCATTCGTAATTTCATTAGGCTTTGTGCCAAATGGGGCATATATTTCGATTTCGATTGGTAAATTAATTAGTTTTTGATACATAATAGGTCCGACGCTCTCCCATGAAAGCCCTCCGTTTCCACACCCTAATGGAGGAAATGCAATACTTGTAATTTTGTAGTCGCCATAATTTTTTATAAACCAATCTAATCCGTCTATAATAAAAGATAATTTGGAAGAGGATCTCCAGTGATTTTTTGTTGGAAAATTAAGGATTTTGATACCATTTCCAACATCAAATACATATGGTGTTCCAGTTTGAACTTGTCCGGATTTGCATTTGTTTACATAATCAAAAAACATTTCTGGATATTTTTTTTTGAATTCCAAAGCAATTCCCTTACCCATTACACCTACACAATTAATAGTATTGACAAGGGTTGAGCATTTGCTTTCAAAAATATTCCCAATTTTTACTTTCATATTATCAACTCCTAAAAAAACAAGCTTTTTTCTATAAAGATTTTTTTGTTAAATCCAGTGGATTTTAAATTGATTTTGGCATTTTCATTTACAACAGCTGCACACATTACATAATCAAATGGAATATAATGAGGAACTAAAACTTCGGCACATTTAATAGATTTTTTTTTGCATTGTTCGTAATAATTGTCATCGATCCAATATTTAGCATAAACAGAGTTAAAATCTATATTGTCTAACCCTGTGAATGCATCATAGAAAGCAGCATAATCACTAGAAGCATTTCTGTCTGAAAGAATAACATCTTCAAAATCTAAAACTACTTTGTCGAATTTTAAAATACAAATTTCTTCATTTTGGTTTCGTCTTTTGGATAACATTGGGTTCCATGGATCAAAATAAAGATTGGCATATTGATGCAGCCTTAATCCATTAGGGATTCGAATAAGGTCTCTTCTGTCCTGTACTTCATTCATTGCAATTGATGTATGATTGATTTTACGGGCTTTTTCATTAGATAATAATCCTCTTTTCATAATGGATGGGATATTATTAATGGGTTGAATATTATAAAGACCTGTCTGATGCGTGATTTCTTCAAATCTATCGGATGCTCTCATTAGTATACCTCTATTATAGCAGATTATATGGAATTGCGCAAACGTTTGTTCTTGCCGCAGCGCTTTAAACTTTAAGTGTTAATATATAGTAATAAATAAAAAATTGTTGAAAGAAGGGTACCACTTTTTTGATGAAATTCTCTAGAATATTGTGATATAAAAAGTCTATTCTTTATTTTCGATTAAACAGTTTTCTCCCTAACTTCAAAGTTCCCTAAACATAAAAAAGCCTCTTTATGATTTAGAATATCTGTGACACTAAAATCGGGCATATCTTTTTCATAAGGGAATACATATGCTCGAATTTCATATACTCCTGTTTTGGTAAATTTAAGTTTTTTAATTTCTACTTTTATACTTGATGCAAAAGCATCTGAAAAAGAACATTCGCGTCCTTTACCATCCACTCGTTGAGAACCAGAGACTCTTCGTAAGATACTTTTGCTTAGCATTTTTACACTATTAGCTTCGTTTTCTTTAAATTCTTGAACACGATATATCAAATAATAGACGATCATTGCCTTGGGCGGATATTCAACGCCAGAAAAGAACATTACAAGGTCAAAAGATTGACGTTGAGCGTCGTTTAGAGTTATCGTATTAAAGATACCGGTAATATTTCCATTATTCTTATCAAAATTTTGACATAAAATAAGATTTCCATTCAAATTTTCCATTTTTATATCTCCATATTACTAACTTCTTGAGAGTCACTGTCTATATCATCGTTTCTAAGTGTATATTCTGAAACTTTTTGAGCAGTAGCATCCGGTAATGAATCAATTCGTTTATTAATTCGTCTAGACCGTCATTTACCTTTTGTAAACTGTTTTCAATGGTGTCATTGATGCGATTTACAGTTTCTTGCGATTGTTTGATTTCCTTGGCAGCTGCTTCTAATTGGTCTTTTATGTGTTCGGTTTTTCCTTCTCCTGTAATACTCATTATGATGGCTAATACAGATAAAATGATAGATGTGATCGTACTTGCAAAGGACATTTGCTCTACAAAACCTTTATGGTCATACGTTAATAATGAAAATAACCATATGCATATTATGGAGGCAATGATAAGCAAGTATGTGCTGTGCAATTTTGTTTTTATACATTTTATCTTTATTTTATATTCATCATCTTTAGAACAGGGACATTCTTTGCCTGTTTCTATTTCACCAAAAGGGAGTTTGATTTTCATGGTTGTTACCTTTCTATATTGATATATGCATGATACCTTGAAGCGGTTGATTTTACAAGAGAAAACGAGAAATTTTTTATTTAAAGGCAATAAAATTGAGATATCTTGAAAGAATTTTTGATGAATTACAAATTATATCAAATAAGACACACAAAGCGAAGCGAAAAGAAGAGAACCTTCTCCCAAGGCTCTCTCCCCATCATACAGCCGATTGCGCTTGTCCAGTGATGAGAAGAAGGAACGAAGCGCTGTATGACACCCCAATCATAACGAAAAATCCTACAATTTTCAAGCAATTACGAAAAAAATCTCATATACTCACTTCAAAAGCGATGTCCCCCCTGATTCTTAAGAATTTCCTAACCTTTTCTTCCCATAAACTTCTATTGAATCCCCACCGAAAGTAGCGTATAATAAACTAGAATTTATCTGTCTAGTGGAAGGATAAAAACAAAATGAAATACTAGGGATGGGCAATTGCAATGAATATGAATGTTGTACTGGAGAAGTACCTGCCTCATAGCAAAAGGGCACGTATGATGATTTTGATGGTGGTCGATGCACTGGCTGTGTGCATGGCATCATTTTTGGGACTCTTTGTCCGCTTCGATATGAACGCGTGGAAGATCCCGGTGGAGTATGCAGGACCCGTTGAGGCATATCTTCCTCTTTACATAGTAACTACACTGATTATCTTCTTCTTGTTCCGCCTGTACGCGATCATGTGGAGTGTGGCAGGCATCCGGGAGGCACTGCGTATTGTGGGATCCTGTGCACTGGCGACGCTGGTGCAGGTTGCTGGAATGGTATTTCTGGAGCACAGGGTTCCGAGAAGTTTTTATGTGATTTGTTTTATAGCGTTAACCTGTATGGAGCTGGGGGTCCGCCTGTCCTATCGTATATTGACAACTATTGTGCCTCAGAATATGGGACAAACTGAGCGGAGAATCATGATCGTGGGTGCAGGAAGCTCCGGCGCCGTGATATTGAAAGAGATGACCAGCAGCCAGCAGGTAAGTGATAGGGTTGTCTGCTTTATCGATGACAATCCGAATAAACAGGGAAAATATTTAAATGAGGTACCGATCGTAGGTACCCGGAATGATATTCCGGAAATGGCGGCAAAATACCGGGTTGATGAAATCTATATTGCGATGCCATCTGCTTCGGCAAAAGAACGCAAGGAGATCATTGAGATTTGCCGTAAAACAGACTGTAAAGTAAAGACCCTTCCGGGCATCTATCAGCTTTTAAACGGGGAAGTGGGCGTGTCCAAGCTTCGTGAAGTACAGATCGAAGATTTGCTTGGTCGCGATCCGATCCGTGTCAATCTAGACGAGATCATGGGATATGTCAGTGGTAAAGTGGTGCTGGTTACCGGAGGCGGCGGTTCTATCGGAAGCGAGCTGTGCCGTCAGATTGCGGCCCACAATCCTAAGCAGCTGATCATTGTGGATATCTATGAGAACAATGCTTACGATATCCAGATGGAACTGCGGGAAAAATATCCGGCTCTGAACCTAGAGGTATTGATTGCCTCTGTGCGAAATACACACCGTATCGATACAATCTTTGAAAAATACAGACCGGAGATCGTATATCATGCGGCAGCGCATAAGCACGTTCCGCTGATGGAAGACAGCCCGAATGAGGCGATCAAGAATAACGTATTTGGTACATATAAAACAGCCAAAGCGGCCGATAAATACGGCGTCAAGCGCTTTGTGCTGATTTCAACGGATAAGGCGGTGAACCCGACTAACATCATGGGTGCTTCCAAACGTATGTGCGAGATGGTTATCCAGATGATGAACGCGAAATCCAAGACCGATTTCGTGGCAGTACGATTTGGCAATGTACTCGGCAGCAACGGCTCGGTTATCCCGCTTTTCAAGAGACAGATCGCAGAAGGCGGACCGGTGACGGTTACACATCCAGACATTATCCGCTATTTCATGACGATCCCGGAGGCGGTATCTCTGGTACTGCAGGCAGGTGCCTATGCAAAAGGTGGCGAGATTTTTGTTCTGGATATGGGAGAGCCGGTTAAGATTCTTGATCTGGCTAAAAACCTGATTCGTCTTTCTGGTTACCGGGTAGATGAAGATATCAAGATTGAGTTTACGGGACTTCGTCCAGGTGAAAAATTGTACGAAGAACTTCTGATGAATGAGGAAGGACTTCAGGATACTCCAAATAAGCTGATTCATATTGGTAAACCGATAGATTTTGATATGGATTACTTTGCACATCAGCTGGATGAGCTGTATGAGATAGCAAACCGGGATTCGGATAGTATCAAAGAAGTTGTAAGAATGATTGTGCCGACATATGTGAAGCCGGTACAGACAAAGTGAGTATGCTTGTTTTGAAATGTAAAGTATTAAAATTAATTAATCGAACGAGGAATATTGAAAGCATAAAAATTTTAGAATACAAGTGGATGGGAGATAAAAATGCCATTAGTTTTGATGTATATAACTAATAATCCGAAGATTGCGTTAATTGCTGAAAAATATGGGGTTGATAGAATTTGGATTGATTTAGAAACCCTTGGAAAAGAAGAACGTCAAAAGGGATTAAATACGGTAAAGTCAAAACATACCATAGATGATATAAGGGAAATAAAACCCTTATTAACAACATCGCAATTGTTGGTACGCGTTAATCCATGGAATGTGTGCTCTATTAAAGAAATAGATGATGTCATATCGGCAGGAGCGGATATAGTTATGCTTCCGATGTGGAAAACTTCGCAGGAAGTGGAAAACTTTGTAAGAGCTGTTGATGGTAGGTGTAAAACAACATTGCTTCTTGAGACGAAGGAGGCTGTGGAATGTTTAGATGATGTGTTACAACTGGGGGGAATAGATGAAATACATATAGGATTAAATGATTTGCATTTATCTTATAAATTGGATTTTATGTTCGAGTTATTAACAAATGGTACTGTTGAAAAATTGACGAAAAAGATTAGAAAAGCTGGTTTGCCATATGGATTTGGTGGAATAGCGCGCATTGGAAGTGGAGATTTACCTGCAGAAAAAATAATTATAGAACATTATCGCCTTCAATCAACGAGAGCAATTTTGTCTAGAAGTTTTTGTAATACTGAAGTCGTCTCTGATTTGAAAGAAATAGAACGGTTGTTCAAAGAAAATATGAGGGTGTTAAGAGAATATGAAATGACGATAGGAAAAACGACAGATTTTATTTCGAATGAGAAGGAAATTAAAAGAATTGTTGAAAACATTGTTAATAAAAAGAAAGAGTTAAAAAAATGATTATTGATAAAAAAATGATTTCTACTTTACGAGCTAATTATGGGGATGCGTTTTATATTCTTGATTCAAGACAATTTCAAAATAATTTTTTAGAGTTAAAAAGTGAATTTGCCTCTATATATCCTAATTTTAATATTGCATACTCTTACAAAACGAACTACATACCAAAATTATGTAAGATAGTAAATGAATTAGGCGGATATGCAGAAACTGTTTCAGAGATGGAAGTAGAACTTGCATTGAAGTGCGGAGTTACTCCAGATAGGATTATATGGAACGGACCAATTAAAGAGCGCACAAAGTTAGCGGAGTTTCTCTTGCAGGGGGTAACGGTTAATATTGATTCATTGGAGGAAGCGGAGGATATACGTAGGATTGCAAAAGAAACAGAAAAAAAATTAAATGTTGGGATTAGATGCAATTACGATGTGGGAGATGGAGTTTGCTCACGTTTTGGATTTGATATTAATAGTCGAGATTTTAATCAAGTATTAGATATGTTAACACATACAAATAATTTACATTTTATGAACTTTCAATGTCACTTTGCAAAACGGCAATTAGAATATTGGCCAGCAAGGGCGAAAGGAATGATTCAATTACTGGATAAAGTGGGAATTATTCCTGATAGAATAGATATTGGCGGTGGAATTTTTGGTAAAATGCCAGAAGAATTAAAACAGCAAATCGCGACAAAAATACCAAATTATAAGGAATATGCTATTGCGGTTGCTACAATATTTCAAGAATATTTTAAGGATAAAGATAAGCTCCCGGAATTGTTGGTAGAACCTGGAACAGCAATTGTTGGGGATTGTATGAAATTTGTAGGGACAGTAAAAACAATAAAAGATGTTAGAGGAAAAAAAATAGCTTCAATACTGGGGAGTCAAAAAAATATTAGTATGTCAGGAGTTAATCCACCTATAGAGATTGTTCATATGGGGGAAACAGAGAAAAAGTATGAGAAGCTTGATATGGTGGGTTATACATGTATCGAGGGAGACGTGATTTATAAGGATTATAGTGGGAAATTAGCATTAGGGGATGCTGTTATTATTAGTAATTGCGGATCTTATTCGTTAGTCATGAAACCGCCATTTATTTTACCGAATTTTCCAGTGTTGGATATTTGCGGAAACGAAGTAGAGGTAATCAAGCGAAAAGAAACTTTTGAGGATATTTTTCACACATTTAAATTCTAAGTAAATATTAATGGAGTGGCTATGAAAAAGTTTAGTTTGTGCATAAAAAGAGTATTTGATATTCTGTCATCAGGAATATGTATTATTTTATTAACACCGGTTTGGATAGGAGTATCTATTGCAATAAAAAAAGATTCTGAAGGACCTGTTTTCTTTCGACAAGAAAGAAGAACAAAAGATGGTCGAGTGTTTCATATGCTAAAATTTAGATCTATGGTAGTAGATGCAGAACAAATGGGCGCGGGATTATTTAATTATAAAAATGATCCTCGCGTAACTAAAATAGGTAGAAAATTACGAGATAGCAGTATTGATGAATTGCCTCAGTTGTTTAATATTTTAAAAGGAGATATGTCAGTGGTTGGTCCTAGGCCATGCGTAACGTATGAGCTGGGAGATTTTGATACGCTTAATAATAAGTATAAAAAACGTTTTAAAGTAAAAGCTGGATTAACTGGATTGGCACAGATAAAAGGAAGAAACGATATTTCATGGGACGAGAAAGTTACATATGATAATGAATATGTTGATTTGTTCGCAAAATATGGTTTTTTAATAGATATTAAGATAGGAATTGAATCAATATTCAAGGCTTTTAAACATGAAAAAATTTATGAAAATAAAGTAGACGATTCTTTGGATGATGTGGAAGCAGCCAAAGCGGAGGAAACGGAGATTATTAGGCTGGCACATCAACCAGATCCTGAATAATCAGTAGGAGGGGTAATATGAAATACGACGTTGCACATAGAAGAATATGGTTTAAAGAACAGATATTGGATATCAATGATGCTAAGATAAATATTCTTGCACCTACATCTCAATTTGGGCTAAATGTGTTTGAAGGAATTCCATGTTATTGGAATGAAAATGAGAAACAGTTATATGCATTTCGATTAAATGACCATTATGATAGATTACTTCGTTCAGCAAAGTTGATACAAATTGACTGTAAATATACAAAAGAAAATTTAACAAAGGCTTTTTTAGAAGTTGTTAAAGCGAATGAGTATAAAGAAAATCTTTCAGTTCGTCAGACTTTATTTGTAGATGGATTTGGTTCGTGGGGCTCTGATGGACCGGTAGAGATGTTTGTGGCACCGATTCCGAGAGGAAACACTAGTGCTGAATATAATAAAAAGGGCTTAAATGTTTGTATAACATCATGGAGAAGAATTAGTGATGAGAATCTTTCGCCACGAATAAAATGTGGTGCAAATTATATTAATAGTCGAGTGGGACAGAGAGAGGCGCTTCGCAATGGCTATGATACCTGTATTTTTTTGAATGAAAGGGGAAAGGTTTCAGAAGGACCAGGTTCTTGCTTTTTTATTGTAAAAGGTAAAACGCTCATTACACCGAAACTTACGGATAGTGTTCTTGAAAGTATTACAAGAGATACTGTAATAAAAATTGCACAGAGTAAAGGCTTGCCGGTAATTGAGAGGACGATTGACAGAACAGAATTATATACTTGTGATGAGGCATTTTTATGCGGTTCAGCAATGGAAATGACACCAGTATTTAGTGTAGATAAATATAAGGTTGGAGAAGGAACAACTGGAAATATTACTAGAGAGCTTCATGTTGCGTATCTTAACGTTGTGAGGGGAGAATTAGAACAATTTAGAGACTGGGTTACGCCAGTTTATTAATTGGGAGAAGAAAATGGAACGTCAGTATGTCAAGGGAAGGGTATCGGTTATTACACCAATTTTTAATGCAGAACGATACTTAAAAGAAACGATAGAGTCAGTTCTTTCTCAAACTTATAAGAATATAGAGATTATATTGGTGGATGATTGTTCGAAGGATAAGTCGGCACAGATTATTAAACAGATGCAAAAGTTGCATCCAGAAATAATATATTTTTGTCAGCCAAAGAATATGGGAGCTGGAGCAGCTAGAAATAGAGCGTTAGAATTAGCGACGGGACAGTATGTAGCGTTTTTAGATGGTGATGATTTATGGTTGCCAGAAAAAACAAAGCGTCAAATTGAACTTATGAAAAAAACGAAAAGTCCATTTGTGTATGCTGCTATTGAAATGATAAATCAGAATGGTGAGATAATAAAGAAAAAACGTAATATCAAGGAAAGCTGTGATTATAGATATCTTTTGCATAATACAATTATTGCAACTTCTTCTGTTATGGTTGATAGAGAAATTGTAGGAGAATTTAGAATGCCCCTTCGAAGAGGGGGACAGGATTATGCAACTTGGCTTAGTCTTTTAAGAGGTGGAATTATTGCATATGGAATTAATGAGGCTTTAGTTAAATATAGGATTAGCAATAATTCCTTATCATCAAATAAATTTAAGAGTATTAAACAGGTATGGGAGATACAAACACAGGATGAACACATTGGTAGGCTTGCAGCTGGTTTTCATGTAACATGCTTCGCATGGAATGCTATGAAAAAATACTTTTTATAAGAGGTTTATAATATGGTAAAAGATATTTATAATGATGTTTCGATACTTGTGGTTGGGTATGATGGATATATTGATGTTTGGAATCACTTTTTTGAGTTGATGAATAAATATTGGAAAGATAGACCAAGTACATATTTGGCTACATCTGAATTAGAACCTTCATATGATAATGTGCATGTTGTTCCGGCGGGGAAAAATACGGAATGGAGTAAACGTGCCTTGGCGGGACTTGAAAAAATAAAGACTCCATATGTGATTCTGATGTTAGAGGATTTTTTTATTTCAGATTATGTAGATAATAAAATAGTAAAATCTTGTTTGGAGATGGTTGAACAAGATAAAATAAAGTTTTATCAAATACTTGTTCAGTTGGTAAAACAGACATGGGAAAAAGGTAAACCTTATAAAGGAAACAAACATATTCATATTGTACCAATTGATAAGAAATATGGACTTAATCTTCAAGCAGCCATTTGGGAAACTGATTTTTTGAAGAAAAAAATTGGGAATGAAAATTACAATGCATGGAAGTTTGAAATGAATCAGTTGGATAATGAAAAATATAACGAAAAACGAATAGAGTATTTAATAGATGATAGAAATATATTAAATATAACGCATACAATTGTTCAAAGTAGATATCTGCGCGGAGCCATTAAAAAAATGGAAAATATAGGTCATCATATAGATTTAAATGAAAGGGAAATGTTGAGTAAAAAAGAAGATTTTAAATACAATCTTAAACTTTTTATGTACAGTTTAACACCCAAAATCTTAACGAAGCCAGCAAAGGCAATTGGGAAACTTTTTAAGATTGACTTTGTAACAGATAGATTATCGAAATGATAAATATATCTTAAAAAAATTGAAAGATGAATTTAGAAGAATAGCTAATAATTATATGGAAAAATTAAAATTTTTTATTAAACAGATAATATCATTTGTAAGACATCCTATTTTAATGATATATATATGGAAAACGGGAAGCAAAAATGTGACAATAGGTTCGAGAATTTCAATTAGAAGAGTGAATTGTTTACAATTAGGAAATAAAATAGATATAGGAAACGATGCTCGCTTTTTATTTATAAAAGAATATCATGGTAAAACTTATGATCCGTCAATAAAAATAGGAAATAATGTTAGTATAAGAAATAGATTTTCAGCATTATCGGCGGAACCCATTATCATCAGTGACAATGTTTTGATAGCAAGTGATGTTTTAATAACATCTGAAAATCACGGAATTAATCCGGAAACTTGTATGAGCTATGTCGAGAATCCCCTAGAAGCGAAAGAGGTGTTTATTGGTAGTGGTTGTTGGATTGGAGAAAAAGTTACAATAATGCCTGGAGTAAAAATTGGTGAACGATGCGTTATAGCTGCTAATGCAGTGGTAACAAAGTCTATTCCTGCATATTGCATGGTGGCTGGAATTCCTGCAAAAATTATAAAGAAATATGATTTTAAGACACATAATTGGATAAATGCATAGAATTTTTAAGAAGAAAGGTAAAAATATGAAAATTTTAGTGACAGGGGCTAATGGCTATTTGGGTCAAGGAATTGTAAAAAAATTACTTGACAATGGTGTGGAGGTTGTGGCTACAGATGTTTCTCTTGAGCGTGTAGATGAACGAGCGATAAAAGAACCGTGTAATTTGTTTGAAATTGACGATCCATATGCATATTTTGGTAATCCAGATGTTTTGTTGCATTTAGCATGGCGGGATGGATTTATACATTATTCAGATTCTCATATGTTGGACTTGCCTAAGCATTTTTCATTTATTGAAAAAATAGCGTCTTCAAAAATAGAAATGATTGCTGTAATGGGAAGTATGCATGAAATTGGCTTTTATGAAGGGAGTATTGATGAGAATACTCCTTGTAATCCGGAGAGTTATTATGGAATAGCTAAAAATGCACTTCGCGAAGCTGTTAAAATAATATGCAAACAAAATGGAAAAAATTTTATGTGGCTTAGGGGATATTATATAGTAGGAAATACAAAATATGGCTCTTCTGTTTTTTCAAAAATTGCTGCAGCAGCTTTTGAGGGAAAGAAAACATTCCCGTTTACTTGGGGATTAAATCAATTTGATTTTATTGATTATGAGGAATTTTGTAAACAGACTTCAATGGCGGTAATGCAAAATGAGATTAGTGGTATAATAAATATTTGTTCTGGGAGACCGGAAAAGCTAGCTGATAGAGTGGAGCGATTTATAAGAGAAAATGGATTTGATATAAAGTTAGAGTATGGTGCATTTCCAGATAGACCATATGATTCTAAAGCGGTATGGGGATCCAATAAAAAAATTGAAGAAATAATGAAAATGATAAAAGAAAGATAATAGGTATGAAAAAAGAAAATTATAAATACATTGTAATAATTTTGACCTATCGTAATACAGAAGATTTGCTTGAGTGTATAGAATCTATAAAAAACAAAATAGACTCTGTAAAAATAATTATCGTTAATTCATATTATGACGAAGAGACTAAAAATGAAATAGAGAAAACTGCAAATGAGAGAAAATGTGATTTTATCAATATTGTAAATAAGGGCTACAGTTATGGGAATAATAGGGGAATAGAATATGCATTAGATAAATATATATTCGACTATATTATTATCTCCAATCCTGATATAGTGGTTGAGCAATTTGGTGAATTATCTGAACTGGATGCAGAAATAATAGCACCTAAAATAATAGCAGCTTCGGGGAAAAAACAAAACCCAATGCTGGTTAAAGAAAATCATTTTTCTGAGTATTGTATATATTGCGGATTGAAAAAAAATAATAAAATAATACTAGGAGTAGGTATGGTTTTCAATAGAGTAATAAATAGAATTGAAACCTTAAGAAAAAAAGGCAAGTTTGATATATTTGCAGCACATGGCAGCTTTGTTATCATAAAAAAAGTTGTAGTTCAAACAATAAAACCTCTTTATGATGAAAATGTGTTTTTGTTTGGAGAAGAAGGAATTTTGGCTTATAGATGCAGAATGAATGGGTTCAAAACAGTATATAATAATGATATTATAATAAAACATAAAGAAGATGGATGTATGAAACTTGCAGATTTTTCAATTAACAATGAGTTGAAAAAAGCAAATATTTATTTCTATGAAAATTATGTTTTAAAAAATAAATAAAAGAATATTAAAGATAAAAAGGGATATGGATAATGAGCGTTGAACTTTTAATATTAACTCTTTTTACAATGATAGTTGTTATGGCTTCAGTTAATTACTATCAACGAATTTGGAATCCAATTTTGTTATTTACAATAATGTTGTATTTGGGCGACATTCTTGCCCGAAGGAACGTTGACTCTGAAGAATTTAATAGTGCAACAATATGGATTTTGATTGGTGAATTCTTTTTTGTAAGCTTTTTTTTTACTACACAATATATTTTTAATAAAAAGATAAGAAAAGAAAAGTCAACTATTTTATACAATAATATATTTGTTGAAAAAATGCTGAATGTAAACATGGCTGTAAGTACTTTGAATTTTTTGGTGGGTTTGTATGCGGTTATGCAAGTTGCACCAAGCTTTTTAGATATATTTACAAATAGTACATATGTCAGGTATTTGTACTTACAGAGAAACAGTAGTATGTTAATTAGTGTTTGTGGTATTTTTTTGTCTTTAAATTTTTTTGTGACATTGTGTTTCTTCCCGATTGCAATGCAAAACAAAATAAAAAACGTGCTTCCTAAATTTTTGTTTGTTTTAATTATAAGGCTTTTAAGCTCTTTAATTACAATGTCAAAAGAAGGTTTTTTGATAGATGTTATTTATTTTATTTCTGTATATATGTTAGGAGTTAGAAATAAAAAAGAAGAGCACAAATTCTATATAAAGTATGGAACTGGGTTTGGTATAATGATAATAGCACTTATTGTTGTTATAAGCTTTCAAAGAAACTATGTTGTAAATGGGAGATATTCAAATTATCTAGAGGCAATATTAGGAACAATAAGTGAATACACTTCTGTAACAATAGAAGCTTTTGGAAAGTTAATAAGTAACAATTCGTTGGCATTTACAAAGGGAACACTATGCTTCAGACCATTTATTAATATTCTGTCTTACTTAGGAATTGGAGAGCATGTCTCCATAGTTCAAGATGTAGTTACGGATATAACGGATGTAAATGTTTATACAGCGTTTGGAAATATGTATAGAGATTTTTCCTTTGGTGGGATTATATGTTTAAGTGCTTTTTTTGGCTCTTTTTTTGGAATGTTGTATAATGTCAATTGTGGATATAATATTTCTAATATGGTTATTGACTCTATTGTAACAATGACAATGTTTTTTTTCTATTATGATTTGAAAATCATTCAGACAATTTATTTGTTTGTAATGCTGTATGCGCTTATTTTCGAATATGTAGTTCGAAAAGTATTATATATAAATTACAATTTGGAAAAAGATGAGTTGTTTCAAGTTTAGGGAACGCCTGATATTAAGATAGAAAAAGGAAATGATATGAATGAAAAAAATAATCAAATTCTTGCTGTAATAGATAAGAAAAAAACAATTTTTGTTGATTGTTTTGATACATTATTATATAGGATATGTTCACCAGAACAGGTGCTTGAACGTTGGTTTTATATGATCGCAGAAAAATATGAAATTGATTATATATGTGTGAAAGAAATATGGAAAATTAGTAAACAAATTAAAGACGAACCAATTGACGAACTATCATTTAAAAAAGTTGCATATAATATGTACAATCGGTTTGAATATATTAAAAGTATAATGCATACTTTTGAAGAGTTTTATAATTATATATTAGAAATATATATTCAAATCGAAGTGAGCGTTATTAGAATTAATCAACCTATATACACCCTTTTAAAAGATGCAAAAAAAAGGAAAAAGGATATTTGTTTAGTATCCGATTTTTACATGCCAAGAGCCTTTTTTGAGAGGATATTTATGATTCTTGGAATAAATGACTTGGTTGATAAAATGTTTATTTCATCTGAAGTTGGATATAGAAAAAGTAGCGGATTATTATTTGGAGAAATAATGAAAAATCTGAATTTAAATGCAAGCGAGATTTTGATGATAGGGGATAATAAGATAAGTGATTATAAAAGAGCTAGAGAACATGGAATAGATTCGTATAATATAAAAAAACATGATTTAAAGAAAGAGGAAACTTTAAATTATAAATTATGGAACTTGTTTGAAGGATTGCTGAGAGAAGCTCCGTTTGCGAATAATGCGTTTTCCATTTTTTTGTTTATAAGAAAATTGTTAAAAAAAGTTAAAGAAAAAAATATTAAAGATATATATTTTTTCTCTCGTGAGGGAGAATTTTTAAAAAAGGTTTTTGATACATTTTTGAAAGACACAAATTTGGATAAAAAAATCAGTACACATTATATGCTGGTTTCAAGAAAGTCAACATTTTTGCCATCGTTAAATGAAAATATAAAAATCGAAACTTTTTCTACATTAAAAAGAAGTATAAATAGTATTTCAATTAAAGATTTTATATTGACATTGGGGATGAAATTAGAGGATTTTAGTTCGAACTATAAGATTAATACGGATAGTGAAATTCGAAACTTTTTTGAAAGTAAAGAATTTGAAATGTTAATAAATAACGAATTGTTTGCGGAACGATATAAAGTTGCTGTTATACGTGAAAAAAAAGAGTTTAAGGATTATCTGGAAACGATAGGAATTGATGCTAATACGAAGAATATTGCGATAGTTGATATTGGATGGAAGGGAACTATTCAAGATAATTTGTATAATTTTTTTGAAGGGAGGTTGAAAATAGAAGGGTTCTATTATGGACTTGAGGGGGAAAGTTTGTTGAATCCAAATAATAGGAAGTATGGGCTTGTTTATACGGATGTTCCCATTAAAAGCCGTTTCTTTGGTATTTTTTCAACTAATCATAGATTGTTGGAGAGAATTTTGCAGGCGTCTCATGGTACAGCAAACTATTATTTTGGAGGACAATGTATTTTGGGGGAATTGGACGAAAATGAGAATGAATTATTTGAACAGATGAAGATTAACAAGGAACATATTTTGCAAATGATTCATATCTTAAATGTGCTTTTCAAAGAGAATGTTTGTAGTGAATTGCAAATTGAAAAGGTTGTAGCATATTTACATGAAACGTATTTATATTGTTATACAGACAGATTTTTTGCGGAAGAAAAACATACTGAAAACCTAATGTTAATGACATTTGGAACAAATAAACAATATGTTTCATATAGAGATATATTGAAATCCATAAGAAAAATGCCAAAAGTGGAGATGATAAATAAATTTTTGAAACTTGGAAGAAGAATTCATTGTAAGAGGATTGATGATGTGGTAGTTAGAGGTATTTATTGCCATAGAAAAAAGCAATTCTTAAAATTGGAGATATAATAATATATGGAAAAAAATAATTCTCTTAAGAAAAATGCAATATTAAATATAATATATAAACTCTCTAGCATGATTTTTCCGATGATTATTTATCCATATGTGTCAAGAGTGCTAGATGCAGAGTATCTTGGTAAAGTTACTTTTTTTTCGAATATAGCTAGTTATGGAATGCTAATTGGAGCATTAGGAATTTCGACGTATGGAATTAGAGCTGTTGCGAAAGTAAGAGATGATAAATTAAGGCTATCTAAAACTGTAAAAGAGTTGTTTTGGATAAATACATTAGTAACTTGTGGAGTAATCGTATTCCTCATATTGTCATTCGTATGGATAGATAAATTTCGGACAAACAGATGGTTATTTATAATTAGTATTGGTCAAATAGCTCTAGCACCATTTTCAATGGAATGGTTATATGGTGGGCTTGAACAATATACCTACATTACTAAAAGAGCTATTTTGTTTAAATTGGTTTCATTGGTTTTGATTTTTGGATTTGTTCATACGAAAAATGATTATATAATATATGCATTTATTTTAGCAGTTGCTTGTGTTGGAAACTATATATGTAATTTTGTTTATTCTAAAAAATTTATTTCTTTTAAAATAAAGGATAAATTGGAATTACAAAAACATATGAAACCAATATTAACCTTTTTTGCATCTTTGTTAGCAATAAGCATTTATACAAATCTTGATTCTTTAATGTTAGGCTTCATAAGCGGAGATAAGGCAGTAGGGCTTTATGATGTGGCTGTAAAGGCTAAAACGGTAATTTTATCTTTGATAAATGCAATAAGTGCAGTACTGTTACCGCGATTGTCATATTATATTGCCCAGGAAGAGCAAGAAAATTATAATAACACATTAAAAAGTTCTATTCGAATTATATTGATGATCTCTATTCCGCTAACAGTCTTTTTTGAAATCGAAGCGTGGGATTGCATTTTTATATTAGGGGGAATGAATTATGTGGCTGCTGTACCATGTATGATGATTCTCATGCCAATACTATTAATTTCTGGATTTTCAAATATCACTGGAAATCAAATATTGATACCTCATGGTTTAGAAAATTGTTATACTAAGGCGGTTATATGTGGAGCGTTTGTAGATGTTATTTTTAATGCCTTGTTTATGCCTATTTATGGAATTTATGGAGCTGCAATTGCAACACTTTTAGCTGAAGTTACTCAAATGTTAGTGCAAACCTTTTTTTCTAAAAAATATTTGCGAAATAAAATTGAGAAGGATTTTGCAAGACGAATTTTAATTGCGACTCTTGTAGCAGGAATCATAACAGCAGTATTAAGACTTATGGTAAGATTTAATCCTTTTTTAAATATATTAATTTGTTCAGGGGGATTTTTCATATGTTATATTTCGTTTTTGTTTGCCATGAAGATTGAAGAGATTTATATGGTTTTAAATAAGCTGAAAAAATAACAAGTGGTAAAATAAATTGAAAAATTATAATAGGTGTTATACACGGTTGTCGAATATAATATTAAGGGAAATGAAAAATGGATATCTTGCGTGAAAAGAGAGATAGCAATTTAGAATTATTGAGAATAGTAAGTATGGCAATGATTATTGCCTTCCATTATGTATATAAAGGAGGATTTGATTTTGAATCTGGCGGAACGATAATTAATAGAATGGTATATGATGTAGTATATCATTTTGGCGAGGTTGGAGTTAATTGCTTTGTGTTGATTTCTGGGTATTTTTTTGACAAAACAACATTTTCATGGAAAAAAGTCATTAAATATGCTGTTATGGTAGAATTCTATTTATTGCTTGGAAATATAATTTTGATTTGTTTTTTTGATGGTGACAAAATGAATTTGTTGAACTATAAACAATATATATACCTTATATTAGGGAATAAATACTGGTTTGTTAGTGCGTATATGCTAATATATGTAATTTCTCCATATTTAAAAAAAATGATTATTAATTTAGAACAAGTGGAATTAAAAAGATTATTAGTTATTCAATTGGTAATATGGTCTATTTATCCAACTTTAGGATTACTTGGATTAAATAATGGTGATACAGAGTCATCGCCTTATTATAATCGATATATATGGCTTTTGGTCATGTATTTTATGGGAGCATATATCAAATTATATGATATTAAATACATGAATGATTTGAAAAAATCAGTTTCACTATTTATAATTATAATATTAGGATTGCTTTTGTTTATCTTTTTTGAAGAATATGCGGATGTGAGAATGAAAGAAATTTCTGCGGTGTATTTTTGGAGACCAAATTCGGTTGTTGTATTTTTGTTTAGCTTGACGTTGTTTTGTGTCTTTAAACATATAAAACTAGGGGTGAATGGAGCTATTAATTATATTGCCTCATGTACCCTGGGAATTTATATGTTACATGACGGGGTGTTAGCTAGCGTATGGTGGTATGATATATTTAAAAATGCTATGTATCAATATTCAAAAAAATTCCCATTTATGATAATGTTTGCTGTTGTTATTATTTTTATATGTGGAATTGTTATTGAAAGTATACTGAAATTTATGGATAAATATTTAAAATTAAAGTGTAAAAGGATTTGGATTGAGTTGAAAAGTTGATGTTATGTAAATAGAAATTATAAGGAGTATTATAAATATGAAAATAGCAGTAGCTGGAACAGGGTATGTAGGACTATCAATAGCAACTTTACTGTCTCAACATCATGAGGTGGTGGCGATTGATATTATTCCTGAAAAAGTCGAAAAAATAAATAAAAGGGTAAGCCCAATTAGAGATGAATATATTGAAAAATATTTATTTGAAAAAAATTTGAATTTACAAGCAACGATGGATCCTAAAGAAGCATATGAAAATGCAGATTTTGTTGTAATCGCCGCGCCAACGAATTATGATAGTAAGAAAAATTTTTTTGATACATCTGCGGTAGAATCAGTAATTAAATTAGTAATGCAATATAATTCAAGCGCAATTATGGTAATTAAATCAACAATTCCAGTGGGATATACAAGGGCTATTAGAGAACAATTTCATTCTGATAATATTATTTTTAGTCCCGAGTTTTTGAGGGAATCAAAGGCCTTATATGATAATCTGTATCCTTCTAGAATTATAGTTGGAACAGATATGAAAAATGAAAGACTCATAAAAGTTGCAAATATTTTTGCAAAGCTTTTACAGGAGGGTGCAATTAAAAAGAATATAGATACTCTTATTATGGGTTTTACAGAGGCTGAAGCAGTTAAGTTATTTGCAAATACTTATTTAGCGCTTAGGGTATCATATTTCAATGAACTGGATACCTATGCGGAAATTAAAGGTCTAAATACAAAACAGATTATTGATGGAGTATGTCTTGACCCTAGAATAGGTTCTCATTACAATAATCCATCTTTTGGATATGGTGGTTATTGTCTGCCTAAAGATACAAAACAGTTGTTAGCGAATTATGAAAATGTTCCACAAAATATGATGTCTGCGATAGTAGAATCTAATAGAACAAGAAAAGATTTTATAGCGGATCGTGTTCTGCAAAAAGCGGGGTATTATGCTTATGAAAATGAAAACACTTATGATGCTTCATTAGAAAAGCAAGTTGTAGTGGGAGTCTATCGACTTACGATGAAATCAAATTCAGATAATTTTCGTCAATCTTCTATTCAGGGAGTTATGAAGCGGATAAAAGCAAAAGGGGCGGAAATTATTATTTATGAACCAACATTGGAGAATCATAGCACATTTTTTGGTAGCAAAGTGGAAAATAATTTAGAAGAGTTTAAAAAGAAAAGCCAGGTAATAATTGCCAACAGATACGATTCTGTTTTAGATAATGTAAGAAAAAAAGTTTATACGAGAGATTTATATAAAAGAGATTAATTCTAAGTGTCAATCAACGCAAAGGGAGGATGGAAAAAGTTATGGGAAATAGAATGCAAGTATTGGACTCTTTGAAGGGAATAGCCGCGATAGGTATATTTTGTATTCATGTCGGAGTTAATCATAATTATTTTACGGGGGGGGGTATATAACTTTTTTACAAATGGTTTAAGAGGGGTGGAAATTTGTTATATAGTTAATGCATTGCTTTTGATTAAATCTTATTCTGCAGGGAACTATACCCCATATGAATTATTCAAAAAAAACATAAAAAGTTTACTTCCGATGTATTATATATTTGTTTTATTGTATATACTTGTAAGGACATCTTTTGGGGAAAAATTTTCGAAAGGAACAGTAGTATCAGCACTGTTTTTTTTCAATTTTGTAAATCCGTATTGGAGCAATAAATTGGGAGGTACATTATTTTATTCATGTTTGGTAGTATCTTGGATGATTTATTTGGTTTGTTTTAAGTATATAAAAAATTTAAAAGCAAGTCTTGTTTTTGGGGGTATTGTCTTATTTTTTACATTATACTATATGCCTTTTCATTTATCGAATGAAGAAAACATAAATTATTTATATAGATGTATTAGTTCGTTTTCAGTTGGCCCTGTGATTTGGTATATTGTTACTTCTGAAAAATATAAAAAATTATTATTTCCCCAAATGGAAAAATTGATAATTACTGGATTTATGTGCTTTATAATATGGTTTGACTTTTTTTATGGCTTCATGTCTATGTTTGATTTTTATGGAATTATTATGATTTTGATAATTATTAATTATAATGATCCATGTGTTATTTTAAATAATGTTATTTTGAATTATTTAGGAAAAAGAATTTTTCCAATATTTTGTTCGCATATTTTGGTATATACTATATTAGATAGGTATATTAAAATTGGTAATTTTTGGTTTGTTATGACAGTAATATTTACATTAATCTTATCAGAGACGGCTTATCAAGTGGATTTATTCTTTAAAAGAAAATCGAGGTGTTAATTATAAAATTAGAAGTACTGTTATCGGCAATGTATTTGGATAATTATAGATATATTGATTCTTTAAATATTGTAAGTGATTGCGTTTTGGTGAATCAATGTAATCGAGAGATGAAGAGTTGTGTTAGAGAACAAAAACGGAAAATTTGTTATATAGAAACAACTGAACGAGGGTTAAGCAAAAGCCGTAATATGGCAATTCGAAACGCAACGGGCGATATTTGGATCCTTTGTGATAATGATGTGGAATATCTTCAAAATTATGATCAGTTGATTTTAGAGCAATATGAAAAACATCCTGAATATGATGGAATTGTTTTTCATGTAGAATCTCCTATTAACCCAGTACCATGTTTTCCAACGGAGCGAGAGATAAATTATTTGTCTTGTGGAAAGATAATATCATATGAAATATCTTTTCGGCGAGAGCGAGTAAAAGATATTCAATTTGATGAATTGATCGGTGCTGGCACTCGATTTAAAATGGGAGAAGAAAATGCGTTCCTTTATGAATGTCTGCGCCGAGGTCTTCGTATTTATTATATTCCAATTAAAATTGCTAAGCTTCGATATGAACCGTCAACCTGGAATACTGGATTTGATCGAGAGTATATGATTGGTCGAGGAGCAAGTTTTGATGCAATGACCAGTAGATGGTCTTGGCTATTGATTTTGCAATTTGCTGTGAGAAAGTATAAGCTTTATAGAGGCAAGTTGAAACTTGCAGAAGCGATAGCGGGAATGTTGGAGGGACGGAGGTTGTATCGGAAAGAGAAGAAAGGCAGTGCTGTGGGTTAGCGACACTGCCTTTTTTTGGCTATGGAGTGTTGAAGCTTATTATGGTAGGTTTGAAGAGTTTTGAGAACACCATTATGCTGAATCCGGTATAGAAAAGCACCAAGGTGCCCGCCAAGGTGTTCTCCCAGAACGTGCTTATATTTTTGAGTATAGAGCATGGCTTGTTTTGTTTCCGGATCGATCCATGTACCATTAAAAAGATGGTTGCTATAGGTATGATCGGAGAAATCTTCGCCTTCTTTTCGGTAGGGATGAAACGGGCAGAAATAAGTCATAGGATAGATGTGAATGTCTTTTAGCATCTGTTCTTGATTTTGAAATTGTAATCCCCGCTGGCGGCATAATTGAGTTAGTAAAGTGGGATTTGGCGTTGTGTCAAAGGAACCATTTGGAAGTAAAAAGTGTCGTTTGTTGTAATCTTCCAACATTTGCTGAATCAAGGGGTTACCGGCCTGGCTGCCGATAACACAGGTGCCGATAGAAGAGGATGTTTCTAGTCCGGCAAATGCCTGATCGGATAGTAAAGGATCAAAAGAGCGAAGAACCAAGACATCGGTATCCAGATAGATTCCGCCATACTGGTTTAGAACGTCAAGTCGTACATAGTCAGATACAAAGGCGTATTTTTTTGCTTCAAAGGCCTCTTTAACATAGTTGCAGGCGCCGAGATTTGAATTTTCAGCATTCCATTCCATGATGGTATAGTCGGGGAGCATTTGTTTCCAACTACTGATGCATTTGTAGACAAGATCCGGGTAAGGAGCGCCTGGAGTTGGATTGAACCAACAGAAATGGATGATTTTGGGAATATATGATTTTGCCATGTGGAATTCCTTTCAATTGTGAGTTGTATTTATAGTAACACAGGAAAAGAAATCCTGCAATCCCGTTAGCTGTAAGGTTGCCTTTTGGGTATTTGGGCTTTATAATTAAGATTATTTGAGTAAGAGTAAGCAGGAAATAGTAGGGATGAGGTGTAAAATGAAACGAACTTGGTGGCAGGCGAGTATGGATTGGTTTGCAGTATTGGTTATGATGGTATTGATGTTGACATGTTGGATTAGCCAGGAGATCCGTGGAAAAGTTTTTTGGTATGCTAATTTGATTTTCTTTTGCCCGCTCGTGGCATTGTTTTTTAGCCAAATTGATTGGCTGCAAAAAGTAAAGGAGAAAGAGAAGGAAATATATATATTGATGACTGGAGTAGGAGCATCGATTGTAAATTTATTTTTAGCAAAGTCAAATATAGGGGCTATTTTTTCAATTTTAAATTTTCTTTTAATGCTTTATTTAGCAGATAAGGTTATGCTATCGAGAAAAATGATATATAGTTTGACATTGACCTGTATTGGTATAGTTTTATATTGGATTTTGTATAAACATGTAACCTTTGAGACAGCAGAATTTAATACTAATGGGGTTTCGCATGCAATATGTACACCTATGTTTTTTGGAGTGTATGGGATGTGTTGGCTTTTAGAAGATAAAATAAAGTGGGGAAGAAAAGAACGGGGGATATTATTTCTCTGCTTTTCTGCAATGGTGTTTTTACAAATAGTTAATTTGCGCGCAAGGGGAACGGCGTTGGGAATAATCACAGCTATATTTGTATATTATCTTCTACCAAAAAAAAAGTGGAGTGTGTATATGATATTGGTGGGGACGCTATTAATACCGGTAATTTACTTATTACTTGGAAATATGGGACTATTGAATATTATGTTTGCTGGGAAACGAATTATGAGTGGAAGGGATGAAATATGGGCTGTATTTGGCAGCGCTTATTTGCATCATCCAATTATTGGCATTGGTTCTAATTTTGGACGGGTAGTTCCACAGTTAGAAATAAAGGAGGTGCACCATGCGCTTTTAGACCTCTTGTTTGTACATGGTGGTTCAGTGTTTTTATTTGTTTTATATTTTTTGATAAAACGATTTAGAGACCTGTTTGGAAAGACGGAGAAAATAGAACAAGGTTCTAGGACAGCATTGGCGCTTAGTTTCCTCTATGGTATGATTATTATAGGAACATTTGAAAATTATTACATTGTGGCACCATGCAGTACAGTGTTTTTTTTAATTTTGGTGTTGGAATATCAAAAACTAAAGAAAGGTAAGGGATTGGTTGAAGAAGGAAAATAAGCCGGTTATAACTATATTTACACCAACTTACAATCGACAAAAATTGTTAAAAAGAGCATATGTTTCTTTATGTGAGCAGACCAGCAAGAATTTTATTTGGCAAATAGTGGATGATGGCTCAACCGATGACACATGGAAGGAGGTGGAAAAGTGGCAGAGCGAATCTGATTTTGAGATTCGTTATGTATCTCAAGAAAATGGAGGAAAGATGCGGGCTCATAACCGAGGGGTTCAATTGACAGAGACTGAACTTTTTGTGTGCCTGGATTCGGATGATGTTTTGACGAAAAGCGCGGTAGAGAGATTGTGTTATTTATGGGAGAAAATACCAGCAGAAAAACAGCAACAGTATGCAGGGTTAGTTGCCTATAAGGGAAGAGACGAAGAGTATACCTTAAATGGGGAGGTGTTCCCGGATGTAGAATCGGATTCTTTAATGGGATTGGAAGAAAAAGGCTTTCATGGTGAGACAACGTTAGTATTTCGAACGGAGATTTTGCGGGAATTTTTGTTTCCAGAGTTTGATGATGAGATATTTATTCCAGAAGCGGTTGTGTATGATCAAATTGATCGGAAATATTTATATAAGGTAATTCCAGAAATCTTTATGGTTTGTGAATATCAGCCGGATGGTTTGACTAGTCGGATTGCTAAATTGAGAGAGGAGAATCCGAATGGATGGCTTCTTTACTATCAACAGAGGATTGAACAGAGTGGGAAATCGCTGTTGCGGTATAAATATCAGGTTCATGCGATATGTTTTGCTTGGAAACTTCATATTCCAATTCATAAAGCGGTACCAGGGAGTGTTTGGGAGCGTTTGGCGGCACTGCCAGCGGCAATTTTGCTGTGTTGCAAGGGAAAACTGTAAAAATAGGATAAAAGTGAAATGAAAATTTTTTGGAGTGAAAATAAGAAAAAGTGCAGGCAGATAGGTACGTGGATAGTAAGTGTTTTGTGGATTTGGGTGCTGTTGTCGTACTGGTCATGCTTGCCATTTCCTAAATTTCCAATTTCGAATTTAGAGGTATCATTTTTTTTGATTTTGGGATTACAGATTGGGCTGTGTTGTGATGTGAAAGAGATGCTGTTATTTCGAAATCGTGAGTGGAATTATGTAGTTGTGATATTGGTAGTGACAGTAATATGTTTGTTTTTAGCGGGGTCTAGACCGGGAGCTTTTTTTACGGTAGGGAATTTTTGTTTGCTGTTATATGTAAGTGATCGATGGAATTGGAAATTAGGTGTACAATATTTAGGGATATGTGGCGTTTTTGGTGTTTATTTTCAATGGTTATTGTGGCCCTTACTTACAACTGCTGAACGGAATTTTAATGTGGCAGGAACGGTGATAGTTTTTATGACATTTGTCTTTATGACATTCTTAGAACGTTGGAAGAGAAGCAAAGGGATTTGTTTGTTGATACAATGTATTTTACTAATAATTGCTATTCGACAACTATCGGTTTATCGCGGAAGAGGAACTGCAAGCGCATTATTGTTTTTTGTTATTGTAAGATACTTGATTTGCGATAAATGGTGGAAACAAGAGAAAATATATAGAATTATGTTTGATGTATTAACAATTGGTTCAGTGATATTTGCAATTTTTTATACGCTTGCAGGGCAAATATTAGATCCAGATAAGGTAATGCGATTTATGGGAAAACGACTATTTTCTGGGCGGGATATGATTTGGTTGGAATTTTTGCAGCATTTTGTAAAGCAACCATTATGGGGAACAGGAACAAATTTTACGATTCAGAGCTTCTCAGAATTTAACGTACATAATGCCATGTTAGACATATTAGTAATTCATGGTATGGTCGTTTTTGTACTGGTAGTTGCATATATCTGGTGGAAGATGAGGAAAATTTATAAGATACATCCTAAGAATCCCCTGTTTATAACGGCGATGTCTGGCGTGATGGCAGTCTTCTGGGAGAGTGTAACCGATATGGATCTACTCTGGACCCCAGAACTTATGATTTGGTCGCTGATGTTGATGGTTTTGAACTCGGATCCAGAGAAGATACAGGAGAAAAAGGAATGATATTAGAAACAAAACGACGCCTTTATACATTGCTGGTCACAACTATTAATGTAATGGTTCAAGTATTATTGGTAGGTTATGTATGGTGGCGTTACTACAATTCAATGATTCGAATCGCGTTCTGGGTAAAGGGGCACATCTACATCATGTCCCTTTACGCGGTAGTGCTCCTACTTTTCATGCACATCTACGGCGCGACCCGCGTCGGATATTTTAAACGCTGGGATGCGATGCTGTCGCACTTGTTTGCGACGATCTGTGCAAATGTGTTTTTCTATGCGGAGCTCGCACTTCTGGCGTACAAGTTTCCGACGGTCAAACCGCTGGCGGCGGCTACGGTGCTGGCGTTTATATTTGAGTTAATCTGGCTGAAACTGGTTCTGCACTGGTACCGTCTGTTATTTCCGCCGCATAAGGTTCTTCTGGTGTACGGTCGTGAGAAGGAACAGGAGGCGCGTGAGAAGCTGGCGGAGCGCCGGGATAAGTTTCAGATCATTCAGGTGGTTCCGGCTGAAGAGCTGGGATCGCAGGATCTGGATGCGTATGATGCGGTCATGCTCTGGGATATCCCGAATGCTGTCCGCAACCGGATTTTGAAGAAGTGTTATGGAAAGCGCATTCGGATTTATATGATGCCGAGTTTATCGGATCTGATCTTATCCGGGGCAGAGATGATGCACTTTTTTGATACGCCGCTGTTTTTGATCCGGGGCGAGGCGCTCTCGATCGATCAGAGGTTTGTGAAGCGGGTGATGGATATCGTGCTGGCGGTGATATTGCTTTTAGTTTTATGGCCGTTTATGCTTCTGACGGCGCTTGCGATCTATCTGTATGATCGGGGACCGGTTCTGTATAAGCAGACACGGTGTTCTTTGTATGGAAAGGAATTTTCGATTTACAAGTTCCGTAGCATGATCACGGATGCGGAGAAAGACGGGGTGGCGCGTCTGGCAGGTAAGTCGGATGACCGTATCACGCCGGTGGGTAAATGGATCCGCAAGACGCGTTTAGACGAGCTGCCGCAGCTTTTGAATGTCCTGCGGGGCGATATGTCGTTTGTGGGACCGAGACCAGAGCGGCCGGAGCTGGTACGGGAGTATGAGAAGGACCTCCCGGAATTTGATTACCGGATGCACGTGAAAGCGGGATTGACCGGATATGCACAGATCTACGGAAAGTATAATACGGTTCCGTATGACAAGCTGAAGCTGGATTTGTATTATGTGGAACATTATTCGCTGTGGCAGGATATTCAGCTGCTCATATTGACGACGAAGATTGTATTTTCACCGGACAGCACGGAGGGCGTGAAGTAGGATGGTAAGTATTGTGATGCCTGCGTACAATGCGGCAGGGTATTTGAATGAGTCGGTGGAATCGGTTGTACATCAGACATATGGGGACTGGGAGCTTTTGATTCTGGATGATGCTTCTGAGGATGGAACGGCGCAGATGGCGACGGAATGGATACATCGGGACGCCCGGATCCGCTATGTGAAAAATGAGGAGAATCTGGGCGTGGCGGCGACGCGCAACCGGGGAGTCGCACTGGCGAAGGGCGAATGGATTGCTTTTTTGGACAGTGATGACGCCTGGGAGCCGGAGAAGCTGAATCGGCAGCTGGAGACGGCTAAGCAGCAGCAGAGTTCATTTTTATTTACCGGTTCTGCGTTTATGGATGAGATGGGAAAGCGGCTGGATTATATTCTCACGGTCCCAGAGAGGATCGGCTTTGGGGAGCTGGCGAAGCAGAATGTAGTTTCCTGCTCTTCGGTATTGATTCGAAAAGAGCTGATAGCGGTGTATCCGATGCAGGGGCGGCGGATTCATGAGGATTTTGTCGTGTGGCTGCGTATCCTTAAGGAGCGGAAGATGGAAGCGGTCGGCGTAAATGAGCCGCTTTTGATTTACCGGCTGAGCGCGGCTTCGAAATCGGGGAATAAATGGAAGGCGGCAGGGATGAACTGGCGTGTGTACCGGGAGATTCAGCTGCCGTTTTTGCTTTGCTGCTATTATCAGTGGTGCTATGCGGTAAGGGGGCTTAAGAAGTATGCGGGGATCCGAAAGAGCCGGAGGATTTCTGGGCATGAGCAGGTGTGACAGGAGAGGCTGAATGAATGAGATAAAAAAATTGATTAAGAGTACCGGAATCTATTTTCTCGGGACGATCGGGACGAAGCTGGTATCATTTTTGCTGCTTCCTCTTTATACGGCTTATATTGCGCCGGAGGCATACGGGCGTTATGATTTGAACATCAATTATGCGACGCTGTTTGCCTCCTTCTTTTTTCTGGACATCTGGACGGGTATCATGAAGTTTTTCTTTGAGCAGGAGTCAGACCGGGAGAAACAGAACGTGGTTTGCAGTGGAACGGTGATTTTCCTTGGTTCTTCGGTGCTGTATCTGGCGGCGATGATTCTGTTTGGAATCTGGAACGGGATGGAATATCTGCCGGGCGTGATTGCGTATGGTTTTTTTATGGTGCTGCAGAGTCTGTATGGATATCTGGCGAGGGCGTACGGGCATAATGCTTTGTTTGCAACCTCGGGAATCGTGGCGACGCTGGTGAATGCGCTTTTGAATGTGTTCCTGATTGTGGTGGTTCGGATGGATTACCGGGCGCTTTATATTTCGTATGCAGGTGGAATTCTGGTTCAGTGTGTGATGCTGGAACGCAGGGTAACGCTTTTGCGGGCGTTTCGGGGACATTGCATGACGAAGGAGATGATCCGCCAGCTGTTTCGTTTTTCTTTACCGCTCTGTGTGAATTCGCTTTGCTACTGGCTTTTGACTGGATATAACCGGATTATCCTGACGAACCGGCTGGGGGAGACGGCGAACGGGTATTATGCGATCGCGGCAAAGTTTGGCGGGACGCTTCTGATTGTCTCGTCCTGCTTTTCGATGGCGTGGCAGGAGCTGGCGTATGGAAAGTACAGTCGGGATCAGGACACGGGCCGTTTTTATGAGGCGGCGACGGAGAATTGCATTCAGGCGCTTCTTTATGGCTTTTGCGGGCTGATTCCGGCAATCTCGGTGGTGTTTCCATTTCTGGTGGACGCAAGTTATGAGGGGGCGCGGAATCTGGTGCCTTTAAGCATGGCGGCGACGCTGGCGGGGATTCTTTACACGTTTCTGGGAAATATCATCAGCACGTACAAGCGCAATGATTTGATGTTTGTATCGACGCTGGCGGCCTGCGTGGGGAATATCGTCAGTATGCAGGTTTTTGTCGGCGTCCTAGGGATTCAGGCGGCGAATCTGTCTCTGCTTTTAGGGTATCTGGTCAGCGACTGGATGCGGATGCGGACGATCCGGCGTGAGGTAGTCTATCATCCGGGATGGAGGTACTGCTTTTTTCTGCTTCCGCTGGCAGTTATTTCGGTTATGATATATTTGGCATGCGGCTTGTGGATGAATCTTTTGATGTTAGCGGTGGCTGGCATATGTACATTACATTTTGTCCTGAAGTTTGTTTCGATTCACAGATAGAAATGTTTTATGATAGCTATCTTAGATGATGGAAGAAAGCGATAGAATTTTAAGCTTTATAAGACTGGAATGCGGGAAAGAGGCTGAATGCTGGTTGTTTCGGCGGGTGACTTATGATAAAATAAAGAGGATTGTGACTGCGGAGAGATAAAGCGGCTGCGATCGATAACGGACGTGGTAGTTTGACCGCGTGAGAAAGAGATAAAACGATAAATATTCAACGGGGAGACAGAACATGGAATCAAATAATGGATATGGTCAGGGGATTGATTTAAAAGACCTAATGTTTGCGATTCTCCGGAAATGGAGAACGGTACTGGTGGTAGCAGTCGTGCTGGCTGCCGCACTGGGCGGTGGAAAGGCGCTTCAGGCATTTCGGGCGTCACAGGATGTGGAGACACAGACAGAGGCGAAGGATGCGTATGAAAGGGAGCTGGATTCGTACACAACGGCAAAGGAGAGCGGCGAGCGTGAGATTGAGAATATCAATGTTGATATCGAAGCGCAGCAGACGTATATGGATGAATCGGTTCTGATGAAGATGAGTCCGTATGATGTCTGTGAGGCGAGCGCGGATCTGTTTATTAAGACAGATTATCAGGTTATGCCGGGGATGGTATACCAGAATGCGGATTATACAGACAGTATTTTACAGGCCTATCAGTCGGCTGTGACGAGTGCAGCGCTGCAGGAAAATGTGGCCAAGACGGTGTCTTTGGAACCGCAGTATCTGAAAGAACTGATTTCGGTGAAACGCGGCAGCTTTACATCTGGTACGGCTGCGGATGGCACAGCTGGATATGCACGGTATACGAACCTGCTTACCATCAAAGTCCGCTATAGTGACAAGGAAAAAGCCCAGGAAATCCTGGATGCTATTTTATCGAATGTGACCGGTTTACAGGAACAGATTGCAGCAACGATTGGACCGCACACGGTCAGCATTGTGAATCAGGCAGTGGGCTCTACGGTTGATACGGATCTGGCAAAACAGCAGAAAGATGCCAGAGATCAGCTTACTGATCTGCAGCAGTCTCTTTCGGATAAGGAAGCTGCTTTGAAAGACCTGAAAGAGCCGTCTGCACCGTCATTAGGTAAAAGCGCTGTGGTAAAAGCAGGTGTGAAGTATGCGGTGTTAGGCGGTGTGCTGGGTGTTTTTGTGGTGGCATTCTGCATCAGCGCAGTGTTTGTGATGAGCGATAAAGTATATGCGGCGAAAGATATCCGCAGACGCTATGGCCTGGATCTTTTAGGTACAGTAGCAGCTTCGGATAAGAAGCTGGGGGCACTGGATGCTTGGCTGGCGCGTCTGGAAGGACGCAGGGTGGACAAAGATGCAGCTAAAAATGGTGCACTTCTGGCAGCAAATGTGGAAAACTATGCAGGAGAACACAAGAAGCTGTTGATAACAGGCCTGGTACCGGAAGAACGGCTGAAGGATATGGTTAAGATACTTCAGAAGACGCTGGAAGGCTATGAGCTGAGCGCAGGCGCGAATATGCTTGAGGACGCAGAGACGCTTAAGAAACTGCCGGAGTGTGAAGGCGTGGTTCTAGTTGAGCAGACAGGTGTGTCGTCTTATGTGGATATGACGCAGGAGATTGAGAAGATTAAGAGCATGGGTAAGGCGATAGTGGGCTGCATTGTGGTTGAAGGTTAAGAGAGTGGAATAGAGGTTTTGTGATGGGATCCCCTGGCGGTTTGGCTGGGGGATTTCTTCACAAAACCTTTCCAGAAAAAGAAAGGAAGCCGGTTAACTGCTGCATTTATTGAAGAAGAAAAGGACTTCCTCATGCCATTACCTGCTTCCCCGTATGAAACGGCTGTCTGGTCAATTTGTAAAGGATGAAAGATTATATATTACGATGGCAGCTGTGATGGCAGCTATAATATTAGGTTGGGAGTTGCTGTGTAATAAAAAGGTGGATAGTATGATTGAATTTTCTACCTTTTCGGCGGTTATTATTGAGAGTATTTTAGTCTTTGTTGTTAGCCGGCTGCCCGGTAATGTTCTATGCAAAAACATCTATGTCTCAAGGTGAAATAGAAGCAGCATTTTATGAAAGAAATAATCAGATTAAAAAAGCACCCGGGCAGTACGGCTCAGATGCGGATAAAAAAGAGATGGAAACAGACGGAGATAAATTAGTCTGGATTTCTGTAAGTGAACTTCCGGATTGGGATGTATATTCGGATGTAATCCGATGCAGAAAAAATGGAAAAGAGGAGTATTTAAAAATGGTTCCATCGGCATCCGCCTGCGTTGAGATGCTGAAAGAATATATGAATTTGTAAAAGGTATTTTTGCTGATTACTATAAAATTGGAACTTATGAGGGAAATCGGGAAGAAAGAATCATCGGAGGTATCCTATGCAGAGTACATTAATTCGTTTTACGGACAGCAAGTTTGCTGATTCTTATAGGACCGGAGATTTGTATTTGTCATCTATATCAAGTTTTTGGGATCTTACGAAGGATACACTGCCATATGATCCAGAACTTGTTAAGCTGCCGGAGGCGGAGATACGAAAAAGATTAAAGGAGAAAGGTGCAGCGGAAGGAAGACAGGATTATTCGGAAGGTGTTATGGCACAGATACCCAGAGATAGAATTTCTCAAGTATTTGGCGATATGAGAGATCATGTTATACATGATGTGCGTTTCAGATTATCGGCATATAAATATTGCAATATCCTTTGTTTTTCAGGATTGATGCGGAGGATAGTTTAACCGGTTTGCTGGACGAGGAGAATGTAAGCTATCTTGCGAAAGACATGGGAATTATGATTACACCGGAAGAATTGACGTCCGATGCAGAGCTGGGGCGGGAGCTGGCTGATAGGGTGGGCTTTAAAAATGCTGCGTTGTCACCGCATCTGACGCATACAGTGCAGCTTCCATCCGTTTCTATGAATGACTTTGGTGATACGGTTATAGTGATTAAGAATGAGGTGGAGTTTCGAAGAAGAATCATAGCTGCTGTGAAGCAGTTGGGCGATCATTGTATCATGGGAGATATTCGTTATCATGAGTTGGAGGATAGAGTGGATCCATCCACATTAAGTAAGCATTGTGTTTCATTGGTATCATCCGGATGCGGTGATAATAAAGAATTAAGTAAAAATTGGCTTTCGGAGAATGAAACATTCGATGTTTCTATGCTTGATGGAATAGAGAATATTTATTGGAGAGGCTGTCTTGATAAATATGATCGATTTGCAAAGCAAAAGGAATGGAGAGTCTGCTGGCTGCCTTCAGAATTGAATTATGAAGCGAAAATACTTCATGTGGGATCACTGGAGGATATCATAGACATAGTACCGACAAAAGACATTAGAAGGTATTTACTTAAAAAGTATTCCGGATATGTTCCGGGGATAATAACAAATAATAGAAGAACCATAGCTGGGACGGAAAGCTACGGGGCATTTAAAACGCGTATGAGGGATATAGATGGTACAGGAGAATTTGTGATGGAAATCGGATAGAAAGAACACCGGGACAATCTTGAAGGTTTTCTGGTAAAGAACCGAACGGAGACGATAGAAGTGGGCATATTTGATATATAAAAGGTAATTTGATTAAAGATATATTGAAATAAACGGAGGGGCGTATGAAATTAGGTTTTTTATTTGGGGCTGGGGCTGAAGTTGGATATGGATTACCATCGGGAGGTAAATTTGCTCTTGATATTTTTCGGTATGATACAAGTAAAAGCAAACAAGCCTTTAAAAAAATGAGAGATAACGTAAAAACAACAACCAGATATGCGACGAAATGGTTGCCGAATGGATTTAAAGATAAGAATATAAGTTCATTTGGAAAATCAGTTTTTCAAAATATCGTAAAAGATACAGTAGAGCATAACAGGAAACAGATTATAGAACGGATTAATGATTTTGATAAAATTGCAGAAAATGAAGCGGAACAATTAAAAAAAGAGGGAATAGATATTAATGCAGTATTAGAAAATAGTCTTCAAACAGAACTTGATAATGTTCATTTGAGTCAGGATATATCTTTTATAAAAGAATTCAGTGATGGAAATAAACTATTTGATAGTATGTATTTTTCTGCATTGCTATTAATTTATAAGAATAAAGATTTTTCTTCTGAAGTTGAACGGAGGGAGTTAGGGAAAATCTTACTTTCAATTATGCAGCTGCATATAGGAGCATTAAGCGAATCCCTTACAAGAAAAATTAATGATGGTGTGTTCGAAAAGAAAGATGATGAAATTGATATTTTTGATGATATAGGTGAGATTATCCAATTGAATTATGCATCGTCAGGATTGAGCGGTATGGAGTATTTGCTAGAAAAACAAAAGGCGAATACAACGACACAAGCCGGGCAGGTTTTACGATTTGCACAAAATATCATTGAGGCGCTCTATGCGGTAGTGTTGGATTACAAATCATTGATTGATTCAAATTGGCATTATTTGTATAGTCCGGAATCTGACTGGGCTAAGTTTTGTAAGATATGTATTTTCCTATTGAATGTTAGAAATTATATTTCAGAAATTGCTGAAAAAGCAAATCCATGCACGAAAACAGGATATTATCATGTATTAAAGGATGCATTGGATGCAAATATGTTTGAAATATCCATGATAGCGACAACTAATTATAATGAATTCATTAAAGATATTTTAAAGCAGGATATTGCATTTTTAAATGGTTCTACAGAATTGTGGTATGATCCATATATAAACAGGATTGGTACAAAAGAAGCCCTTACTGATGTGGAAAAGCATATATTAGTTCCTTTAATGTTTACTCAGAGTGGAACAAAGCCTATGACATCAATAGATATGTCTGTCCGGTATGTTGAGACCTATCAAGCATGGAGAGAGTCTGATGCAGTTGTCGTAGTAGGCTTTGGTTTTGGTACAGATGATGAACATATTAATGGAATTATTCGTACCCTTCTTGATATTGATAATAAAACAATTATTATTATAACTCTTGATCAGCCTACAGATGATGCGACACTTTCAAAGGAATACGCACAGAAATTAAAGACTTTGAAAGCCGATCAAATTAAAATTTTGAGAGTTAATGAAGTGGGTCAGGTAATAGGGACGGAGAAAAAATGGACAGAGGTTCTAAAGGGGTAGAATTCAAGATGTGTACCTCCTTTAAAATGAGGATACATCATATATTTTTATCCGCATACTTTTTTCAGATATACCATGCGTAACGCTATAAAACAATGAAATGTGCGGATAACAAAAGTCTGCGTGTGCGGATACTCCATAGATCCGTCTGTCCATAAGATCGAGCCGAAACACCCAGTGTGATTTTTGTACAAAACAGAGAACCCATTATACAGGCGAATGAAACGACCCTTAAAGTGAACCGGGATGGCCGAAAGGCCGGATCATCCAGCTATATGTGGGGCTACATCACCGGAGAATATGATGCCAGTGGGAAAAGATCGAGTATCTTCTAAATAGAATTGCTTGAAAGGGTTTCTCAGAAAAAGGACAGCACGTTTTCGCTGGAGGATCTTATGCCGTGGTCACTGAAGCTACCAATGACCTGCCGCAAGATAAAATAAAACATTGGAGCCGCCTCAAAAAGGCGGCTGGTTTTAGTGGCAGGTGTGTGGTTTATCATTTACAAGGGGGATTTTGCTTTGCTAAATTTTTTGCTTGACAAGTGTGGATAAAAGTGAGATTATGACAATATAATGACATGTCACTAAAAGGGGAGGCATCTATGGCAGGAAGATCAATTCAGGGTAGTGAAGCACTTGCAGCAAAGATAAAGAGTAGAAGAAATGAACTTGGTCTGACGATCGAGGAAGCTGCGTTAAAAGCGGGAGTAGGAACGAAAACATGGAGCCGGTATGAAGCGGGAGAATCGATCCGTATGGATAAGTGCAAAGGGATTTGTAAGGCATTAAACTGGCATACATTTCCAGATGAGGAAGTGGATGAACGAATTGAGACGGATGAGTATCGGGAGCATAGGGCGTGGTCGAGCTTTTTGGAAAAGAATTTTGGTTCCAAAGCAGCGATGTGTTTTGCGGCAGGCAGCGATATTTTATGGGATAATATTAACCAGGATATGGAAGAACTGGCGGCTATGCCAAAAGGTTCTCATATTGGACAGCTGGGAGTTTCTTGGTTGAAAGAGGATCTTCCAGAGCAGTTTTTAGTGCATTATGATTATGAGTTCTTATACCGGATGAAATGTGTTCTGTATGAGATGATTGAGTGGGCGCATGAAGGAAGTGATATGAACGCGCACACGGTTTTACAGGAGCTAATACTTTATCTTTGTAATGAAGAGGCAGAAACGCTGATAGAAATGTGCGGAGGATTAGATGAGGCGGAAAAAGAGGAGGATCTGGACTCGGAGGATTGGGTGTTTGACCTGCTGGATGATGAGGATATTATAACATGCCTCTATTCGAATCGATATTTGACAGAGGATAATATATATCATTTTTCTCATTGGGATGAACAGCAGTTTTGTGTGGATTCAGAAGCATAAATTAGAAAGCGGGTGTAGGGATGCTCGAAGAAATGAGCTGGGAAAAAGTATATGAATTATGGAGGCACGGGAGTTATTATTTTCCGGAAAGTTTATCAGAACCATTGAAAGCTGAACCAGTTTTTGTCAAATATGCTCATTCAGGTCGATATATATACGGTTATGACTGGCTTCAGAAAGAGATAGGAGAACAAAGAAAAGAATTGATTGCGAAAGACCCTGCGCAATTTTTAGTTTCGCCATTATCAACGAATAAGGGAACGATTCAGACTGCGCAGATGCTGATAGAAGCCAAGGATGAGGAGGAACGGGCCGCGATATGGATTGCAGCAACAGCGGCAGAATTGATGGATACGAGGTTAGAAATCAGCACGAGTCGTTATTTGTGGAGATTAAGGGATGCTGCGCTGCTATTTCTTAAAGAGCGTTATATATTATGGCATCATGCAATGAAAAAATTAGTTCCAGAGATTATGATCCCATATTCTGTGTTGGGCAGTGTACAGTGTGATCGAGAAGAAACAGCTATGGGATTAATTCAGATGAATGTTTTGATGCTGAAAGCTACTTACATGCTGTTGAGATATTCATCAATAAGTGAGGAGGAAATCGAAAGGGAAAAGGTGGCTGAGAGGAAAAGCTTACGGCTAGATGAGTGAAAAAGGAGAAAACCAACATGTACGATTATTTAATAGTAGGCGCCGGTCTCTACGGTGCCGTCTTCGCCCATGAGGCGAAGAAAGCGGGCAAGAAGGTTCTGGTAATTGACCGCCGCCCGAATATTGCAGGAAATGTCTATACAGAGCCGATGGAGGGCATCCAGGTCCACAAGTATGGCGCGCATATTTTCCATACGAATAATAAAGAGGTCTGGAGTTATGTGAACCAGTTCGCGGAGTTTAACCGTTTTACAAACTCCCCGGTGGCGAATTACCACGGCGAGCTGTATTCCCTGCCGTTTAATATGTACACCTTCAACAAGATGTGGGGTGTCGTGACTCCGCAGGAGGCAGCGGCGAAGATCGAGGAACAGCGCAAGGCAGCAGGCATCACGGAGCCGAAGAACCTGGAGGAACAGGCGATCAGCCTGGTTGGTACGGATATTTATGAGAAGCTGATCAAGGGCTATACACAGAAGCAGTGGGGAAGAGAGTGCAAGGATCTTCCATCCTTTATTATCAAGCGTCTTCCGGTCCGTCTGACCTTTGACAACAACTATTTTAACGCCCTGTATCAGGGAATCCCGGTGGGCGGCTATACGAAGATGGTTGCCAATATGCTGGACGGCATCGAGGTTCGCCTGGAAGAGGATTATTTTAAGAATAAGGCTGATTGGGATGCGATGGCAAAGAAGGTAGTTTACACCGGCGCGATCGATGCGTATTTTGAGTATTCGCTGGGTGTTCTGGAGTATCGTTCCGTGCGCTTTGATACCGAAGTGCTGGATATCCCGAATTTCCAGGGCAATGCGGCAGTGAACTATACGGATGCGGAGACTCCGTGGACGCGTATTATCGAGCATAAATGGTTTGAGTTTGGCAAGGATGCCGATGGCAATGACCTGCCAAAGACGGTCATCAGCCGCGAGTACAGTTCTGAGTGGAAGTTAGGCGATGAGCCGTATTATCCGGTCAATGACGCGAAGAATGGTGCGCTGTATGAGAAGTACAAAGAGCTGGCCAAGAAAGAAGATAAAGTGATCTTTGGCGGCCGTCTGGGCGAGTACAAGTATTATGATATGGATGCGGTGATTGCTTCGGCGTTGGAGCTGGTGAAGAAGGAGCTGTAGGAGAATTTTTGATTTTTATCCGGATCGGCGGATGGTTTCGGAATCATGAAATGGATGGGAAGCTATCTGCTGATTCAGATAAAATGGTGAAATGAAAATTGCAAAATTTTAAATTGCTAAAAAATTGCAATTTCGCTTGAATCTTACGGATTATAATGTTATATTATATATAAAGGATGCCACCGATAGACGGTTTGGTTCCCTAGTGATTAAGACAAGAAAATAGCCGCAATCGTGTCAGGATGGGCGGCTATTTTTTTGCGCTTTTTTCTACATCTTTGCCAAGTGAATATCCGGCTTTGAAGCAAGTTGCGCCGAAACTCAAAATCGCTAGTACAATTCCAATGATTTCCATATGGCATCCCTCCTCTCAGGTAGATTCCCTTGCAGGTATCTATGTAATCAGAGGGTACGCAGCCCTCTGAAAGAGGACCAAGCCGCCTACCGTGTTATGGTGGCATCCATAGATTGATTGTATCACATTTCTTTTAAATTCGAAAGTTTTTTTGCACTGTTTAAATAAAAAAATGCACATATTATTTTTGCGTGGGCATCAATTTCTCCAAATCCTCCATCATTCTCCCCAAATCCCGTTCCACCACCTCATACACCAGCACATCCGGCTTATTTTCGTTCAAAAATTCCGGATCGAATGCCTGCCAGTGATAGAAATCGGTATGCGCGAAGTATTTCGGCAGCCCTGCCAGTAGGGCAGTGCCGAAGGAGTCGCGGTAGATCGTGATGCGTCGCGGGTCGGGCGCCTGGTCTGCTGAGATGTGGGCGATGTTGCCATCGTCGGAGGCACTGTCGTAGTGGATGGTTACATTGTTTCGGTAACCGGATACATCTGCTTTGGTATCGTCGCACATGGATTCTGGCATGTGGAACAGGTTTGCCAGATCGCCCGGATCGCGTGGCTCATAGGTGACAGTGACGTCCTCGATCGGCGTGGAGGTGCCGCCAGCGGCATCGATGATCTGCCCGGAGACGAGAAATCCGGCAGCATCGTTCCAGTGGGTGTCGGTTTTGAAATACCACTGATAGTCCCGGCGGTTTTTGAGCTCCGGGTATGGATTGACAACGGGGACATTTGTGTGCATTTCCAGATAATCGAGCAGTTCACTGCGGCGGGTAGGTCCGTCCGGTGCGGTGAAGCCATCCGGGAGGAATTCGCTGTATACGCCTTCTTTATTGGGAGCACACAGAAAGATAAATTCGGTGCCTTTTTCTTTCCAGGCGTCGTGGACGGTCTGGAGTTTGTCTGCCAGCATCTGGAGTTCCCCGGAGGAAAAACGGTTGGTGCCGAGGAAGTCCTCGACAGAGCTTCCGAGCGTGTAAAAGTACCAGCCATCTTTTCCGGTGATGACGTCCTGCGAGTCTCCGAACTGGAATAAGGAGAGGTTTAAGCGGGCGTTCAGGCTTAAGAAGCGGTTGCGGAACGCCGCGTGGTCGTTGATCCAGTCCTCAACACCGGATGGAAAGGTATCGATGGTTTCCAGCGACAGAGTTGGAAATGCCGCCAGACTGCGGTTTTCGCCGGTGCCCTCATCGGCTGTGGTTTTCAGGATAGGAAACAGCAGGTTGGGGGAGAGGATGCAGGCGAAGAAGACTGCGATCATGATATGAGTGCGTTTCATAGGATAAAGTCCTCAATTCATAAATTTTTATTCATTTCTTGAATTTTCCGTAGTGTTTATGGTTTCATTGATAGCATTTTCGGAAGATTCGCCGTTTACCTCTTTTTGAATAGTAGCTTCTTCCGGTATATTTGTTTTTTTCAGTTCATCGTCCTTTTTCGGCTTTTCAGCCGCTTCGGAAGCATCGGTTTCTTCTATTATTTCTGCGTCCTCCACCGCCTTCTCCGTCGTTTTCTCCACCAAATCAAACGTTACCTGCGCCTTAAACAGATCCCCATCGATATACAAACTAAACTGCCCGTTCTGCAATTCCGTCAGATCTTTGGCGATCGATAGTCCCAGCCCGCTTCCCTCGGTGGTGCGGGCGACGTCGCCGCGCACGAAACGTTCGGTCAGCTCGTCGGCACGGATGTTGAGCGGATTGGCAGATATATTTTTGATGGTGAAGACTGCCTGGCCAGCAGTACCGGTTTCTGGATTTCCGGGAACGCGGGCGAGGTCTACGTAGACGCGGCTGCCCTCCATCGCATATTTGCAGACATTGTTGTACAGGTTTTCAAGTACGCGCCACAGGCGGCGTCCATCGGCGCGGATCATCAGCGGTTCCCGCGGGGCATTGATGATGAGCTGCAGATGTCTGGCATCCAGTTTTTCTTCAAATTCGCCGTTGGTCTGAAATGCCATCTGGACGAGGTCAATGTCGGTAAATTCAAGCTTCACATTGCCGGAGCTTGCCTTGGATGCCTCGACGAGGTCTTCAATCAGTGTTTTGAGACGCTGAGATTTCTGGTCGAGCACATCAAGATAGGCGTTGATCCGCGCATCTTCAATATGTTCCCGTTTCATTAGGTTTACATAATTTATAATCGAGGTCAGCGGCGTTTTGATGTCGTGTGAAACGTTGGTAATCAGGTTGGTTTTGAGGCGTTCGCTCTTCATTTTCTCCTGAAGGGCGGTTTCAAGACCGGAACTGATGTTGTTGAGTCCCTCTGCCAGCGTGAGCTCCGGACCGTCAAATTCATCGAGATCAAGCTGATAGCTGGTCTCCCCGGCGGAGAGCTGGCGGACGGCATCGCGGATGGATTCCTGTTCGCTTGCCTGCCGGAACAGTATGTAAAAGATCCACAGGTTAAACAGCAGAAATACCAGCACAGTCAGACCTGTCAGCAGGTAAACAACGTATAAATTTGCATACACGCGGTCCCAGAAATACCAGGCAAGGCTGATAAGCGCTGTGTTGATTGCAAGATAGAGAACAAATCCGATGCCTAGGCGGCTGCGGAAGTTCTGCCGTGTTTTGAGGATCAACATTTTCTTCTGAATCCGGCAGATCAGGCTGGAGGTCCACAGGGTACCGGCGCGGTAGCGGCGCAGGAGGCTGAAAAAGAGCAGCAGTCCGCCCAGATACAGGACCAGCGCCTGCAGGCTGTGATCGGAGAAGTACCAATACTGCGATGGAATGACCAGATGCAGGATGCGGATGAGAATCAGGTCGCTTACAACCAGGGCGATCGCGGTCATGGCGGCAAAAAAGACGATGCCGGTTTCAGTGCCGCTCTTGTCGAAGCCGTGCAGCGTCACGTCGAAGCTGCGGTAACTCTGGTAGCCGGACACCCGGAACAGAAACAGGAAGCTTAAAAGCAGTCCGATCGTTGCAAAGATTGTCAGTGCAAATCCGGTCAGATACAGGTGCTGCCGGTGCAGGTATGCGGTATGCGTGCGCGCGTAAAGGTCAGTGACTGGATAATTTGTATCGATTCCGATCAGCAGATAATAGTCGCTGCCGGTGTACGGGTTATTGGATGCCAGTGCGGAAATGCTGCTGAGCGGGATCGCTTTCATGTTGGTGTCGTAGAAAACGGAATTGCCCGGCAGGTACGCGTAGCGCCCGTATTCCTTGACATTTTCCGGTGTCAGGGAATCGGTGTTTGTAAACTGGGTTGTTTCGCTCTGATCCGAATCTGGCTCCGTGTACTGGATTTTAAAATGCAGGTTGGATGGATTGGCGACGAAACGGTTATACACTGTGTAATAACGATGCAGTGTGTCCATGATCTCGACCGCCGCATCCTCCAATGTGCTGCGCTTCCGGCTGGCAGAACGGTAGCTGTAGATCCGCTGCGGCTCTTGAACCGACCATTCGACGTAGCCTTCGCGGCTCTTGACGCCGTCTGCCGGTTCAGAAACCTTCTGGCAGTTAAAGTCGTCGTCGAGCTGGTACCCCATGGATTCCAGATAGGAAATCAGGGAGGACAGGGAGAAATTTTCGGTCTCGCTTGGTCCAAAGGTCATTTTGAGCATCCGGCGCGAGAGGTCGATCGAGCTGTCGGCACCGAAGACGTCCTGATATTCCATATATAGGAAGATATCGTTCAGATCGTTATTAAATTGTGTGTTAAATTCCGCGGTGTCCTCATAAGGAACCGAGCCAATGCCGGTCAGCCCCAGCCCGAAATTTCCATTGATATACATGAGGCTGATACCGATGAGTCCCAGAATCAGGAAAAACAGATGCGCGAGGCTGGCGATCCATTTCTGGATCTGCATCGGAATATGTGAGAGTTTTGTCATAAATTTTGCAACTCCTAACTTCTGTTAGATGGATGATTCACATTTTTACTGCTTCTCAATTTTATATCCAACACCCCAGACAACCTTCAGATAGCGCGGCTCCCTCGGGTTAATTTCGATCTTTTCGCGGATATGGCGGATATGAACCGCAACTGTATTGTCCGCGCCGATCGCCTCCTCATTCCAGATCGCCTCGTAGATCTGGTCGATGGAGAAGACTTTTCCGGCGTTTTTAACGAGCAGAAGCAGGATGTTGTACTCGATCGGTGTCAGCTTGATGAGTTCGCCGTCCACGGTTACTTCCTTATTTTCATCGTTGATCTGCAAGCCGCCGCATTTGAATACGTGGTTGCCCATCTGATTGTTCATATTTCCCAGCTGCGTGTAGCGGCGGAGCTGAGATTTCACGCGGGCGACCAGTTCCAGTGGGTTAAACGGCTTCGTGATATAATCATCTGCCCCGATATTTAAGCCCAGAATCTTGTCCGCATCCTCAGACTTCGCGGAAAGAATAATGATCGGGATGCTGCTGGTTTCACGCACCTTCAGCGTCGTCCGGATGCCATCTAACCCTGGCATCATAACGTCCAGAATCATCAAATTCACGGTGTGCGTTTTTAAAAGTTCCAGTGCCTCCGCGCCGTCATATGCCTTGATAACCTCAAATCCCTCACCGGTTAAGTATATGTCAATCGCTTCCACGATCTGTTTGTCATCGTCACATACAAGAATACTCTGCATAGCAACTCCTCCTTTTAATAGGGTAATATATAGTATACAAATTTCTGTATAGATACAATAAAGATACCTATGTCTTATAATTATACAACGAAAAAGGAAACCGCGGTATCCTAATTTTTATGTATTTCAAGTGATGCGTATTTCAGGAGAAGAGCCGCCCCCAATCTGTAGGAAACATCACTCGCGCCGGCACTTAGCGAGGTTTTTTCGAGCTTAGTGTCCGCTGCAGCGAGTGCAAGAGCGAGAGCGTTTTCCGGAAGATTGGGGGCGGCTCTTCTCTGTCCGGGTTGCGTCTTCTCACCAGAATCCTGCCGTTCATTTACAAGTTATCCTTGACAAACCCCAGATTCTCCGCTACACTCTAAATTAATTTGAATATCAAACCATTTGAAATTAAAACTATCTTTTATAGAAGAAGCGGAGTTAAACGAGAAAATGACAGCTAGAATCATTGGAATCGGCGCGTATGCGCCGGAGCAGGTTGTGACGAATCAGGATTTGACGAAATTTCTTGATACAAATGATGCCTGGATCCGGGAACGGACGGGTATTGGAGCCAGACATATCTCGACGAGCGAGGGAACCTCGGCGTTGGCGACAGAGGCGGCGAAGCGCGCGATCGCGGACGCGGGCATTTCTCCGGAGGAGATTGAGATCGTGATCGTGGCGACTTCTTCCCCGGATCGGGCGTTCCCGAGTGCGGCGGCGGATGTACAGGGAGCCATCGGGGCGAAACATGCGGTGGCGTTTGACATCACGGCGGCATGTTCCGGATTTATTTACGCCTTACATATTGTGCAGGGATTTATTCAGGCGGGCATCTATAAGACGGCGCTGATCATCGGTGCGGAGACACTGAGCAAGGTGTTAGACTGGACGGACCGCAGTTCCTGCATCCTGTTTGGCGATGGCGCGGGCGCGGCGGTTGTCCGGGCGGACGAGACGGGTGTGGTGAAGACGCTGGTCGGCAGCGACGGAACGAAGAACGACGTTCTGTACTGCCAGGCGAGAAGTCTTGAAAACTGTCTGACGGGCGGCAAGCCGGAGCTTGGTTTTATGCAGATGGACGGTCAGGAAGTCTTCAAGTTTGCGGTGAAGAAGGTACCGGAGATTGTGAATGCGATTCTGGAGGAGACCGGAACGGACCGCGAGGCGGTACAGCATTATCTGCTGCATCAGGCGAATATCCGGATTCTGGAAGCGGCGTCGCGCCGTCTGAAGGTTCCGATGGACAAGATTACGGTCAATATCGAGCGCTACGGCAATACGTCGGCGGCTTCGATTCCGATTCTCCTGGATGAAATGCACCGGGACGGACGCTTAAAACGCGGCGATACGCTGGTGATGGCAGGTTTTGGCGCGGGTCTTACCTGGGGCGCGGCATTGATGACCTGGTAGGTGCCTGGAGAAGCAAAAAAATATATAGTAAAACTAATGTACATTATCCCATTTTTTGATAAAATATAAGAACAGTGATTGCATTTTTGCGGTCACAAAAAGAAAATTCATTTAAAAAGGAGATTGAAACGATGTTAGAGAAAATGAAAGAAATTATTGCAGAGCAGCTGAGCGTAGACGCAGATTCCATTACCGAGGCTTCCTCTTTCAAGGATGATCTGGGTGCTGATTCTCTGGATCTGTTTGAGCTGGTTATGGCTCTGGAGGACGAGTACTCCGTAGAGATCCCGGCTGAGGATCTGCAGAACCTGGCAACGGTAGGCGATGTTATGAACTACTTAAAAGAAAAAGGTGTAGAGGCATAATGAAAACAAAGATCACAGAAATGTTGGGGATTGAATACCCGATTATTCAGGGCGGCATGGCATGGGTGGCAGAACATCATCTGGCAGCAGCCGTTTCTGAAGCTGGCGGTCTGGGCTTAATTGGCGGCGCCAATGCACCAGGTGAGGTTGTCCGCGAGGAGATCCGCAAGGCGAGAGAGCTGACAAAGAAGCCGTTTGGTGTCAATGTCATGCTGATGAGCCCGTATGCGGATGACGTGGCAAAGGTAGTTGTGGAAGAAGGCATCAAGGTCGTAACGACCGGTGCCGGTATTCCAGGCAAATACATGGGCATGTGGAAGGAAGCCGGCATTAAGGTGATTCCGGTTGTTGCTTCGGTTGCACAGGCACGTCTGATGGAGAAAAGCGGCGCAGATGCAGTCGTTGCAGAAGGCATGGAGTCCGGTGGACACATCGGCGAGGCGACGACGATGACACTCGTTCCGCAGGTAGTCGATGCGGTTTCGATTCCGGTGATTGCAGCCGGAGGTATCGCAGATGGACGCGGCATTGCGGCGGCATTTATGCTGGGTGCAGAGGCAGTCCAGATGGGAACCCGCTTCGTCGTGTCGAAGGAATCCATCGTAAGCCAGGCTTACAAGGACAGAGTCATCAAGGCGAAAGACATTGATTCGACCGTAACCGGTATGAGTCACGGACATCCGATCCGCTGTCTTAGAAATAAGATGACGAGAGAGTATCTGAAGCTGGAAAAAGAGGGACGCCCGTTCGAGGAACTGGAGTATTTAACACTTGGAACGCTTCGGAAGGCAGTCATGGAAGGTGACGTGGACAACGGAACCGTGATGGCTGGACAGATTGCAGGTATGGTGAAGAAAGAGCAGACCTGCAAGGAAATGATTGAAGAAATGATGGCCCAGGCGGAGGCGCTTTTGGGCAGAAAGTAGAGAGTGAGTGTAACGCTATGAGCAAAATTGCATTTATTTTTCCGGGTCAGGGCGCACAGACCACTGGCATGGGACAGGATTTTTATCAGGAAACGGAAACGGGACGCGAGATGTTTGAGAAAGCAAGCGAGATCCTTGGGTTTTCAATGACCGATCTTTGCTTTGATCCGGCGCAGACGGACCGTCTGAATATCACGGAGTATACGCAGCCGGCGATGGTAACCGCCAGCCTTGCGATGATGCGTGTATTTATGGAACGTACTGGAATCCGCCCGGATGTGGCTGCGGGCCTGAGCCTGGGAGAGTATCCTGCAATGGCGGCTGCAGGCGTTATGTCTGACGAAGATGCCATCCGTACCGTGCGGCAGAGAGGTATCCTGATGCAGGGCGAAGTCCCGGTTGGTCAGGGCGCCATGTCTGCCGTACTGGCGATGGATGCAGAGAAGATCGAAGAGGTGATCGCGCCGATCGAGGGTGTGCAGATTGCCAACTATAACTGCCCGGGACAGATTGTTATCTCTGGTAAGACAGAGGCGGTTGCCGAGGCAGGAGAGAAATTGAAGGAAGCGGGCGCAAAACGCGTTCTTCCGTTAAAGGTAAGCGGACCGTTCCATTCCAAGATGTTAGTGGGAGCTGGCGAGAAGCTTGGAAAGGTACTTGATACCGTTGAGATTCATACACCGGAGATTCCGTATATTGCGAATGTGACGGCAGATTATGTGACCGATGTAGCCGATGTAAAGCCGCTTCTGATGAAGCAGGTTTCTTCCTCCGTCCGCTGGGAGCAGACGATCCGGAAGATGTTAGCAGACGGTGTGGATACATTTATTGAGATCGGACCGGGTAAGACCCTGACTGGTTTCATGCGTAAAATCGACAAAAACGCGAAGGCGTTCAATACAGAGAAACTGGAAGATATCGACAAAGTAAAGGAGGCGCTTGGATGTTAAATGGAAAAGTAGCAGTTGTGACAGGTGCCAGCCGCGGCATTGGCCGTCAGATCGCTATTTCGATGGCGAAAGAGGGCGCTGTGGTGATCGTCAATTATAATGGCTCTGCGGCAAAAGCAGAGGATGTCGTAAAGGAAATTACCGAGGCGGGCGGACAGGCGGAAGCCGTTCAGTGCAATGTTTCGGATTACAGCGCGGCGGAGGTGTTCTTAAAGGACATTATCAGCCGCTATAAGAGAATTGATATTCTGGTAAACAATGCGGGTATCACCCGTGACAATCTTCTGATGAAGATGAGCGAGGAAGAGTTTGATGCTGTTATCGATACGAACTTAAAGGGCGCATTTAACTGCATTAAGCACGTATCCCGCCAGATGTTAAAGCAGAAGGGCGGACGCATCATCAATATTTCCTCTGTTTCCGGCGTGATGGGAAATGCGGGACAGGCAAATTACTGTGCGTCCAAGGCGGGCGTGATCGGACTGACCAAATCCGTGGCAAGGGAGATTGGAAGCCGTGGTATCACGGTCAACGCGATTGCACCGGGATTTATTGATACGGAAATGACCGCCGTTCTTCCGGACGATGTGAAGAAGGCGATGGGCGAGCAGATTCCGTTAAAACGTTTCGGTACGACCGAGGATGTAGCGCAGGCAGCCGTATTTCTGGCTTCTGACCGCGCAGCTTACATCACAGGACAGGTTCTGTGCGTGGACGGCGGAATGGCGATGTAGGGAAAAGGTGCTTTACAGATAGGCACTTTTGGAACCGAAAGTGGCGTACGATAACGTAGTGGCAGCAGATTTTGCCGATTTGGAATGCGAAGCATCGGCAAAATCGTGTCGCAGTTTGCACAACGTGTGAACTGTGACGATAGAAAGGCAGGTTTTTAGATGGGAAATAAGACACGTGTAGTAGTAACCGGTCTGGGAGCGATCACTCCGATTGGAAATGACGTAGCAAGCTTCTGGCAGGGATTAAAGGATAAAAAAGTCGGTATCGCGCCGATCACATATTTTGATACAACCGATTATAAGGCAAAGCTGGCAGGCGAGGTGAAGGATTTTGATCCGAAGAAATACATGGATCCGAAGGCAGCGAGACGTATGGAGCCGTTTTCCCAGTATGCGGTAGCGGCAGCCGGTGAGGCGATCGCACAGGCGGGTCTGGATATGGAAAAAGAGGATCCGTTCCGCGTGGGAACCAGCATCGGTTCCGGTATCGGAAGCTTACAGGCGATGGAACGTGAGCACAAAAAAATGCTGGAAAAAGGACCGAACCGTGTGAACCCGCTGCTCGTTCCGATGATGATCAGCAACATGGCAGTCGGCAATGTGGCAATGCATTATGGTTTAAAGGGCAAATCCATCAACGTGGTAACTGCCTGTGCGACCGGTACGAACTCTATCGGTGAGGCGTTCCGCTCGATCCAGTACGGCGAGGCAGACGTGATGGTAGCCGGTGGTACCGAGTCTGCGATCACACCGCTCGGTATGGCAGGTTTCGCGGCTCTGACGGCTCTTTCTACCAATGATGACCCGGAGACGGCATCCCGTCCGTTTGATAAGGACCGCGATGGTTTTGTCATGGGCGAGGGCGCTGGTATCGTAGTTCTGGAGTCCTTAGAGCACGCGCAGAAGCGCGGCGCAAAGATTCTGGCAGAGGTAGTCGGCTACGGTGGAAGCAACGATGCATTCCACATCACTTCCCCGGCAGAGGATGGAAGCGGCGCAGCGTATGCGATGGAGATGGCGCTCAAGGATGCAGGTATCGCACCGGAGAAGATTGATTACATCAATGCACATGGAACCAGTACACACCATAACGATCTCTTCGAGACGATGGCAGTGAAAAAAGCGCTGGGCGATCACGCTTACAAGGTAAAAATTAACTCCACTAAGTCGATGATTGGACATCTTTTAGGTGCAGCGGGCGGTGTTGAGTTTATCGCCTGCGTGAAATCCATTGAGGATGGATTTGTACACGCAACCGCAGGTTTAAAAGAGGCAGGCGAGGGCTGCGATCTGGATTACACGATGGGCGAGGGTGTTCCGATGGATATCCACTATGCCCTGACCAACTCCCTGGGATTTGGTGGTGTCAATGCCAGCCTGGTAATCAAGAAATTTGAGGACTAAATATAATTTGAGGACGTTTTTGTGTGGATGATTGAATGATTGGAAGCAGCGCACTGGAGCTGGCGGAAGAGACTTGCAGCATACAAAAATGATGTCTGGGAAAGCGAAAGAGGTAACTGAAATTATGATGGGAATTAAAGAGATCCAGGAGATCATCCCGCACCGTCATCCGTTTCTTTTGATCGACTGTATCGAGGAAGTGACACCGGGCGAGGGCGCGGTTGGATATAAAAATGTAACATACAACGAGCCGTGGTTTGCAGGTCATTTTCCGCAGGAGCCGGTCATGCCGGGCGTCCTGATCGTGGAGGCGCTGGCGCAGGTCGGCGCGGTTGCGATTTTAAGTGAAGAAGGAAATAAGGGCAGGACGGCATATTTCGGGGCAATCAACAACGCAAAATTCAAGAAAAAGGTAGTTCCGGGCGACAAGTTAAAGCTGGAGTGCCATATCATCAAGAGAAAAGGACCGGTCGGCATCGGAAGTGCGACGGCAACCGTCGATGGCAAGCTGGCTGTTTCCGCAGAGCTGACGTTTATGATTGGCTAATAAGTGAGGTTGAATAAGAGATGTTTAAAAATCTGTTTAAGAAATCGTATACTTCGATCAATACAAACGACCACGGTTCTGCCGGCGTAAGCCGTGCGGAGAGCGCGAAAGCAGATAAAAGGGCGGCAGAGGCAGCACAGGAAAAACCGGAGAAGATTCCGAGCCGTCCGACGGCGATGACGCCGGAAAGTCTGCGTTCTTTATGGCGTAAGTGTAATAAATGTGAGAAACCAATTCTGGTGCAGGATGTCAAGGACAACCTGTATGTGTGCCCGCGCTGCGGCGGATATTTCCGGATGCATGCGTACCGCCGGATTGAGATGCTGATCGATGAAGGTACCTTTGAAGAGTGGGATAAGGAGATGTCTGTGGTCAATCCGCTTGCATTTCCGGGCTATGAGGGCAAGGTTGAGGCAGCCAGAGAGAAAACCGAGTTAAATGAGGCGGTTGTCACTGGTAAGGGAAAGATTCACGGTTATGAGACTGTGATCGCGGTCTGCGACTCCCGTTTCCTGATGAGCAGCATGGGTCACAACATGGGAGAGAAGATTGCCCGTGCGGTAGAGCGTGCGACCGAGGAACGGCTTCCGGTTATCATCTACGCGGCTTCCGGCGGTGCGAGAATGCAGGAGGGCATGATCTCCCTGATGCAGATGGCGAAAACTTCCGCAGCCTTAAAACGTCATTCCGAGGCGGGACTTCTCTACATAAGCTTTATGACGGATCCGACCACCGGCGGCGTAACGGCAAGCTTTGCGTCCCTGGGCGATATCATCCTGGCAGAGCCGGGAGCACTGATTGGATTTGCGGGTCCGCGTGTCATCGAGCAGACGATCGGCCAGAAGCTCCCGGAGGGCTTCCAGAGAGCCGAGTTCCAGCTGACACACGGTTTTGTGGATCAGATCGTGGAAAGAAAAGATCAGAAGCGTGTTCTGGGACAGATTTTGAAGCTTCACAGCCAGGAGCATGGCTGGGAGAAATGGAACGACGAGGCGGAGAACCACACAGAAGCGGCATCTGCATCCAGGGCAGAAAAAGCAGCTTCTGTGGAGGAAGGCAAGTTAAAGAGCCGGAAAGCACCGTTCTCCGGTATCATGCGCCAGAAGACCTTAAATAAGATCGCAGGCCGAGAGAGAGACGCCTGGGAGGCAGTACGCCAGTCCCGTAGCGCCGGACGTCTGAACGCCAGCGATTATATCCGGATCCTGTTTGACGATTTTACCGAGTTCCACGGCGACCGGTATTATGGCGATGATATGGCGGTCGTCGGCGGTGTGGCATCCTTCTATGGAATGCCGGTCACGGTCATTGGACAGGAGAGAGGTAAATCCCCGAAAGACAGCATGAAGCACAACTTCGGCATGCCGTCTCCGGAAGGATACAGAAAGGCGCTCCGTCTGATGAAACAGGCGGCGAAATTTAACCGTCCGATCATCTGTTTTGTCGATACGCCAGGTGCATTCCCGGGTATGGAGGCAGAGGAGAGAGGCCAGGGCGAGGCGATTGCCCGCAACCTCTTTGAAATGTCGGATATGAAGGTGCCGATTCTGGCGATTATCACTGGTCAGGGCGGCAGCGGCGGCGCACTGGCGCTGGCGGTTTCCAACGAGGTATGGATGATGGAGAATGCGACCTACTCGATCCTTTCTCCGGAGGGCTTTGCTTCGATTCTGTGGAAAGATGCCAAGAGAGCCAGCGAGGCGGCGAAGGTCATGAAGATGACGGCAGAGGATCTGTATGAGCTTGGCATGATCGAGCGCATTATCTGCGAGGATGAGCCGGCAACCGATGACAACATCGAGGAGATCGGACGCATCATCGACCGCCATATGCGTGAGTTCTTCCAGTCCTGCGCGGAAAAGACACCGGATGAGATCGCGGAGCAGCGGTATGAACGTTTTAGAAAAATCTAAAAAATAGATATTGAAAGGGGGTTGCCGCGCGGCGGTCCCCTTTGTGAATATAGGAGATCGTATGAGTACAATTTTATCACAGTTAAAACCGCTGAAAATTGGTGATCTGACGGCGAAGCTTCCGATCATCCAGGGCGGTATGGGGGTTGGCATCAGCCTGTCCTCGCTGGCAGGAGCTGTGGCGGGGGCTGGCGGCATCGGCATTATTTCCACTGCCCAGATCGGTTTCCGGGAGCCGGATTTTGCCGAGCATCCGCAGGAGGCAAACCTGCGCGCGATCGGTTCAGAGTTGCAGAAGGCGCGCGCGATCGCGAAGGGCGGCATCGTGGGCTTTAATATCATGGTGGCGACGAAAAACTATGCGGAGTACGTTAAAACGGCGGTCAAGGCGGGCGCTGACCTGATCATATCGGGCGCGGGACTTCCAGTTTCCCTGCCGGAGTATGTGAAAGGGACGGCGACGAAGATTGCGCCGATCGTTTCCTCCGTTAAGGCGGCGACGGTCATCTGCCGGATGTGGGACCGCAAGTACCAGACCGCACCGGATCTGGTGGTCGTTGAGGGACCGCTGGCGGGCGGACATCTGGGATTTGACCGTGAGAAGCTGACCGAGCTGGAGGTAGACACGCCGCACGCAGCCGAGACATTCCATCAGGCGGAATATGACGAGGAAGTGCGGGGAATTATCGTGCTGGTTAAAAAATACGCGCAGAAATATGGCAAATCGATTCCGGTTGTGACGGCTGGCGGCATCTACGACCATGCGGATGTGATGCACCAGATGGAGCTTGGCGCGGACGGCGTGCAGGTGGCAACCCGTTTTGTGACAACCGAGGAATGCGATGCACCGATGGCATATAAGCAGGCATATCTGGATGCGAAGGAAGAGGACATCGTGATTGTCAAAAGTCCGGTCGGCATGCCGGGACGTGCGATCAAGAATGCGTTCTTAAAAGAACTGGAAAAAGGAAGACAGGCAGTGACACACTGTTACCAGTGTCTGGAACACTGTGATCCGGCGAAGATCCCATACTGCATCACACAGGCACTCGTCAATGCAGCCCGCGGTGATGAAGATCATGCTCTGATTTTCTGCGGCGGAAACGCGTGGAGAGCAGAGAAGATAGAGACGGTTGAGGGCGTGATGCGGGCGCTGTGCGAAGGGTAGGATAGATCTTGGCACCATAGATTTTGGCAGAGTTCAGGGATAAGCCAAGATGAAACTTGCAAATAGTTTGATATAAGATGCAAAAATATAAAAAGAGGGTTTGCAAAATGCAGCCCTCTTTTGTGTATCCAATCATCCCCTAAAACGATTTAAACAAGCATAAATCTCCTGCACGCGCGGCATTGCCAGTCCCATGGCGGCATATGAAGCATCGCTGAACACAGAGAGCCCGTCTGCTTCATAGGCTTTTAAGAGTGTGGCAACCGTTTCCTGTACGGTGCAGCGCTCCAGAAGGCCTTTTTCCAGGCAGTAGCGCACCATCTGGGCAAGTGCGGCGGTCTGCTCGCTGTCGGCAAGTTGTTCGACGAAGCGCAGATCGACCGGCTCTTTGGCAACCTGGAAAGAGTGTTTGTCGTGGATACGGACTTTGATACGCGTGTTCCGGTCGGAATTTCGGTCAGCTCCACGGCGTCCTCCGCGACCGCGTTCAAAGCGTCCTGCGTCGGAGGCGCTGCCGCCGCAATTGTCAAACCGTCCGGAATGACCGCCCTTTTCGCTGCCTTCCTGAGATTCCCCGGCAGCTTCTGAGCGGCTGTCACCAAAATCCAGCGTCAGTGCCATCGCGCCCACAGCGCGGCCAGTCCCGCCAGCTGCCAGCTTCCGCCCTGTGGTCGGGAGCTTGAACCCCGGCGCCTGGATGGCAGGTTTGGAGGCCTCCTGTTCGCAGGCATTTTTTACCATCTCCGTGATATCAAACGGGCGGTATGCATCCATCTGGATAATAGTGTCCGCGATGAAGAAGTAGGCGCCGGAGCTTCCAGCTACGAGGACGGTGGAGATGCCTGCCTGGTCGTAAAGGGCACGGGCGCGTTCAATGAACGGGGTGATGGGCTCTTTATCGCGGCTGACGATGCGCTGCATCAGGTCGTCCCGCAGCATGAAGTTGGTAGCGGAGGTGTCCTCGTCGATCAGGAAAGCGCGGGTTCCCGCTTCAATGCTTTCGATCACGGCTGCCGCCTGGGAGGTACTGCCGCTGGCATCGGCGGTGGAAAAGCAGGTGGTGTCTTTTCTGTTTGGCAGATCCCGGATAAAGAGGGAAATGTCAACCTGATTGATGCTGCGTCCATCCTCGGCGCGCAGCTTGACTGCGGTTTCATCGGTGATGACATATTCACGTCCATCCCCCGGAATGTGGTTGTAGACGCCGGATTCCAGCGCTTTTAACAGTGTGGATTTGCCGTGGTAGCCGCCGCCTACGATCAGGGTGATGCCGCGGTGGATTGCCATGCCGGAGATCGGACCGTGTCCCGGAAGATTCAGAGTGATTCTTAAGGAATCAGGGGAATGGAACGCCACACTGCCCTTCATCGGGCGGTCAGAGACGCCGGTTTCACGCGGAAGGATTGAGCCGTCTGCGACAAAGGAAACGAGATCCAGGCGTTTTAATTCATTTCGGATAAACTGCTGATCGTCTGCCAGCGTGATGCGTTTTTTGATTTCAGCGGTATTCTGGCGGCGGTAGAAAAAGACGTTTTCGATGCAGCCTGGAAGAAAATCAAAGAAAATCCGGATCAGTTCACCTGAGTTGATGGTGCGCCCGAATGCCGGGAAACCAACCTCAAAACGGGCTGTAATCTCGTTTCTCCCGATCTCGCAGGCGGTCCGGGAGAGAACCTCCTGACCGGGACGGCTGGTGGCGATCAGGCCGCTTTTTCCAGAACCTTTTGCCTTGAAAGAAAGACGTCCGATCTCACGGGAAAAACAGCGGAGCAGGTAATCTTCGAGCGCCGTTTTTTTCCATGGCGTATCAAAGAGCTCTGCCGGGAATCCGGCTTTCGTATGGCGGATCTGGACACTGACCTTGGAAGGGGAAGCAAATGGGTCACCCTGTACATGGTCGATGTATAAAATATACGTATTAAAATCATAAGCGCCGCGCACATCCTTGTAAGCCGGATAGCTTTTGTGATCGATGGAGGTGAGGAGACGCTTTAAATCTGCGGATTGTTTCATTCTGAATACCTCGTTTTCATAATATTAAATCATATTTCAATGCCTTCACGGTTTTTGGCAGGAGAATCCATATAAAATGACCTTTTTCAAAGAATGTCTGTCATGTGAAGGAGATGATAGTTCTTATTTTAAAGATCCAAATTCTGAAATGCAAGCGGAATGGACGAAAAGAAACGATATAATTGTATCTATTTATGATGGTGTATATTTGGCGTCTTTTTATACTTGTCTGAGTATAAAATGTTCTGAGCGTACCATATGACAGCAGGGAGGTAGATGCATGTTAAATGCACTCTGGGCGTTTATGATGCTTACGGGGCTTGGCTGGGCGGCGGTGCATGGGACGCTGGGGGCGGTGACGGAGGGAATGCTTGCAGCGGCGGGGGATGCAGTCTCGCTGGGAATCACGATGCTGGGGGTGATGGCGTTCTGGACGGGAATTTTGGAGATCGGACGGCGGGCGGGGCTGATTGAGCAGTTGTCGGCGGGGATGCGGCCGGTGCTTCATTTCCTCTTTCCACGCATTCCAGCGGGTCATCCGGCGCTTTCTTCGATGGCCGCCAATATGATTGCCAATATGCTGGGGCTTGGCTGGGCGGCGACCCCGGCGGGGCTTACGGCGATGAAGGAGCTGGAAGAATTGGAGGAGGAACGGAGAGCGGCGGGGGATCCGGCGGCGGTCACACAGGGAACGGCGAGCGATGAAATGTGTACGTTTCTGGTCGTAAATATTTCATCGCTGCAGCTCATTCCTATCAATATGATCGCCTACCGGAGCCAGTACGGATCGGCGCATCCGCTGGCAGTGGCCGGTCCGGCGTTCCTGGCGACCTGTGTCAGCACGCTGGCAGGAGTGGCGGTGTGCCGCGTGATGTGCAGGAGAAAGCAATATAAATCAATAAAAAAGGATGGCTGGAAATAGAAAACGCAATTTGGCGTCATGTAGGGGAAAAATTTCACACAAAAAACAAATTTATCCCCTATAATGCCCTTGTTAAAATAAGGGGCTCTGGAAACAGATCCGTTATCATAGAACGCGGATTCAAACCATACATATAAAACAAGTATAGACACGGGAGCCGTCAAATGCGCTGCATCAATTACCTCTCTGAATACCTGGTTCCGGTTGTTTTGTTTTATATCGTTGGGTTTGCGGTGCTTCAGAAACGCCCGGTTTTTGATGATTTTATCGAAGGGGCGCTTGCGGGGCTTAAAACGGTGGCTGGAATCCTGCCGACGCTGGTGGGACTGATGGCGGCGGTCGGCGTGCTTCGGACCTCCGGTTTTCTCGATTTCCTCTCCGGGGTGCTGGCGGGACCGGCGGCATTTCTGCATATACCGGCACAGGTGGTTCCGCTGCTTCTGGTGCGTCTGGTGTCCAGTTCGGCGGCGACGGGGCTGCTCTTAGATATTTTTAAAACGTATGGACCCGATTCGCGGCTCGGCATGATGGTGTCGGTTCTTGAGAGCTGCACGGAGACGGTTTTTTATACGATGAGTGTCTACTATCTGACCGTGCGGATCTCAAAGACGCGATGGACGCTTGCGGGGGCGCTGATTGCAACGTTCGCGGGGCTTGTGGCGAGTATCTTATGTAGTGCTATGGTAACTGTTCACGGGTAGGCACTTTTGGAACCGAAAGTGCCGTAAGAAAACGTGGTGGCAGCAGGAATTTGCCGTATTTAAATGCGAAGCCACGGCAAATTCCGTTACTGGGCACGTGTGCGTGAACAGTAACAAGTGCTATGGTATAAGAGAAGATGTAAGAAATTTGCTAGTTGTCTTGCCGCACAGAATATTGTATAATCGGTAGGGTAAATTGCCGTTTTGCGCGCTGAAACCAAGGATGAGAGGGAAAACTGTGGGAAATTATGAGACGCTGAATGAGCTTCTGGTGACGCTGTTCCGCGATGTGATGGACATAGAACAGAAGGTAATCATTACGCCGGAGTTTAAAGACATCACGAATAACGATATGCATGTGATCGAAGCGATCGGGATTGGTGAACCGAAAAATATGTCATCGATTGCCAGAGAACTGTCCGTTACGGTGGGAACGCTCACGATTGCCATGAACAGCCTGGTCAAAAAAGGCTATGTGGAACGAAGCCGGGGACTCGAGGATCGGCGGGTCGTATATATTTCTCTTTCAGAGCGGGGCAGAAAAGCGTATGGGCATCACGCCCGGTTCCACCGGGAGATGATCGAGAGCCTGACAAGCGATCTGTCGGAAGATGAGATGCAGACGTTGGTAAAGGCGCTGATGAAGCTGAATCAGTGGTTTAGGAGTAAGGATGGGCAGCGGTAAAAAGAATGGATGTAGTCTGCACTGGATGGAAACAGGTGTGAAAGACAAAAACGGTTGCGAAAACCGTGAAGCAACTGCTGCGAGGAGAATACAAGGAGGTACATTATGAAGAAATTTATGGTAATGGCAGCTGGTCTTATGATGGCAGCTGTTCTGGGCGCATGTGCGCCGACGGCAAGAAATACAGGAGAAACCAGCGAACATGGAACTGCCCCGGCAGGTGCGGCGCAGCAGGAGACTGTAGACGGCGTGGCTGAGAAAGAAAGCATGGTGGTAACGGATGCAGATCCGACGGTAACCGTTTGCGTATATTCTGTAAAATCTGATAAGAGCGGCTTAAAACAGAATATGGATGGCATTGACGGCGATGAGCTGGATGCACAGGAACTGCTTGATAAGATGGCAGAGGTGGGCGTCATTGAAGAGGGAATCACCGTGGATAAATTTGAGCAGAAGGACGGCGCCCTGACGCTGGATCTCTCCTCCTTAAAGGAGTCCTCTGACAAGCTGGTTGTCATGGCCATTGCCAATACATTTATCCAGAACTACGAGGCAAAGACGCTGGAGTTGAGCGTAGCAGGCGAGAAGATCGGCGACGGTCCGATGAGCTTTGAGAAGAATTACAAGAAAGTAAACTAAAGCATGAAAATGCGAAAAGAGCGGGATCCCTGAAGTCTGCGGATGCATACAGGGAGATACCGCTCTTTTTCTCTTATACGTGTAATTTCTCCGTCATCAGCCATGTTTGAAAATACGGTTTGATGACCCGGAAGGAAGCGCCGTCCATGTTCAGGATGAACTGGTGGAAGCTCTTGGCGTTGAATTTGTTTCCAAGTACCTCCTCGGCTTCCTGGCGCATGGTCAGGATTTCCAGATAGCCGGTATAGTATTTCAGGTAATTGCCCGGATTATCAATGATTGCCAGGTATATCTCGCGCGCGGATTCCGGATCCGTAAATCCGTAGGAATTTTCCAGATAACTGGTGGTTGTGGCGAGATCCCAGCCATCATAGTGGATGCAGATGTCGAGAAGCGCGTACAGCCCGTAGCTGCTGGCTTCGCTGCAGCGCATCAGCGGTTTGACCGCTTCCGGCAGTCCGTTGTCGAAGGAGTAGGCGTACAGTTCGCTGTAGAGTCCCCAGCCTTCGTTGTAGCCGCCGCAGGCAAGAAGCCGCCGTACCGGAACCGGCTCCCGGCCATTGAAATAAGCCGATTGGTAGAGATGCCCCGGATAGCCCTCGTGCGCCAGCATGGTGTAGAGGTTCTGCTCAGTACTTGCTTTTTCGTTGATGTAAATGGTGTTGGAACCGTCGGAATCGATCGGCGGTACGAGGAAAAACGCCGGGGACAGGGAAGATTCCAGCGCTTCCGGGACGTATTTGAGCGTGTAGGAGGTATCTGTAAGCGCCGGGAAATCATCCTGAATCTGCACCTGTAAATTCTGAAGGATCTCATCCGGATCGGAGAGTGTGATGGCAGAGTCGGTCATCTGCCGGATGAGTTCCGGATGTTCCTTTAAGCGGACGCGGATTTCGGATAAATCTGCCTGCATCTGCTTCTCAATCCGCGTTTTGAGCGCATCGACCGAAGAATCTGTGCCGGTCAGCGCCGCCGCAAGATAGGCATAATACTCCTTGCCGTGTTCGTAGGTGCTAAGTCCTCCTGCCTCCGGATGGGAGCCCTTGAGCGATTCCAGTGCTTTAGAGAGGTTTGTATATGCCGGGATAAAGTGTTCCTTTAAAATGGTCAGATGTTTTGCTTTGTAGGACGCCTTTTCTGCATTGCTTAAGCCCTCAACCGCATTTAAGCGGGAGACAAATGTTTCCGTCAGCAGGCTGTTTTCCGGGCGGATGAGGTAGCTTTTACAGGATTTTAAAATCCGGTCGATGGTGTCGTCGGACGGTGCGAGACCGGCGTCTGCCTGCGCCTGTTCATACGCTGCGAGCTGCTTGTAATATGTGTCGATCTGCGAAAGCAGTGCCAGGTAATGGTCGATGTCGGCACGGTTGTAAAATGTGTATTCGGCTAATAAGGTCGGAAGTTCCGCCTGCGTGCCGATCAGGGCGCTTAACGGCTGATTGTAGAGTTCCAGTCCCTTCGAGCCGGCTTCCGTCTCCAGTGTGTCCTTTATCATCCGGTAGGTGAAGAGCTGGTCGGAGGTCAAGAGAGAGGTATCGAAGGAAGAAAGTTCCTCAAGAACGGCCGCGTTTTCCTCGGAATCTTTTTGAAGCTGTTCCAGGGAATATTCTGGAAATTTCATCTCCGGTTCGGTGATACCGTAATTTTCCGGATTCCGGACAAGAAAATGAAGGGAGAGCGGATCGTCCTGCACGCTTTCTTGAAACTGGTGTGCCAGAAACGCATCAAAACGCGCCTGTTCGCTGGCAGCATCGGACGATGCATTGGAAGGAGAACCAGTCTGCCCGGAAGCGGCGTAGGATTCGGCGGGGGTCCCTGAGCCGGAAGAACCAGCGCATCCGGAGAGCGCCAGGGCAGCAGCTGCAGCGATCGCGAGCGCTGTGCGCGGCAGGGGCGGGAAGGAAAAGCGTTTCTGCATAATATAATACCTCCAAAACAAATATATATGTCTGCAAGTATACCATACTTGACAAAGGGATGCAAAACAGATAGACTTAATCTATATATTTATATATGAAGAAAAGGCAGAGAAAAGAAGGTGGCTTGCCTTTAATCGCAGATGGAAAACCATGGGCGGTTAGAGGCTTTTTTTGTGAAGAACACAATTTAAAGCGCAATTTTAATAAGGAGGGCATGATAAATGTGTCAGAACTGTAAGAAACCTTACTATATAACAACTGCGATTGCCTATACATCGGGCAAACCGCATATCGGAAATACCTATGAGATCGTACTGGCGGACAGCATTGCGCGCTACAAGAGAGCGCAGGGCTACGATGTGCGTTTCCAGACGGGCACCGATGAGCATGGTCAGAAGATCGAGTTAAAGGCAGCTGAGGCTGGCATCACGCCGAAGCAGTTTGTCGATAACGTGGCGGGTGAGATCAAGACGATCTGGGATCTGATGAATACATCCTACGACAAATTTATCCGCACCACTGACGAGGATCATGAGGCGCAGGTAAAGAAGATTTTCAAGAAGCTCTATGATCAGGGCGATATTTACAAGAGCTGCTACGAGGGACTTTACTGTACCCCGTGCGAGTCCTTCTGGACCCAGTCCCAGGTCGTAGACGGCAAATGCCCGGACTGCGGACGCCCGGTGCAGCCGGCGAAGGAAGAGGCGTATTTCTTCCGTATGAGCAAATATGCGCAGAGACTCATCGATTATATCAATGAGCACCCGGAGTTCATCCAGCCGGTTTCCCGTAAAAATGAGATGATGAACAACTTCCTGCTTCCGGGCCTGCAGGATCTGTGTGTTTCCCGTACTTCCTTTAAATGGGGGATTCCGGTTGATTTCGACCCGAAGCACGTTGTATATGTATGGCTGGATGCACTGACCAACTATATCACCGGTCTTGGATATGACTGCGACGGCGAGAGCGGCGAGCTGTTCAAGAAATACTGGCCGGCAGACCTGCATCTGATTGGTAAGGATATTATCCGTTTCCATACCATTTACTGGCCGATCTTTTTGATGGCACTCGACCTGCCGCTTCCAAAGCAGGTATTTGGTCATCCGTGGCTGTTACAGGGCGACGGCAAGATGAGTAAATCCAAGGGGAATGTGATTTACGCCGATACACTGGTTGATTTCTTTGGCGTGGATGCAGTCCGCTACTTCGTTCTGCATGAGATGCCGTTTGAGAACGACGGCGTTATTACCTGGGAGCTGATGGTAGAGAGACTGAACTCGGATCTGGCAAATATCCTCGGCAACCTCGTAAAGAGAACGGTATCGATGACGAACCAGTACTTTGGCGGCGTGGTAGCCGACAAGGGTGTGACGGAGCCGGTGGACGAGGATCTGAAGAAGGTAGTGCTGGAAGCAGTCCGCAAGGTTGATGAGAAGATGGATAAGCTGCGCGTTGCCGATGCGATCACCGAGATCTTCAATATTTTCCGCCGCAGCAACAAATACATTGACGAGACAACCCCGTGGATTCTGGCAAAGGAAGAGGACAAGCAGGATCGTCTTGCGACTGTTCTTTACAACCTGGTTGAGTCTATCACGATCGGTGCGTCCCTGCTTGAGTCCTTCATGCCGGAGACCTCGGAGAAGATCTTAAAAGAATTAAATACCGTAAAACGTGAACTGCCACAGATGGATGAATTTGGCCGTTATCCGTCCGGAAATAAGGTGACTGAGGAGCCGGAGGTTCTCTTTGCCCGCCTGAAACTCGACGATGTGATGAAGAAAGTCAAAGTTATCCAGGAAGAGCAGAAGAAGGCAGTTGCTGCAAAGGCAGAGCCGGAGAAGGAAGAGGACGAGAAAGCCGAGGGCATCGATATCGAGCCGAAAGCAGAGATTACCTACGATGATTTTGCAAAACTGCAGTTCCAGGTTGGCGTGATCCTCTCCTGCGAGGCTGTTCCGAAGTCCAAGAAACTTCTCTGCTCCCAGGTCCAGATCGGAAGCAAAGTGCGCCAGATTGTCAGCGGAATCAAACATTCTTATTCTCCGGAGGAGATGGTAGGTAAGAGAGTTATGGTTGTGACAAACCTGAAACCGGCGAAGCTGGCAGGTATCCTGTCTGAGGGCATGATTCTCTGTGCAGAGGATGCAGAAGGCAAGCTGTCTCTGATGACCACCGAGAAGGATATGCCGGCGGGCGCAGAAATCTGCTAATATCAGATGTGAGATGACTCCCATCTTGCAGCAAGAATATTGAGACATTCTTGAATGGAAATGGAGAAATATAAGTTATATGATATTTGACACACACGCCCATTATGATGATGAGGCATTTGATGAGGACCGGGAGGCGCTGCTTTCCGGTCTGGCAGCAGGCGGGATCGGAACGGTTGTCAATGTGGGTGCCGATATGGAGAGCACAAAGACCACCATTGAACTGACGAAGAGATATCCCTTTATCTACGGTGCGGCCGGTGTTCATCCCAGCAGCACGGCAGAGCTTGATGAGGAAAAATTTGCCGAACTTCGTGTATTGGCACAGTCGGATAAGATTGTTGCAATCGGAGAGATTGGTCTGGATTATTACTGGGAAGAGCCGGATCATGAGACACAGAAAAAATGGTTCCACCGCCAATTAAATCTGGCGCGGGAATTAAAACTTCCAGTCATCATCCACAGCCGCGATGCGGCGAAGGATACGCTCGATATCATGAAGGAAGAGCACTCCGGGGAGATAGGCGGTGTGATTCATTGCTTCTCCTATGGAAAAGAGATGGCGGCAGAGTATTTAAAGATGGGCTTTTACTTAGGTATCGGCGGCGTACTGACCTTCAAGAACGCGAAAAAGCTTCTGGAAGTAGCCGAGATGGCGCCGCTTGACCGTCTGGTACTCGAAACCGACTGCCCCTACCTCGCTCCGGTTCCCAACCGCGGCAAACGCAACTCCTCACTGAACCTGCCATATGTGGCGGAAAAGCTGGCAGAAATCAAGAAATGTACACCGGAAGAGATCGTCCGTGCGACTGAAGAGAATGCGCGGAGGCTGTACCGGTTACCGTAAAAAGGGGTGTCCCGGACACCCGGGAAAGGATTTTCGGAATGGATCTTGGAAACCCGAAGAATACAATCGAAGTAATACAGAAATACAATTTCGCCTTCCAGAAAAAATTCGGTCAGAATTTTCTGATTGATACGCACGTGCTGGACAAGATTATCTCAGCGGCGGGCATGACCAAGGAGGACACCGTCCTGGAAGTCGGTCCTGGCATCGGTACGATGACACAGCGCCTTTCACAGGCGGCAGGACAGGTCATCGCCGTGGAGATCGACACAAATCTGATTCCGATCTTAAAAGATACGCTTCAGGACTGCGAAAATGTAACTGTTATCAATGAAGATATTTTAAAGATTGACATTAAAAAAATGGTGGAAGAAAAAGGCGGCGGACGTCCGGTTAAGGTTGTGGCGAACCTGCCGTACTATATCACGACCCCGATTATCATGGGGCTGTTTGAGAGCGGCGCGCCGATCGACAATATTACGGTTATGGTGCAGAAAGAGGTCGCAGACCGGATGCAGGTTGGTCCGGGCTCGAAGGATTACGGCGCGCTGTCGCTGGCGGTTCAGTATTATGCCGAGCCATACATCGTGGCAAATGTGCCGCCGAACTGTTTCATTCCGCGTCCGAATGTCGGCTCAGCGGTCATCCGTCTGACCCGCCATGCGAAGCCGCCGGTGGAGGTAAAGGATAAAGATTTAATGTTCCGTCTCATCCGCGCGTCCTTCAACCAGCGCCGGAAAACCCTGCAAAACGGGCTTTCCAACGCACAGGATCTCTCCTTTAGCAAGGAAGAGATCGCAGCCGCAATCGAGTCGCTGGGACTTTCACCGTCCGTGCGCGGCGAGACGCTGACGCTGGCGCAGTTTGCAGCGCTTTCGGATGTGCTTGGGAAATAGAAATTGGATAAGAGAAATATAAAAAAGTCCCATCCTTATGCAGATTCAAATCTGAAAGGATGGGACTTTTTGAATTTTTTGCTTTTTTAAAATTATTCCGACAATAAAATACGGTCATTATCCAGCGCGTGGCCTGCGCCGGTCTTGAAGCGGGCGATCAGATCCTCGACAGTCATGGAAGCGCGCTCTGCGCCGCCGACGTCGAGCACGATATTTCCGTTTGCCATCATGAGCGTGCGGTTTCCGAGCTCCAGAGCCTGGTTCATATTGTGGGTGATCATCAGGCAGGTGATTTTCTCCTCAGCAACGATATTTTTCGTCAGCTCCAGTACTTTTTCAGCTGTTCCCGGATCGAGGGCGGCAGTGTGCTCATCGAGCAGCAGAAGCTTCGGCGTGATGAGGGTTGCCATGAGCAGGGTGAGCGCCTGGCGCTGACCGCCGGAGAGAAGTCCGACCGGCTGGGTCATCCGGTCTTCAAGCCCCATATTTAAGAGGGAGAGGCGTTCGCGGAACGCATCCTTATCTTTCTTGGAAATGCGGGAAAATGGCGATTTCCCCTTTGCAGTCCGCAGATAGGCGAGGGCAAGATTTTCTTCGATCGTCATGCCCGGCGCCGTTCCCTTTAACGGGTCCTGGAAGAGGCGGCCGACCATCAGGCTGCGCTTGTGCTCCGGCATATAGGTGATGTCCTCGCCGTCCAGCTCGATAAAGCCGTCATCGACGTAGAAGCTGCCGGCAATCGCATTGAACAGGGTCGATTTTCCGGCGCCGTTGGAACCGATGATTGTCACGAAATCGCCGTGATCCAGATGCAGGGACAGCCCGGAGAGCGCCTGTTTGGCGTTGACAGTTCCCGGATTAAAGGTTTTTGATATCGACTGAATATTTAACATGCTCCGTGTCCTCCCTTCCGGCGTGCCGCTGCATTTTTACGTGTCTGGAATGCCGCCCATTTCCGGATCGTCGGAAATGCGATTGCCAGCGCTACGATCACAGCGGTGACCAGTTTCAGCCCCTGTACAGGCATGATTTTTGTATACAGGACGATAGCGTAGATAAAACGGTAAATAATCGAACCGATGACGGTGGCGATGACACCTCTTGCCACACCGCGGCGTCCGAGGACGGTTTCACCGATGATCAGGCAGGCAAGACCGATCACGACGATACCCGTGCCGCCGTTGATGTCGGCGGTATTCTGGTACTGACCGACCATTGCGCCGGAGAGTGCGGTCAGCGCATTGGCGATGCATAAGCCGACCGTAATGGTAAATGTCGGGTTGATCGAGGAGGCGCGCACCATGTCAATGTTGTTGCCGGTTGCCCGGATGGAGAGTCCCAGACGGGTACCGAGAAAATAGACGAGCAGTGCGCCCGCAAGCACAGTTACGCAGATTGCCAGAAGTGCTTCATACCAGTCACCCCCGATACCGGTTTTCTGAAGCAGGGAAAAGATGGTCTCTGTCTTTAAAAGACTCACGTTGGCACTCCAGCCCATTACCATCAGATTGATGGTGTAGAGTCCCATATTGGTGATGATACCGGCGAGAATGGACGGCACGCCGAGACGGGTCTGCTGAAATGCGGTAACAAATCCGGCGCAGATGCCTGCAAGCATGGCAGCCGGAACCGCGAGGAATGGATGCCCTGCCGCAGCCATTGTGACGGATACCGCTGTGCCGAGGACGAAACAGCCGTCCGTCGTCATATCCGCGATGTCCAGTATGCGGAAACTCAAGAACAGCGCCATCGGCACCAGCGCATACAGAAATCCCAGTTCCAGAGCGGTTTGTAAAATATGAAGCATGGGAAATTACCTCCGTAGAATGATTTGTACTCCCAGAGCGTTCATAAGGCAGATGCGCCAGCCGCGTGGTAAGCGGGGGATGCGGCTGGCGTCTGGTCTGTCTTACGGTTCTGAGAGTACATGAAAGTCAGTCAAATGAAAATCAAAGTGCTGCCGGATGAGGGTGTATTAGTCCTCGGTGGTCCTAACCTCTACAACATCGCCAAAATCTTTGAATACAGCTGTGTCGATATTCAGGGCTTTTGCAGTCTCGGTATTTACGGTTACGATGCCGCCTTCTGCGGTGTAGTAGTCTTCCATGCCGTCCATGCCTTCGGTGATTGCCTGATAAGCAAGGTCAGCGGTCTGTGTACCAAGAGCCGTGTAGTTGACGCCGCAGGTGGCAAATGCGCCATTGCGGACGAAGGAATCAGCGCCGGCATAGTGCGGGATGCCTGCATCGGCCAGATCCTTGAAGATAGCCAGCTCAGCTGCCATGATGACATTGTCGGTAGGAGTGAAGACAGCGTCTACTTTGTCAGCAACCAGGGAGGAGGCAGCGGTAATTACTTCGTCGTTGGTATTTGCAGTCTGCTCGGTGTAGGAGATGCCTTTTTCATCTAAGTATGCCTTTGCATCCGCGATCGGTTTGGTTGAGTTTGCCTCAGATAAGGAATATAAAAGCCCCACATTTTTAACATCTGGGTTTGCGGCAAAAATCATATCCATGATTTTCTCGGTGTTCAGCGCATCGCTGGTACCGGTTACATAGTCGATGCCGGTCAGCTCAGCGGCTTCCGGATCGGAAACAGCGGCGTAGACAACCGGTGTCTGGGTCTGCTGTGCGGATACGGTTGCTACCTGTGCAGCCAGGGTTGCAATCGGGATGATGGCGTCAACACCGTCAGCAACCGCCTGATCACCAATCTGCTTTAAGGTTGTCTGGTCATTCTGGCCGGAGTACAGTTCGTAGTGAATGGTTACATTGTTATCCTCGGCGATTTTATCTAACTCTGCCTCGACTGCATTTGCAATCTCATCGAGGGAAGCGTGGTCGAGCTGTTTGACAATCGCTACATTATAAATTTCTTTGTCCGCGGAAGCTTCCTGAGAGGTTTCGGCGGTGGTGTCTGCTTCGGAAGCGTTGCTGGATGTGCTGGAAGAGCATCCTGCGGTTGTCAGTGTCAGGGCTGCGGTGCATCCAAGTGCAAATAATTTTTTCAGATTCTTTTTCATAGTCATTTTCTCCATTCTTTATTCTTATTTTGATATTTGTTTTGGATGGCAGATGTATCAGTCTGCCTTGCCGGAGCAGAGTAAAGAATGTGTCTGGAAAGAAGATTCTCTTTGGTTTGGCGCCGCGCGCCGTGATGAAAGATTTTACTGAGAATGTTTCCAGAAACTAAAAAACGCCTCTGTCCCCATACATGGGACAAAAGCGTAAACTTCTGCGATACCACCCAAATTGACATTTGTGAAAATGTCCACTCGCTTACACGTACCATCATACGTGCCCCGATGGATAACGGGTGGGGTCCCGTCAGCCCCTACTGATACAATCGTTCAAGGCTGCCCTCGGAAGTCCATTCACTGACGGTAAGGCGTTCCGTTTCCACCATCCGGAACTCTCTGTGGCGATACATAGGTCAGATACTCCTCTTCCTCATCGGTTTATCTGTGTTCTTCGTTACATGCATTATAAACACACCCAAAAGGATTTGTCAACCATCAAAATCAAAAAGATGCAGGAAAATGAAAAAGAGTCGGTTTTTCCATTGTTTACGGAAAATTTGGAGATGAAGATGTGGACGCTGGCTGTGCGGCAGGAACAGCAAGTTGAAAAAGTTTTTGAAAAAATTTAGAAAAGTAGAAAAAAATAGTTGACATTTAAAAGACTCTCTAGTATAATAACTCATGTCGCTGAACAAGAGCGAACATGAGAATCACAGGATTCCTCAGGATGCCCAGATAGCTCAGTTGGTAGAGCAGAGGACTGAAAATCCTCGTGTCACTGGTTCGATTCCGGTTCTGGGCATTACAATTTCATAATTTATCATGCGGGTGTAGTTCAATGGTAGAACACCAGCCTTCCAAGCTGGATACGTGGGTTCGATTCCCATCACCCGCTTTTTTGTTGTTTAAAATTAAGAAAGCCCCCAGAGTTGCCGCTCTGGGGGCTTTCTTGTTTCATAGGAAATTACGTCCTATGAAACAAAAAACGCTCCGCGAGGATGTGCACTCGCGCGAAGCAGGAACATGTCGCAAGCGACCGCGCGAGACGCCCGGATGTGCCAAGGCACATTCTTTTTTATCAGATGCTATAAAAAACCAGAAAATATACCGCCATCAGGACTGCTAGAAATCCCGCATTTGCAATCGTGAACCAGCGGAAGTAGATTCCTTTTTTCTCTGGGCAGGAGCGGACGATATATTTGTAAGAAATAAGACTCGCCATGGATGCGATCAGGGTGCCGAGACCGCCGAGGTTAGTTCCGATCAGAAGGGAAACTCCTTTTTCGGTAAATCCGGACAACAGGATGGCGGCCGGAACGTTGCTGATTACCTGGCTGGCCAGAACGGAGACTATCACTTCGTGTCCCGTGATCATACTGGAAAGCAGGGAGCTTACCGCAGGAATGTGTTTCAGATTCCCGATGAAGATGAAGAATCCGATAAAAGTCAGGATGAGAGAGTAATCCACCTGACAGAAGATCTTCGGGTCTGCCAGACAGCCAATCGCCAGAATGCAGATAAACAGGATTGGAAGCGGCAGAAGACCGGCTACGGTGCAAAGGCACAGGAAAAACATTCCCAGACAGCAGAAAAGGCAGCGTTTAGGAAAGGTCTCATCGGAGGTTGTATCTCTACCGGCTGTATCTAGTGAGATAGTCTCCCTTGGTGTAAACATTGTGACGAGCAGCAGCAAAACCAATGAAAGCAGCGAAAATGGACCGATGCTCCGGATAAATGTATCAAGTGAAAGCTCAAAGTGGGAATACAGATACAGATTCTGGGGATTCCCCACCGGAGTTGTCATGCTGCCGAGGTTGGCTGCCAGTGTCTGGCAGACGACAACCGGAACGATCCGGTCTTTGCGGTTTACCATCCGCAGTAATTCCAGAGCGAATGGAACGAAGGTAATTAAGGCCACATCGTTGGTGATCAGCATGCTGGAAAAGAAACACAGAAGAATCAGAAGCTGTTCCAGCTGCCTGAGTGAATGGATTCGAAGCAGCAGTAATTCCCCGAGCTGTCGAAAGAAACCGATGTTTTGGAGACCTGTGGTTGCTGTCATCAGGCCAAAGAGCAGGATCAGTGTGTGCAGATCCAGATATTTCAGGTATCCGGCAGACGGTGGTATGATAAACATGGAAAGGACAGCCAGAGCCAGGGCGATGGTTAAAACGGTATCCTTTTTGAGAAAAGAACTTACTTTTTGTATCATGGTAAAATACTCCCTTGAAAAGAAAAAGTGTAACTGTGACCAGTAACGAAAATAGCGGAAACCCCCATGAAAATGAAAAGGTTTCCGCTATAAAATAAAAAGAGCGCGAGACGGGACTCGAACCCGCGGCCTCGACCTTGGCAAGGTCGCGCTCCACCAACTGAGCCACTCGCGCATTTCTGAAGCATCGCTTCAACGAGTTATATAATATCATAGGTCGGTTGATTTGGCAAGCGTTTTTTTAAAAAAAATCAAAAAATATAGAAAATTCATTACTGTTCACGGGTAGGCACGTTTGAAACCGGGAGAACCGTATGAAAACGATCAAGTTTCCATATTTTCCACTGGATGTGTTCCCGCGGTCTGCACAAACCCGATGATCTGTCCGGACAGGAGTACCGTGAGGATGGAATATACCATGCGGTTTAACGGAATGTAGCTCAGTGAAAGCACCAGTACAGCAAAATCGGACAGGAGGTAGATCCACTGGATTTTGATGTGCGTCACGTGGGAAAGGCTCATCGCAAGCGCATCGTCCCCGCCCGGGGCACCGCCGATCCGCACGCAGAGCCCGGCACCGACGCCGACGAAGACCGCGCCGAGCAGGGATGCGGCAAGCGGCATATCGGCAAGCTGCGGCCACAGGGGCGGAAACTGCTCACAGATCCGGTAAGACAGGGAGAAGCTGGCGCTGGAAAGAATGGAGTAGGCGATGAACTGCCGCCCCAGAAGTTTCCATCCCATCGCGTAGCAGGCGAGGTTTATGATGAAGCCGGACACGGATGGGGAGATATGGAACCAGTGATCAAGCAGAAGCGTCATTCCTAAGACACCGCCCTCGGTGACACCGGAAAAGGAATGGACATGGTACAGGCCAAATGCCAGAAATGCACTTCCAAACAGTGCAATCAGGCAGGATTTTAGTTTTAAATCGAGGGAATGGAATAATTTCAGCAAAATAACAGGCTCCTTACAAATGATAGTGTTGTTAATGGTTTCTCTATTTTAGTATGGAAACAAATTTGTGTCAAGAATAGACAAAAATGTGGGATGTGCGTATACTGGAAGATAGGAAGACGGAAAGGGGAATGAAAACATGGTAGAAAATCATCCGGACACCCGGAAGCAGGAATACCGCGGAATTGCCTGCCTGGTGCTGTCTGCGTTCTGTTTTGCGCTGATGAGTATGTTTGTACATTTGGCGGGCGATCTGCCGTCGATGCAGAAGAGTTTTTTTCGCAATCTTGTGGCGGCGCTGGCAGCGGTTGTTTTGCTTTTGCGGGCGGGAGAGCCGTTTCGTATCCGCAGGGAAAATCTGCCGTATTTTCTGATGCGGTCAATTTTCGGCACGATGGGAGTGCTGTGTAACTTTTATGCGGTGGATCATCTGGTGCTGGCGGACGCATCGATTCTAAATAAAATGTCGCCGTTTTTTACAGTGCTGTTCAGCTGGCTGATCTTAAAGGAAAAAGTTATGCCAATTCAGCTTTCGCTGATCTTCGGTGCGTTTCTCGGCAGTATATTCGTGGTAAAGCCGACATTCTCCAATCTGGCACTTGTGCCGTCGCTGCTGGGCTTTTTCGGCGGCATCTGCGCGGGCGCGGCGTACACGATGGTGCGGAAACTGGGAGAGGCAGGAGAAAAGGGACCGGTGATCGTGCTGTTTTTCTCGGTATTTTCCTGTGTGGTTGTGCTGCCGTGGCTGATTTTTGACTATCATCCGATGACCTGGCAGCAGATGGGGATCCTTCTTTTGGCGGGCTGCGCGGCGGCGGGCGGACAGTTTGCGATCACGGCGGCATACCGCTATGCCCCGGCGAGCCGTATTTCCATCTACGATTATTCGCAGCTGATCTTCTCGACGATGCTCGGTTTCTTCATCTTCGGGCAGGTGCCGGACGGCTGGAGTTTCCTCGGATATGGAATTATCTGCCTGATGGCAATTTTCATGTTTGTATATAATAACCAGAAAAGAAAGAATACTCAAAAGCAGGCACTTTTGGAATCGAAAGAGCCGTCAGATGTAATAAAAATGTAAGGGAAAGTATCCGCCGATATGGTTTACAAGCGATGCCAAATTATATATACTGAAGATAAAGTCGGAGTGGTTTTCGTGTCCAGAAACGTGAATTTCAGGAACAAAAGCTGGGTTGCCGACACAGCTCGAAAATGGGTTATAGATAGGGCAGAAAGTTATATAGGGAAATACGACATAAGCCCGGCAGCAGACAGGAGGAAACAGGGATGAAAAAATTAGCAACCGCACTTGTGAGTGCAGCAGCCATTATGACGATGTCAACAACCGCATTTGCAGCCGAAAATCCGGCGGAGGTATTTGACCGGGTGATGGAGAAGAACAATACGATTCAGTCCGCGGAGATTCAGAGCGGCGTCCATTCGGTCATACTTGCAAAGGATGTCATTCCGGACGGTCAGATGAAAGTTGATATGGCGATGCATGCAGAGATGGATATGCAGGATACCACCGATCTCAAGTACCTGGCACAGGTCGCTTCCTCGATTCTGGGACAGGACAGCTATTCACAGGTTTTTTATACGGACGGCTACTATTACGTAGATGCCAACGGTGTCAAACTGAAATACCCGATGCCATTAGAGCAGATCATATCCTCCGTCCAGACCGGAGTCAACACCAGCAATATGGAATCCAGCTATATGAAGGGCATTTCCTTAAACGAGGTCAATGGAAAACGTGTGCTGGCATATGAGGCAAATCCAAAGAAGCTAAACAAGAACGTCAAAGAAGCCCTCGGAACCGTGATGAACACACTCGGCACCGATGTCAATCTGGACATGAACATCCAGGAAATGAAAGGCGCTTACGTGCTGGATGACAACGATTACATTATCTATATGACAAACTATATCGTATACAACATGGAAGTCCTCGACCAGCCGATGACCTGCATTACTCTGATGGAGACCGAAGTCCAGAACCCGGGCGAGCCGGTCGTAGTGACACTTCCATCCACGGATGGCTATGAAGACTTAATTGGTTTATACGATGGAGTCATTGAAAGCGAAGTAGAATAAAAAAACAGACAAAAACAAAAATAGACAATCAAAAGCCAGCGTTCCAATTATCGATTGTACGCATCCCACGCCAGCTGTCCGGCTGGGGCGGACATTTTTGTCCGATCCAGACGAACAGATGTAGCGAAAGCAAGCGAACAATGATAATTGGAGACGCAGGCGGTGCAGATTCCCGGACGCCTCTTTCCGCATCACGACAATCAATCAATCTATCTATTACTGCATCTCATCCTCAATCATCCGATACCCAATCCCGATCTCCGTAAACACATACTGCGGTTCCGCTGGATTCTGCTCCAGTTTCCTTCGAATATGTGCCATATTCACGCGCAGAATACTGTTATCATCGTCCGCATACGGCCCCCAGATATTCGAAATAATCGTATCATACGTCATGACTCTGCCGGAATTCTGTGCCAGCAGGGAGATAATCTTAAACTCGATCTGCGTCAGATGGACATCCCTTCCATCAACCGATACCAGATGTTTTTCAAAATCGATCGTCAGTCCCTTTGCATGGAATGGGCGCTTATAAAGCGGAGAAGCTGTGTTTAAGCGGTTGCTGTGGCGCAGGGCAGTCCGGATGCGCGCGAGAAGCTCGGAGGTGCCGATCGGCTTGGTCAGATAATCATCCGCGCCAAGGTCGAGCGCACGTACCTTTTCCTGTTCCTGCGTGCGGGCGGAGAGGACGATGATCGGGATGCTGGACCAGGTGCGGACCTGGCGGATGATCTCCATGCCGTCCATGTCCGGAAGCCCCAGGTCGAGGAGAATCAGATCCGGGCACTGGGACGTGATGATCGGAAGTGCTTCTTTTCCCGTGTGTGCGGTGGAAATGCGGTAATCCTGTGCGGACAGGGAGGCGGAGATGAAGTCGCAGATGTTTTTTTCATCTTCTACTAATAAAATAGAAAGTTTATGTGTCATGTTATTTGTCCTCCTTTGGAAGAGTAAAGTAAAATTCGGCACCGCGTGTGTGGTTGATTGCCCTGATTTCGCCGCCGTGGGCGAGAATGATTGTTTTACAGATGGAAAGCCCGATTCCCATGCCTTTTCGTCCATCCGGCGAAGTGCTGGTCGTGGAAGAAGAGCCGTCAAAGATGGTTGCCAGCTTCTCCGGCGGGATGCCGACGCCGTAATCACGCACATGAAAAATCGCATAGTCGGAAAGCGATTCCACATAGCACTCGATCGGTTCGGTGCTTTCCGCGTGGACAACGGAATTTTCCAGCAGGTTGATGAGAACCTGTTCGATGAGAACTGCGTCCATCGGGACCATCAGGAATTCCTCCGGCACGCGCACATGGATATTGGCGTCTGGAAGTCTCTTTTTTAAGCGGATCATCGCCTCGGAGAGAACTTCCTCGACCGGTTCCGAGGTCTTAGTTACCTTTGCCGTCTCATTGTTGATACGCGTGACGGAGAGCAGGTTTTCAACCATGTTTAAGAGCCAGTTGGAATCCTCAAGAATATGGCGCACCAGCGCATTTTTCTCAACCTCCGGGAGGCTGCTGCCATTTTCCAGATATACGGTACTGGAACCGATGATGCTGGTAAGCGGGGTGCGGAGGTCATGGGAGATTGCCCGCAGCAGGTTCGCCCGCATCTTTTCCTTTTCCGCTTCCATCAGCATCTTTTCACGTTCTGCCAGCACGCGCGCCTGTGTTTTCATGTTGCTTGTGATGGCGCTTGTAATGCTGGAAATTGAAAACATTGCCACGAAGGTAATCGGATAGCCGGCCATCGTGAAATCCAGCGCGAAATACGGATACGTGAACAGAAAATTGACGCAGACAACGCCGACAAAGGAGGAGAACAGACCGAAGCTGTATCCGTCCGTAAAACGCGCTACCAAAAAGACCGCCAGAATGTATGTTAGCGCGATGTTGGCAGTCGGATTTTTGAGCGCATGAAAAAAGCAGAACGCGATGATCGTGGCGGTACCCATGAAAAACAGGGTAAGTCCCCAGCTCTGTATGTATGTCGGAAGCGCACAGAATTTTTCAACGATCGGGCGGGTTCGGAACCAATTTTTTAAGGCGTCAATTTTGTGTGGATATGTTTCGCTGCTATTGGAAATGCTGGTATCCGGAGAGTTTGGTTCGGCTGAACCTTGAAGGCTGCTGGCTGATTCTGTTTTCAGGAAAGTTTCATTGGAAGTTCCAGAAACAGAAGGTTTATTTGAATGTTTCATTTAAATAAAGAAAGTCTCCTTTCAAAAAATTCATATGGATGCTTCTATTATACAATGTTTCTTCTGAAAAATAGAGAGGAAGACTGTTAAAAAGTTGAAAAAATCGTGAAAATTTGGGATAAAAACAGTAACACAATTATTGAGAATCTGGCTGGATAAGGGCGATTTCATTGCATTTTCAGCGTCGGTGTGTTAAACTCCAAACAGTCTCCCGAATGAGGGAAGCAGGCTGACCCGCCTGTTAGAAAGTGACAAACGGGCTGCCGGAGTGCAGGACGAAAGGAATGAAAGTAAGATGAAAAAATTAGGAAGAAATGATCTGTGCTGGTGTGGAAGCGGAAAGAAGTACAAACATTGCCATGAGGTGTTTGACGAGAAGCTGATGGAGGCGGCGGACGCCGGATATCAGATCCCGGATCACGACATGATCAAGACCCCGGAGCAGATCGAGGGGATCCGCGAGAGCTGCAAGATCAATGTGGCAGTTCTGGACTATGTGGCTGAGCATATCAAAGCTGGCGTCACAACTGAGGAGATCGATCAGTGGGTATACAATGAGACGACCCGCATGGGCGGAATTCCGGCGCCGCTTGGCTATGAAGGATTCCCGAAGAGCGTGTGCACATCCATCAATGACCAGGTCTGCCATGGCATTCCGTCAGCGGATGTCGTATTAAAGGATGGCGATATTATCAACGTGGATGTTTCGACCATTTATCACGGCTATTATGCGGATTCTTCCCGTATGTTCTGCATCGGAAATGTCAGCCCGGAACATAAAAAACTGGTGGATGTTGTCAAAGAGTGTGTGGAATTAGGTCTGGAGCAGGTAAAACCGTGGGGCTTCATGGGCGATATGGCGGAAGCGGTCCAGAAGCATGCGGAAGAAAATGGCTATTCTGTGGTTCGTGAGATTGGCGGTCACGGCGTCGGCATCGAGTTCCATGAGGATCCGTGGGTTGGATATATTGGCCAGAGAGGCACCGGCATGATGTTTGCACCGGGCATGATGTTCACGATCGAGCCGATGATCAATGAGGGAACCGAGGAAGTATTCGTGGACGGCGATGACGACTGGAGTGTATACACGAAGGATGGAAAAGCATCCGCCCAGTGGGAGATTCAGGTGCTGGTAACCGAGGATGGCCATGAGGTGCTTTCCTGGTAGTTTGCAGAGTACATAAAAAGAGACGGCGTCAAACCGTCTCTTTTTTGTACCCAAGGTGGGGGTTCTTCACAGCCGAAGGGGGATAAAAGACTGCGAAGAAATATCTATATAAAGGAAATTGTTGTTAGTCGAGCCAGATAACGATTGCGCGCATCTTGTAGTGTCATCTGCCTCATTGATGTTATGCCATTATAATACTGGATAATTGTGTCCATATTTTGACCAATATCTAAAATAAATCTAAACGAGTATTACATAATTCGAAACTTTTTCGGAACTGTTTATGAGGCTGGCACGCTTGAATTTTTCTTGTCGATTTCTTGGATGGGGTATATAATAAATCTGGTGATTAAAGGGGTGCGGCCTGACTGGATAGAAACCGCGTCCAGAACAAAGCAATTAAGAAGAAAGTGGCAGGAATTATATGGAAAATTTTTTATTTGCACTTAATACAGTCCTTCCGTTTCTGCTCTATATCGCATTTGGATATGGAGTCAGGATGTCGGGGCTGGCGGATGAGGATTTTATGAAGCGCCTGAATAAGGTGATCTTTCAGGCATTCTTTCCGATTCTGATGTTTAACAACCTGTATTCCATTCCGGAGGGAATGACATTAAATCTGCGTCTGGTGGCAGTCGCCATTATCAGCGTGCTGCTTTTGCAGGCGGTTCTGCTTGCTGTGGTTCCGCGTCTGGTAAAGGAAAATGAGCGGCGCGGCGTTATCATCCAGGCGATTTACCGCAGCAATTTTGTCCTGTTCGGCATTCCGCTGGCAACCAGCGTGTTCGGTGAGGAGGGAACACTGCTGGCGACGATGATGGTGGCGATCGTGATTCCGGTCTACAACATAACGGCGGTCGTGATTCTGGAATTGTTCCGGGGCGGCAAGGTCCCGGTTTCTGTTTTGATTAAGAATATCCTGAAAAATCCGATGATCCGCGGCGCGCTCCTGGGCTTTATCTTCCATATATTAGGAATTAAACTTCCGGTTTCCGTGGAAGGACCGATCAAGCAGTTTGCCAATCTGACAACGCCGCTGGCACTGTTCGTACTGGGCGGAACGCTGCATTTCAATGCGATCGGCGGCAATCTGAAATATGTGGTTCCGTCGATGACCTTCAAGATGGTGATCCTGCCGGCAGTGATTCTGGCGGTTGCGACGCTGCTCGGCTTTTCCGGTGTGGAACGTTTTGTTTACTTTGAAATGTACGCGACTCCGGTTGCGACGGCGTCCTATGCGATGGCGCAGAACATGGGCGGCGACGGCGAGCTGGCGGGACAGTTTGTCGTGTTGAGCACGGTCGCCTCGGTTGTGACGATCTTTTTGTGGGTCTATTTCCTTAATTCGATCGGGTGGCTCGCATAAAAATAAATATATAATAGGGGACTGCCAGACAGTGGTTTGTGGAAGAGCAACAATTGTCTGGCAGCTTTTTTTGTGGAAACAAACACTGTTTTTCATGAGAACCGAAATTTTTTTTCATAAATTAAGATGTATGTATAATCTTTTCAAAATTAAAACATTTAATAGACAAAACTGATTGAAAAAGTTATAATAGTATACAAATGCGAGAAAACTTATTTATTTTCCATGTGCTTTTGATGCTTCGAATCAGCGAATTGTATGGAATGGGAGGATGTGAAACATAATAAGGATATTGCATTATTGTTGAAAAAAAATTAGGGGAAAAGGTGGTGGTTCAATGATCAAGGAGACGATCCAGGCGGTCGAGGACGCAGAGGCGAAGGCATCGGAACTGGTCGCGCAGGCTTCGGAGGATGCACGCCGCGTTAAGGCGGAGGCGGAGGCAGAAGCGGATCGAATGCTCGCAGATGCACAGAAAAGGGGGAAAGAAGCAGCTGTGAAGCAGGAAGAAGAACTGACTCTCAGAGGGAAGGAGTACGTAAAACAGGCACTGGCAGAAGCCGAGGCGGAGTGTCAGACGCTCAGAGAGACGGCGGACAGACGGAAACCGGAGGTGGTTGACCGGCTCATAGCGGAACTGGTCTAGTGAATGGAGGGATGTAGATATGGCAGTATTGCAGATGCAAAAGCTATGTATCTGTGCCCTGAAGAAGGACCGTAAGTCCCTGATGGAGTTTCTGCAGGCTGCCGGAGTGCTGGAGCTCTCTGCGGAGGCGGAGCCGGACGAGGTATTTAAGCGGACGGACACGCTGGAGGATCGGCAGAAGTTTGAGCGGAATGCGGCGACGGCGGATCGCGCATTGGAAGTGCTTGCCGCGGTGGTTCCGGAGGAAACATCGATGCTTGCTGGGCTTGCCGGAAAGCCGCTTGCAAAGGCAGGCGCGTACCGGGAGACGGAGGCGAACGCAGAGGCGCTTTTAGGTCAGGCGGAACGCATTTTGAACCTGCAAAAGCAGATCACGGAGGAAAAGACTGCGGCGCTTAGACTGCTGGCGGAGGCGGAAAGCCTGAGACCGTGGCAGAAGCTGGAGATTCCACTTGCGTATCAGGAGACGAAACGGTGTGCTATCTTAGCTGGCGCGGTCGGCGGAGGCGCTTATACGCAGGAAGAAATTTACGCTTCGGTGGCAAAACAGGAGCCGCAGCTTGAAAAATGGGAGCTGGAGGTTGTCGGAAGCGATGCCGACCAGACCTGCATTGCGGTAATTTGCCTGAAAGAGGACGAGGAGAAGCTGGAGACAGCACTCCGGTCGATTGGATTTGCCCGTCCGGCGCGTCCGGTGGAGGAAGTTCCGGCAGCTTACGCTAAGAAACTCAAAGCGCAGGCGGCAGAGCATGAGGGACGCGCGGCAGCGACGGAAGAAGAACTGAAACAGTGCGCTCCGGCGAGGGAAGATTTGAAATTGTTATCCGACTATTACCGCCTGCGGGCACAGAAGTATGAGGCGCTCGGCGAGATCTTACAGTCGGAAAAAACGTGTATGATCACGGGATTTATCCCGAAGCGCGATGCGAAAGGACTGGAGGAGAAGCTGAATAGCCGGTTTGAACTTGCAGTGGAAAGTTCGGATGTGCCGGAGGATGAGGAAGCACCGGTGCTTCTCTCCAACGGAACCTTCGCGGCGTCGGCGGAGGGCGTGACCGCGTCCTTTGGCTTACCGGCGAAGGGGGAGATGGACCCGACCGGCATCATGGCAGCGTGCTATGTATTTTTGTTTGGTCTGATGCTTTCAGATGCGGCATACGGATTTATTGTATTTTTGATGTGCTTCCTGGCACTTAAGAAATTCCCAAGGATGGAAGAAAACCTGCGGAAATCACTGCGGCTCTTTATGTACTGCGGACTTTCGACCCTGTTCTGGGGCGTCATGTTCGGCGGTTATTTCGGAGATGCGGTGGACATCGTGAGCCGGACATATTTTGGACATACGGTGACGATACCGGCGCTCTGGTTTGTCCCGCTAAATGACCCGATGAAGCTTTTGGTTTATTCGATGTTATTTGGCGTGATTCACTTATTCCTGGGGCTGGGACTGAAAGGATATATGCTCTTAAAGGATGGCAAGGTTGTGGATTTTATCTGCGACGTGGTACTCTGGTACCTCCTGCTTCTGGGGCTGATCCTGATGCTGCTTCCGACGGAACTGTTTGGTTCCATCGCGCAGATGAATATCGTATTCCCGCCGGTGCTTAATTCGCTGGCAAAGGGAATGGCGATCGTGGGCGCGCTGGGAATTCTGGTGATGTCGGCGCGCGACAAGAAGAATCCGATCCTGCGGCTGGCGCTTGGCGCATATGATTTGTACAATATTACCGGATGGGTGTCGGATGTGCTTTCCTACTCGCGCCTTCTGGCGCTCGGACTGGCAACCGGCGTTATCGCATCGGTTATCAACCAGATGGGAAGTATGGTTGGAAATAATGTATTTGGCGTGATTGTATTTATACTGGTATTTTGCTTCGGACACCTGTTTAACCTGGCGATCAACCTGCTCGGCGCGTATGTGCATACCTGCCGTCTGCAGTACGTCGAGTTTTTCGGAAAGTTCTATGAGGGTGGCGGAAAGGCGTTCCGTCCGTTTAAGCAGATAACAAAATACGTGGAAATCAAGGAGGATTAAATATGAGCGGAATTGTATTTGCATTGTTGGGAGTTGCAGTGGCGGTTATTCTTGCAGGTATGGGTTCAGCCTACGGCGTAGGCGTGGCAGGTCAGGCAGCAGCCGGAGTCGTAACCGAGGATCCGGATAAATTCGCGAAGGTGCTTCTGCTCCAGCTGCTTCCGGGTACCCAGGGTATCTACGGTCTGCTGGTTGGTTTCATCGCTCTTTCTAAGATTGGTCTTCTTGGCGGCGGCGCTGACATGAGCATGTCGATCTCCCAGGGACTCTTATATCTGGCAGCATGCCTTCCGATCGGCGTGGTTGGTCTGGTATCGGCGAGACATCAGGGAAGAACGTCGGTTGCTTCCATCGGTATCGTAGCGAAGAAACCGGAACAGTTTGGTAAAGCGATGCTGTTCCCGGCGATGGTTGAGACCTATGCGATTCTGGCACTTCTGGTTTCGATTCTGGCAATCAATGCACTGTAATCTGGCACGGCGGAAAGAATCAAAATCAGTTAAGGAGTGAAGCGTATGAATGGATTAGATAAGATTATTGCTCAGATCCTTGACGATGCAAAGCAGGAATCGCTTGCGATTCGGGAAAAAGCAGCCGGTGAAGCGGAGACGACTCTTGCGGCAGCCGGTGAAAAGGTAAAAAAGCTGGAGGAAGAGCAGGCGAAATCGGCGGCGCAGCGTGAAAAAAGCTATGAGGAACGGCTTCGTTCTTCGGCGGCGCTAAAGAAGCGCCAGGCGATCCTTGCGGAAAAGCAGGCGATCATCGAGGAAATGCTTGCGGCGGCACACAAGGAGCTGCTGGCAAAGCCGGATGAGGCGTATTTTGCATGGATGGAGCAGCTTCTTTCCCGGTTCGTGACGGATCGGGCAGGAGAAATCTATGTTTCAAAACGTGATTTAGAGCGGATGCCGGATGATTTTCCGGCAAAGATAGAGAAGGCAGCGCAGGAAAAGGGCGGAAGCCTGGTACTGAAAAAAGAACCGAGGGAGATCGACGGGGGCTTTGTTCTGGTGTATGGCGGTGTCGAGGAAAATTGTTCTGCCGGGGCGTTGTTTGCGTCGCAGCGGGATGAGCTGGCGGACAAGGTACATGCGATGCTGTTTGGATAACGGCGGGAGAAGGTAAGGAGGGCTTATATGTCTGATACAAAATATGCCTACGCGGTCGCCCGGATCCGGGCACTGGAAAATGGGCTTTTTTCCTCCGCACAGATTGAACAGCTGCTGTCCGTAAAAAGCTACGAGGGGGCGCTGCGTTTCCTGACCGAACACGGCTGGGGGGATGCAGATACACCGCTCAGCGCGGAGGCGATCCTGACCCGGGAGAAGGCGAAATCCTGGGAGACGGTCCGCGACCTTTTGAAGGGCGACGACGCGATCCTGGCAGTGCTTTCCTACGGGGATCTCTACCACAATTTAAAGGCGGCGATCAAGGATGCAGCGGCGCCGGGCAGCCACGGCAATGTCTATTTTGACGACTGCGAGGTGGACGGCGCGCGGATGTCGAAGATCGTGGCGGAGAAGGACTGGCAGGCGCTTCCGGCACATATGCGGGAGGCGGCGAAGGAAGCCAGCGAGACATTTCTGCACACGGGCGACGGGCAGCTCTGCGATATCATTGTTGACCGGTCGGCGCTCGCAGCTATCTATGAGTGCGGAAAGAATGCGTCCGACGCGATCATCCGCGATTATGCCGAGACAACGGTCGCGGTGGCGGATATCAAGATAGCGGTGCGCTCCCAGAAGACGGGAAAACATCTGGATTTTATGCGGCGCGCGATGGCACCGTGCGATAGCTTGAATATCGAGCGCCTGTCACAGGCGGCTCTTGGCGGTGTCGGCGCGATCTGCGAGTATCTGGAAGGAACCCGCTATGGGGGCGGCGCGCAGGCATTAAAGGAATCGCCGTCGGCGTTTGAGCGGTGGTGTGACAATCAGCTGATCGAGACGATCAAGCCGCAGAAATACAACCCGTTTACGGCGGGACCGCTGGTTGCCTATATACTGGCGAAGGAAAATGAGATCAAAACGGTCCGTATCATCCTGACCGCCCGTCTGAACGGTCTTGAGGAGGAACAGATTCGGGAAAGGATAAGGGAGATGTATGTATAAGGTTGCAGTAGTCGGAGATTACGACAGCATCTACGGATTTGCGGCGCTGGGACTGGAGACATTTCCGGTGTCCGATGTAAATGAGACGGAGAAAGTATTTCTGGAACTGGCTTCTGGTTCCTACGCGGTGATCTATATCACCGAGGCGGCGGCTGCCGGGATTGAGACAGCCATCGACCGCTACCGGGAACAGCCGCTTCCGTCCGTGATCCTGATTCCGGGGATTTCCGGGAATACGGGAAAAGGCGTGGAGTCGGTCAAGCATTCGGTGGAACAGGCAGTTGGATCGGATATTCTGTTTGGAGATGCATGATAGAAAGGTGGGTGAAACCTTCCAATGAGCAAAGGAACGATAAAGAAGGTAGCAGGACCGCTGGTTATCGCCAGCGGGATGCGGGATGCCAATATGTTTGACGTCGTCCGCGTCAGCGACGAACGTCTGATTGGCGAGATCATAGAGATTCACGGAGATGAAGCGTCGATTCAGGTATATGAGGAGACTTCCGGTTTAGGACCTGGCGAGCCGGTAGAGTCGATGGATGTGCCGCTTTCGGTTGAACTGGGACCGGGACTCCTGACGAGTATCTACGATGGAATCCAGCGACCGCTGGACGATATCATGAAGGAGACGGGCAGCAACAACTTAAAGCGCGGCGTTGAGGTTCCGTCCTTAAAGCGTGATAAGAAATGGCAGTTTGTGCCGACCGTGAAAGCGGGCGACAGCGTGGAAGCAGGCGACATCATCGGTACCGTGCAGGAGACGCTGATCATTGAGCATAAAATTATGGTGCCGTATGGTGTAAAAGGTACGGTCAAAGAGATCAAGAGCGGTGAATTTACGGTGGAGGAAACCGTAGCGCTCATTGAGACGGAAAACGGCGAAAAAGAGCTTACGATGATGCAGAAATGGCCGGTTCGGCGCGGACGTCCGTACCAGACGAAGCTGCCGCCGATAAAACCGCTGATCACCGGACAGCGTGTCGTTGACGCATTTTTCCCGATCGCCAAGGGCGGCGTGGCAGCTGTGCCGGGACCGTTCGGAAGCGGCAAGACCGTCATCCAGCATCAGTTAGCGAAATGGGCAGAGGCGGACATTGTTGTTTACATCGGCTGCGGTGAGCGCGGCAACGAGATGACGGATGTTTTAAATGAGTTCCCGGAGTTAAAGGATCCAAAGACCGGGCACTCCCTGATGCAGCGGACCGTGCTGATTGCCAATACTTCGGATATGCCGGTAGCAGCCCGCGAGGCATCAATTTACACGGGTATTACGATCGCAGAGTATTTCCGCGACATGGGTTATTCGGTGGCACTGATGGCGGATTCCACCTCCCGATGGGCGGAGGCGCTGCGAGAGATGTCGGGCCGTCTGGAAGAGATGCCAGGCGAGGAAGGTTATCCGGCCTACTTAGGAAGCCGTCTGGCACAGTTCTATGAGCGTGCAGGTCATGTCATCTGCCTTGGCAGGGACGGACGCGAGGGCGCCCTGTCCGCAATCGGAGCCGTATCCCCGCCAGGCGGCGATATTTCCGAGCCGGTTTCCCAGGCGACGCTGCGTATCGTCAAGGTATTCTGGGGACTCGATTCAGCGCTGGCATACAAGCGCCATTTCCCGGCGATCAACTGGCTGACCAGCTATTCCCTGTATGTGGACAATCTGGGAAAATGGTTTGATGAGAATGTATCGGATGAGTGGATGAGCTGCCGCCAGGGTCTTATGAGCCTTCTGCAGGAAGAGGCAGAGCTGGAGGAGATCGTAAAGATGGTCGGCATGGATGCATTGTCCCCGATCGACCGCCTGAAAATGGAAGCGGCGCGCTCGATCCGTGAGGATTTCCTGCATCAGAACTCCTTCCATGAGATTGACACGTATACACCATTGCAGAAACAGTTCCGCATGATGAAGCTGGTGCTGGCGTTCTATGAGCAGTCGAAGAAAGCGCTGGAAGGCGGCGCTTCCATCCAGAATCTCATCAAGATGCCGGTGCGCGAGCAGATCGGACGTTTTAAATATACGAAAGCAGAAGACGTGGAGAAAGAGTATCAGGCGGTCCTCGATGAACTTGCGAAAGAGGTTGCCGATGCGGCTGGAAAGGGGGCATTCTAAATGCCGAAAGAATATAGAACCATACAGGAGGTTGCAGGTCCTCTGATGCTGGTGCAGGGCGTGGAAAATGTTACCTATGACGAGTTGGGTGAGATCGAGCTGGCGAGCGGCGAAAAGAGACGCTGCAAGGTGCTGGAGATCGACGGCGGCAATGCGCTGGTACAGCTTTTTGAGAGTTCCACGGGTATCAACCTTTCAAATAGTAAGGTGCGTTTTTTAGGCAGAACGATGGAACTTGGCGTATCGGAGGATATGCTGGGACGCGTCTTTGACGGTCTGGGCAATCCAATCGACGGCGGTCCGGAGATCCTGCCGGAGGAACGCCGCGATATCAATGGTCTGCCGATGAACCCGGCGGCGAGAAGCTATCCGCAGGAGTTTATCCAGACGGGTGTTTCTGCGATCGATGGTCTGAATACACTGGTTCGCGGTCAGAAATTGCCGATTTTCTCGGCGTCCGGTCTGCCGCATGCGAATCTGGCAGCCCAGATTGCGAGACAGGCGAAGGTGCGCGGCACGGACGAACCGTTTGCCGTTGTCTTCGCGGCGATGGGTATCACCTTTGAGGAAGCGCATTTCTTTACCGAGAGCTTTAAGGAGACGGGCGCGATCGACCGTACCGTCCTGTTTATCAACCTGGCAAACGATCCGGCGGTTGAGCGTATCGCGACCCCGCGTATGGCGCTGACGGCTGCCGAGTATCTGGCATTTGAGAAAAATATGCACGTTCTCGTTATCCTGACGGATATCACGAACTACGCGGATGCGCTGCGAGAGATTTCGGCTGCCCGCAAGGAAGTTCCGGGACGCCGTGGTTATCCGGGTTATATGTACACGGATCTTGCATCCCTGTATGAGAGAGCTGGACGCCAGAGAGGCAAGAATGGTTCGATCACGATGATTCCGATCTTAACCATGCCGGAGGATGACAAGACGCACCCGATCCCGGACTTAACCGGATATATTACCGAGGGACAGATTATCTTAAGCCGTGATCTGTACCGTAAGGGCATCACACCGCCGATTGACGTACTTCCGTCGCTGTCCCGTCTGAAAGATAAGGGAATCGGCGAGGGCAAGACGCGTGCCGACCATTCGAACACCTTAAACCAGCTCTTTGCGGCGTATGCGCGCGGCAAGGAAGCGAAGGAACTCATGGTGATCCTAGGCGAGGCGGCATTGTCCGATGTTGACTTAATCTATGCAAAATTTGCGGACGCCTTTGAAAAAGAATATGTTTCACAGGGCTACAATATGGACCGCGATATCGAGGAGACGCTGCGGATTGGCTGGAAACTGCTTTCCATCCTGCCCAGAAGCGAGCTGAAACGTATCGATGAGAAGTATCTGGATCTGTATTATGGGAAAGAGTAAAAATGCCTGTGCATGGCGGATGCGCTTGAAAACGAAAGTGGCGTGTCATAACGCGGCTGCGGGAGCTGGCGGATCTGTCGTGACAAAGTGATTGCAGGAGAGAGGTGGTACGCATGGCATCGACACAGGTCAACCCGACCCGAATGGAGCTTACGAGGCTGAAAAAGAAGCTGGCGACAGCCACGCGGGGACATAAACTGCTGAAGGATAAGCGGGATGAGCTGATGCGCCAGTTCCTGGATCTGGTCCGGGAAAATATGGCGCTGCGCCAGAAAGTGGAGTCGGGCATCCGGAGTGCGAATGTGAATTTCGTCATCGCTAAAGCCGGGATGTCCGAGCAGGCGTTAAATACCGCGCTTGCCGCGCCGAAACAGGCGGTTTATCTGGAAGCAGACAAGAAAAACGTAATGAGCGTCGATATTCCGGTGTTCCATTATAAGACCCGGACGGCGGATGAGAACGATATTTACTCGTATGGATTTGCGTTTACTTCGAGCGATCTGGACGGGGCAGTCAAGTCGCTGGCGGACATTCTGCCGGATATGCTGCGGCTGTCTGAGACAGAGAAAGCCTGCCAGCTCATGGCAGCCGAGATCGAGAAAACGCGCCGGAGAGTCAATGCGCTGGAACACGTAATTATTCCGGAGGCGCGCAAAAATATCAAATATATCACGATGAAGCTGGATGAAAATGAGAGAAGCACGCAGATCCGCCTGATGAAGGTGAAGGATATGATGCTGGAGGAGAAGCATCATTATAAGGAGAAGCGGGAGCTTTGTTCGTGATGATGAAAATGCCTCTTCTGGCGGCTTTAGGGCTGTCAGGGGAGGCTTTTTGCACATAGTTGTGAAAATGACGGACCTCGCGGGCTCGTCCCTGTGTATTGGAAAAATAAAAGAGACAGAAAAAAGTAAAGTATTTATTGGAAATATTTGGTAGAATAGGAGGAAATGAGGGGAGGAATTTTGCATGGCAAAGCAGGTACAGAGGGCGATCGGCTGGGTGGCAGCATTTCTTTTGGCGGTGGGGATGTTGTTCCTGCCGGTTTCGAAGGCGTATGCGGGTCCGGTATCGGGCGGCAGTCCTGGAAGTGGAGAGATGAGAGGTGTCTGGGTTTCGTATCTGGACTGGAATGGATGGGCGAAGGATGAGGCTGGATATAAGAAAGCGATGGATCAGACACTGGACCTCTGTGTACAGAAGGGGTTAAATGCGGTTTTCCTACAGGTTCGCCCGGATGGAGATGCGATGTATCCGTCACAGTATTTCCCGTGGTCGAAATTTGCCTCTGGAAAACAGGGAAAGAATCCGGGGTATGATCCGCTGGCATATGCGGTGCAGGCGGCGCATCAGCGGGGCTTGCAGCTTCATGCGTGGATCAATCCGTACCGGATCACGGGGTATCTGAACCGTTATTCGGATCTGTGTGCGTCAAATCCGGCGATCGCGTGGGCGAAGGACGGGGACAGTTCGAATGACCGGTGGGTATTGTGCCAGAATGGTGAGTATTATTACAATCCGGCGATTCCGCAGGTGCGCCAGCTGATTATTAACGGTGTGAAAGAGATCGTGACGAATTATGAGGTGGACGGCATCCATTTTGATGATTATTTCTATCCGAATCTCGATGACAGCAAGGCGGAAACATGGTTTGATTATCCGGAGTACCAGGCGGGCGGCACATCGCTGAGTGTGGCGGCGTGGAGACGGAATAATGTCAATGAGCTGGTAAGGGGCGTTTACAGTGTGGTCAAGTCGATCCGTCCGCAGGCATTGTTCGGTATCAGCCCGGAGGGATATTTACAGAACCTCCGAAAAGATACCCGCCAGTTTACAGATGTGGATGCGTGGATGACCCAGAGCGGCTATGTGGATTACCTGATGCCGCAGATTTACTGGGGATTTGAGGCGAAGCAGAACGGCCAGGCAGCGGGCTATGCGTTTGCAAACTGCCTGAATGAGTGGGTGACGCTGAAAAAGAAGGGCAATGTGAAGCTGTATGTCGGTCTGGCGCTCTATAAGACCGGAACAGATGCAGTGGACGGCAACGAGGTGCCGGAGTGGCAGCGGTATCATGATATCATGAAGCGCGAGGTGCAGGCTGGACGGGCAACCGGACAGGTGAGCGGTTACTGCTTCTATGATTTATCGTCCCTGACGCGTGCGGCGGCAGCGGAGGAAGTGGCGAACGTGACGGCGCTGTTCCATTAAGTGCTCCATGATAGTTACTGTTCACGCATACGTGCCCAGTAACGGAATTTGCCGTGGCTTCGCATTTAAATACGGCAAATTCCTGCTGCCACCACGTTTTCTTACGGCACTTTCGGTTCCCAAAGTGCCTACCCGTGAACGGTAACCATGATACCTTGTTGGGGAAATGGAAACCCCTGTGGATGATTGCAACCACAGGGGTTCTGTGCTATACTGGACATACGATTGCAGTAAAAATGTTGTTGTTTACATAATGTTCAGATGGCAGCAAATATACGGACGAGGAGAGGGAAGATGAAAAAAACAGCACTTGTCATTATGGCAGCCGGAATCGGAAGCCGTTTTGGCGGAGGGATCAAACAGCTGGAGCCGGTGGGTCCGAATGGGGAGATCATTATGGATTACTCTATCCATGACGCGCTGGAAGCTGGATTTGACCGGATTATCTTTGTGATCCGTCATGATTTGGAGGAGGACTTCAAAGAAGTGATCGGGAACCGGATTGAGAAGATTGCGCCGGTGACATACGCATTCCAGGAGCTTTCGGATGTACCGGAGGGATTCAGTGTCCCGGCAGACCGGAAAAAACCGTGGGGAACTGGACAGGCGATTTTGAGCATTCGCGGACTGGTCGAAGAGCCATTTCTGGTGATCAATGCGGATGATTATTATGGAAAAGAAGTGTTCCGAAAGATTCATACATACATGGTGGAACAGATGGACGTGAACGCACCGGTGTATGATATCTGCATGGGCGGCTTTATTCTGGCAAATACGCTCAGCGAGAACGGCGGCGTGACACGCGGCGTCTGTGAGGTGGGCGAGGGAGAGATTTTAAAACGCGTAACCGAAACCTACAATATCCAGAAGACAGCGGACGGCATGACGGCGACGGACAAAGAGGGGAATCCGGTTTCGGTTCAGGAGAACCAGCATGTATCGATGAATATGTGGGGACTCACACCGGGCTTTGTGGAGGAGCTGGAAAAAGGATTTCCAGAGTTTCTTGCGGGGCTGAAAGAGGGCGACGTGAAGTCGGAGTACCTGCTTCCGACGATTATCGATCAGATGATCCACGACGGGCGCGCAAGGGTGAAACTTCTGGAGACGCACGACTGCTGGTTTGGTGTGACCTACCGTGAGGATAAGGAGAGCGTGACGGAGTCGATCCGGGCGCTGATCCGTGATGGCGTGTACCCGGAAAAACTGTTTTGATAATTTGAGGAACAGTTTAAAGAAACAGAATTATTTGAAAAGATAAAACATCATGAGAACGATACTGCGAAATGGTGCAGCTGATTCGGCTGTGCAGAGGATAACGTGAAAAACGGTACGTGAGAATAACATGATACGCATAAATCCTGCATAGGATACCATGTAAGCCTTGAATTAAGGGGGAATGGCAGTCCGATGCAGGATTTTGCATATTTTAAGAGTCTTTATCCGGCTGCATGTAAGCAGATGCAGCTTTGCGTGGAAGCGGTCTGTGATGAGCTGGAGTATGAGGGGAGTCCCATCTATGATGAATATCCGGATCGGATCTTTCTGGAAAAACTGACAAAACGGGCACTGGAAAAATGGCAGAAGGTTTATCCGGCTGGAACGGAAAGGACGGATACACTGACGACCTATATAAAGGCGGCGGACGTGGGCACCGTATCCACAGAAGAAGGAACGGCGATGGTGGAAAATTCCCTGAAAATAGATTCTCCTGGTGGAGAAAGAGAAGAGAATCTGGCGGGAACCAGCATACAGCCGCATCTTCCTGGAAATGATGTATGGTATGGACCACTTCGGGGCGAACAGAAGGGCGGAAACGCTGGATATATGGTGTGGGAGGCGGATGAGCCGAATCTGACCGCGCAGGAGCGCCGTCCATGGAGTCCGCCGCCGGGACCGCGCCCGGGAGGACCGGGAAATCCGTGGGGACCGCCGCCTCCGCCGCCGGGACCGCGCCCGGGAGGACCGGGAAATCCGTGGGGACCGCCGCCCCCGCCGCCGGGACCGCGCCCGGGAGGACCGGGAAATCCGTGGGGACCGCCGCCCCCGCCGCCGGGACCGCGCCCGGGAGGACCAGGAAATCCGTGGGGACCGCCGCCCCCGCCGCCGGGACCGCGCCCGGGAGGACCGGGAAATCCGTGGGGACCGCCGCCCCCGCCGCCGGGACCGCGCCCGGGAGGACCAGGAAATCCGTGGGGACCGCCGCCCCCGCCGCCGGGACCGCGCCCGGGAGGACCGGGAAATCCGTGGGGACCGCCGCCCCCGCCGCCGGGACCGCGCCCGGGAGGACCAGGAAATCCGTGGGGACCGCCGCCCCCGCCGCCGGGACCGCGCCCGGGAGGACCGGGAAATCCGTGGGGACCGCCGCCCCCGCCGCCGGGACCGCGCCCGGGAGGACCAGGAAATCCGTGGGGACCGCCGCCCCCGCCGCCGGGACCGCGCCCGGGAGGACCGGGAAATCCGTGGGGACCGCCGCCCCCGCCGCCGGGACCGCGCCCGGGAGGACCAGGAAATCCGTGGGGACCGCCGCCCCCGCCGCCGGGACCGCGTCCGGGGAGACCGGGGAATCCGTGGGGAGCGCCGCTTCAGGATTTTCTTCAGGTTTTATTAATGAATGAGCTGCAGGAGCGAAGACGGTGTCGGAAGTGCTGAAATGGCAATTTTCAGGTGTGAATTTTCTGAATTAAAATGCGGTAACATCCAGTTGTGACAACGAATTTTATCGATTTGGAAATACTGTTCACGGGTAAGCACTTTTGAAACCGAAAGTGCCGTAAGAAAACGTGGTGGCAGCAGGAATTTGCCGTATTTAAATACGAAGCCACGGCAAATTCCGTTACTGGGCACGTATGTGTGAACAGTAACACAATCGGAGTTCTTACAAATCATAGAAATTCTGGAATTTGAAGCCTGCTTGTGTTATACTGAAACAAAGGCTGCCGCCGGGACAGATGGGTGCCTGCGGCAGTTTTTGGCGTGCATGACAAAACGGAAACAGTTCGGCGGGTAGATTTTCCTGTACCTGTGAAGATACGGAACTGGTATGGTGGAGCGATAAAAGGAATTGATTTGATATATGAAGAAAAACCTGAAAAAGATACTGATTTTACTGATCTTATTTGTGCTGGCAGCAGCCGGTTATTTTACCTGGTCCTGGATGCAGCTGCGGGAGGATGGGGCAGTCTATACTTCGATTGAGGACGCGAACCTTCCAGTCGCTTATGTGAATATTCTGGGGCGGCGGATGAACGAGCTGGACGGTTTCGTGGAGGACAGCCAGAAAGCGGCTGGACGCGGGGATCTGACGCTGCTTCCGGCAGACCGGAAACTGTCGGTGACGATCGACAAGCTGGACTCCCAGATTACGGGGATGCAGTATGAGATCCGCAGTCTGGACGGCGAACGTCTGGTAGAACGGACAACGCTTGACCACTGGGAACAGTCAGGGGAAGAGGTTTCTGCGGAGCTTCCGATCCAGAACCTTCTGACGGAGGAAAGCGAATACCGCTTAACGATTGCGATCGCGACGGAAAAGCACCCGGCGATCTATTTTTACACGCGCGTGATGTGGCAGCAGGAGAGCCGTGTGCAGGAGATGGTCGATCTGGCGGTGTCCTTTTCTGAAAAGACGTTTGATTATGATTCAGCGAGGGAGCTGACGACCTATCTGGAGACGGATCCGAATGCGGATAACAGTTCGTTGGGACATGTGACGTTAAAAAGCGATTTCAGCCAGCTGACCTGGAAAGGGCTTTCGATGGAGCGGGTCAGCGAACCGGAAATTCATCTGCGGGAGCTGCAGGGCATCATTGGGACGATCGATTTAAAGTATGTTGTAAGTGAGATGAAGGATGGCAAGGCGGCTGCTTATTACGATGTGATCGAGAGCTTCACGATGAAGCTGGGCGCACAGCGCATCTACATGATGAATTATGACCGCCGCGCGGACCAGATTTTTACGGGGGAGAGCAGCGCCTATTCTGGTGACCGGATTCAGCTGGGGGTTTCGGATGCGGAGGATCTGCAGTCGATGCAGGATGAAGCGGGGAAATACCGTGCCTTTGTGGCAAACCGGGCGCTCTGGATTTATGATACAGGAAAAAAAGAGAGCACAAAGGTATTTGCGTTCCGCAAGAGTGAGAATGATACGAGGGTCAATTATGATACCTACGGAATCAAGATTCTGGATGTGAGCGAGGCAGGCCAGATTGATTTTGCCGTGTACGGCTATATGAGCCGCGGTAACCACGAGGGAACGACGGGAATCGCGCTATACCGCTATGAGACTGCGGGAAATGCCCTGACAGAGCGGCTGTATCTGCCGGCATCGACCGATTACGGCAACCTGCGCCAGGATATCAACCAGCTGTGCTACTTAAGCGGCGGGCAGACGCTGTATGTGCTGATGAACCATGCGGTTTACAGTGTCGATCTGACGGGAAAAGAGTACATGGTGGTGGCAGATGGCCTGACGGAGGAAAATTTTGCAGTCAGCACGGATGCCTCCCGGATTGCGTGGCAGGATGGGGCGGATATTTACCGTTCGACCAAGCTGCATGTCATGAATCTGGAGACAGGCAAGAAGGATGAGATTTCCTTCCCGGATCAGACCGTGATCCGGCTGATCGGATTTGTCGGAACCGACTTAGTCTACGGGCTTGCCCATCCGAACGAGCAGCTTACGATGGATGGACGCGTGACGGGGCTTCCGCTGTATGCGGTCGAGATCGTCGGCAGCAATATGGAGATGGAGACCCGCTATGAGAAGCCGGGTGTCAGCCTGGTGGATGTGCGGATTCAGGACAGCCGGGTTCATCTGTCACGGATGCGCCAGATAGGAAGCGGCTATCAGCCGATGGACGAGGACACGCTGGTCTGTAATGAGGAAGTGTCGAAAGATCCACTGGATGGAATCGCTACGTTAAATGACAGTGCAAAGGGGCGTCTCTACTGCGTCAAGCTGGATGCAGGCAAGACGGCACGGAGCACGAAGGTGCATGTTCCGAAGCAGGTGGCAGCAGAAGAAAATGATGTGATTGTGCTTCAGAACAATGGCGCGGCTGCACAGCGGATTTACAGTGCCTACAGCGAGGGACGCTTGAAAGGCTCATATGCGGAATTTTCCAGCGCGGTGCAGGCAGCTTACGATGGCATGGGACTCGTAACGGATGAAAATGACCGGGTTGTCTGGGTGAGAGCAAACCGGAGCGACGCGAAGACGATCCGCGACGTCCAGAATATGGCGGGAACCGTCAGCCGCTATCTGTCGGATATGGCGGACGGAAAGGCGACCTCCTCGGATGGCACAGAGTTAATCGACGCACGCGGGCTGACGCTGAACCAGATTCTCTACTTTGTCTACGCGGGCATGCCGGTGGTGGCATATCTGGGAGACGGAAGCTATGGTCTGATCTGTGGATACGACGCGTACAACATCTCCTGTCTCTGGTATCCGGGCACGGAATTTGCCTACACGGATAAGATGGGACTCAACGATGCAGCGGCATTTTTCGAGGGAAACGGAGGCAATGATTTCATTTGTTTCCTTGCCAATTAAGGGAAAAACGGAAATTACTGTTCACGGGTAGGCACTTTTGGAACCGAAAGTGCCGTAAGAAAACGTGGTGGCAGCAGGAATTTGCCGTATTAAAATGCGAAGCCACGGCAAATTCCATTACTGGGCACATATGCGTGAACAGTAATAAACGGAAAGCCAGTGCTTTACAAATTGAGATGTTATGATATAATCATGTAGATAACATGATATAAATTTAAGAAAATATTAAAGATTTGAGGCGCCGTCTGGCGCGTGTAAGTATCGTAAGATAATAGATTTTGAGGTGCAGAATGGAACAATTTATTATGAAGGGCGGAAATCCGCTGGTAGGCGAAGTGACTATCAGCGGAGCGAAGAATGCGGCGCTGGGAATCTTGGCGGCATCGATTCTGACTGACGAGGATGTTTTAATAGAAAATCTGCCGGACGTGCGTGATATCAACGTGTTTCTGGAGGCTGTTTCGGAGATTGGCGCGATGGTAGACCGGATTGACCGGCACACTGTCCGCATCAATGCGAAGGGGATTCATGCGATCCATGTGGATGACGAGTACATCCGCCGGATCCGGGCTTCCTACTATTTTATTGGCGCCCTGCTTGGCAAGTATAAAAGCGCACAGGTTCCGCTTCCGGGCGGATGCAACATCGGCAGCCGTCCGATCGACCAGCATTTAAAGGGCTTCCGTGCCCTCGGTGCGAAGGTACAGGTGGAAAATGGCGCGGTGCTCGCACATGCGATTGATTTAGTTGGTACCCATATTTATCTGGATATGGTGTCGGTCGGCGCGACGATCAATATCATGATGGCAGCGACGCTGGCAGAGGGCGAGACGATCATCGAGAATCCGGCGAAAGAACCACATGTCGTCGATGTGGCGAACTTCTTAAACAGCATGGGAGCCAATGTCAAGGGTGCCGGAACCGACGTGATCCGCATCCGCGGCGTCCACAAGCTGCATGGAACCGAATATTCGATCATCCCGGACCAGATCGAGGCAGGTACATTTATGTGTGCGGCAGCGATCACCCGCGGCGACGTGATGGTACAGAATGTCATTCCGAAGCATCTGGAAGCAATTTCTGCGAAGCTTATCGAGATGGGCTGTGAGGTGACGGAGTTTGATGAGGCGGTTCGTGTTGTGGGACGCCCGAGCCATGTGCATACCGATATCAAGACACTTCCGTATCCGGGATTTCCGACTGATATGCAGCCGCAGATCACCGTGACACTGGCACTGGCAGAGGGAACCAGTGTAGTGACCGAGAGTATTTTTGAAAACCGTTTTAAATATGTGGACGAACTTGCCCGCATGGGTGGACGCATCAAGGTTGAGGGCAATACCGCGATCATTACCGGCGTGAAGAAGCTGACTGGAGCACAGGTGGAGGCACCAGATCTGCGCGCAGGCGCTGCCCTGGTCATTGCGGGGCTGGCAGCGGAAGGATATACGACCGTTGATGAGATCGGTTATATCCAGAGAGGCTATGAGCATTTTGAGAAGAAGCTGCAGGGACTTGGCGCGGTGATCGAGAAAGTCGATTCCGAGAAAGAGGCGCAGAAGTTCAGACTCAAAGTGGGCTGATAAAAAAGAATGCGGTGTCACATATTGCTTGACAGACACCGCGGAGTATGTTATCGTACTGTTGAAACTTTTAACAATTAAAAAGTTCGTATATATCCCTTATTCAGAGTGATGGAGATACAAAGGATCTATGAAGTCACGGCAACCCCGTTACATGGGACTGAAAATTGGTCTCAGCAGGGAACGGAAGGTGCCAGCCTGAGCGAGGAACCGGGAGATCGGTTTATCGAGCAATAAGAGGATTTGATCGAGATAATCAAGTCCGTGTTGCTGCGGACTTTTTTTATGTCTTACGACAAACTTATCAAAGGAGGAAATATGGAGAGATTACTTTTTACATCTGAATCAGTAACCGAAGGACATCCGGATAAAATGTGTGATCAGATTTCCGATGCGATTCTGGACGCGCTCTTAGAGCAGGATCCGATGAGCCGTGTGGCTTGTGAGACGGCGACGACAACCGGTCTGGTTATGGTTATGGGCGAGATCACAACGAAAGGCTATGTGGATATCCAGAAGGTAGTCCGCAATACCGTCCGTGAGATCGGTTATGACCGTGCGAAATACGGTTTTGACTGTGATACCTGCGGCGTGATCGTGGCACTGGACGAGCAGTCCCCGGATATCGCGATGGGAGTTGATAAAGCGCTGGAAGCAAAAGAGAACAAGATGACCGACGAGGAGCTGGAGGCAATCGGTGCCGGCGATCAGGGTATGATGTTTGGTTATGCGACCAACGAAACGGATGAATATATGCCATATCCGATTTATCTGGCACACAAACTGGCACGCCAGCTGACCAAGGTCCGCAAAGACGGAACCCTGCGCTACCTGCGCCCGGACGGCAAGACACAGGTAACCGTAGAGTACGATGAGAACGGCAAACCATCCCGTCTGGATGCAGTGGTTCTTTCCACCCAGCATGACGAGGAAGTAACCCAGGAGCAGATCCATAAGGATATTAAAAAATATGTATTTGACGAGATTCTGCCGGCAGAGATGGTTGATGAGAATACAAAATTCTTTATCAATCCGACCGGACGTTTCGTTATCGGCGGTCCGCATGGAGACAGCGGTCTGACCGGACGTAAGATCATTGTGGACACCTACGGCGGCATGGCGCGTCACGGTGGCGGCGCATTCTCCGGAAAAGACTGCACAAAAGTGGATCGTTCTGCTGCATACGCAGCCCGCTATGTTGCGAAAAACATCGTAGCAGCCGGACTGGCAGACAGATGTGAGATTCAGCTTTCCTATGCGATCGGTGTTGCACAGCCGACCTCCATCATGGTAGATACATTCGGAACCAGCAAGTTGCGTGAGGATCAGCTGGTTGAGATGATCCGCAAGCACTTTGACCTGCGTCCGGCTGGCATCATCAAGATGCTTGACCTGCGCCGCCCGATCTACAAACAGACGGCTGCATACGGACATTTCGGCCGCGACGATCTGGATCTTCCGTGGGAGAAGCTGGATAAGGTGGATGAATTAAAGGCGTATCTGTAAGAGTAGGAAACGCTGCAGGGGTATCTGCCCGTAAAAAATCATAAGATCAGAACGAGGGGGCTGCCGCTTTTGCGGCAGTCTTTTTTATTACACAAAAAGGCACATGCTTTTTTATTTATAATACTTTTAGAGACGTAATCTGCAAAATATGATACACTATTTGTGGAAGATATCAGGAGCAAAAGCGCAGAAGTCCGACGCAGTTTTGCGGGAGGATTTTTGTAGGGGCAATCTGGTATCAGACCGGGTAATGACTGGAGGAAATAGGATGAAGATACGCACACGTCTGGCGATTGCTTTTGTGACGATTACGGTCGTTCCGATTGTGCTCATATTTGTGGCGGCGTTCGGACTCGTAAACTATCAGGAGCATCTGTTTCAGAAAACATACGGGCTGTCGGAGCAGATCGATCTGCTCTCCGGCAATCAGACACAGGTGTTTAACCGGCTGACGCAGGGAATCCAGGAGGAGATCCGCGAGGCGGTCGGGAAAAATACAGATTTATTTGAAGAACCGGCTTATTTGAGCAAGGTCAATGAAGAACTGCGCGATAAATATTCGTATCTGGTCATCCGCAAGGGCAAGGACATCACATTCTGCGGAAGCGAGGATGGACGCGAGCTCTGCGAACGGCTGGCGCCGTACGGTGATCAGGGAAGTATGGCAGGCAGTATTTACATGGATGGCGAGGAACAGCATCTGGTCAAACAGATCGATTTCCGGTTTTCAGATGATTCACAGGGCAGTGTGTTCATCGTGACGAACGTCGGGGATTATGTGCCGGAGATCAAGGCGCTGCTCGGAGAGATGCTGCTTCTCGGCGTGCTGATCATCAGTTTTATGGGCGGTCTGCTGATCATGTGGATCTACCGTTCTCTGCTGCGTCCGCTGCACAAGCTGCAGGAGGCGACCAAGCAGATCCGGGATGGAAATCTGGACTTTACGCTCGATGTGGATGATGAAGATGAGATCGGAATGCTCTGCCAGGATTTCGAGGAGATGCGCCTGCGTCTCAAGGAATCGCAGGAAGAAAAACTCCAGTACGACAAGGAGAGCAAAGAGCTGATCAGCAATATTTCCCATGATCTGAAGACTCCGATCACGGCGATCAAGGGGTATGTGGAAGGCATTCAGGATGGCGTGGCTTCTTCACCTGAGAAATTGAATAAATATATTCGGACGATTTATAATAAAGCAAACGATATGGATCGATTGATTGACGAGCTGACGTTCTATTCGAAGATTGATACGAACAAGATTCCGTACAACTTTTCAAAGATCAATGTGGCGGAATATTTTGGTGATTGTGTTGAGGAAGTTGGTCTGGATATGGAGACGCGCGGCATCGAGCTGGGATATTTCAACTATGTGGACGAGGATGTGGTCGTGATCGCGGACGCGGAGCAGATGAAGCGAGTGATCAACAACATTATCGGAAATTCGCTCAAATATCTGGACAAGAAAAAGGGTATTTTAAATATCCGCATCAAGGATGACGGCGATTTTATCCAGGTCATCATCGAGGACAACGGAAAGGGAATCGCGGCGAAAGATCTGCCGTATATTTTTGACCGTTTCTACCGGACGGACTCGTCGAGAAATTCGTCCAAGGGCGGCAGCGGCATCGGGCTTTCGATCGTAAAGAAGATTATCGAAGATCACGGCGGACGCATCTGGGCGACCAGCAAGGAAGGCATCGGAACGGAGATCCATTTCGTTTTGCGCAAGTATGTCGGGGCATAGTGATTTGAAGTTTGGTCGTTTAAATAAAAACAGCAGGAGGAATTCACAGATGAGCAGAATATTAATCGTAGAAGACGAGGAGAGTATTGCAGAGCTGGAAAAAGATTATCTGGAGCTTTCTGGTTTTGAGGTTGAGATAGAAAATAATGGAGAAACGGGACTGAAACGCGGCATGGAGGAAGATTTTGACCTTCTGATTCTTGATCTGATGCTGCCAGGGGTCGATGGCTTCGAGATCTGCAAGAAGATCCGGGAAGTAAAAAACACACCGATCATCATGGTATCTGCGAAAAAGGACGATATTGACAAGATCCGCGGTCTGGGACTGGGCGCGGACGATTATATCACGAAACCATTCAGTCCGAGCGAGATGGTGGCGCGTGTCAAGGCGCATCTGGCGCGTTATGAGCGCCTGATCGGCAGCGGTATGCCGGAAAATGAGATCATCGAGATCCGGGGACTCAAGATTGATAAGACTGCCCGCCGCGTTTACATCAACGGCGAGGAGAAGAACTTCACGACGAAGGAATTTGACCTGCTGACCTTTTTAGCACAGAACCCGAACCATGTATTTACCAAGGAAGAACTCTTCCGCGAGATCTGGGATATGGAGTCGTTGGGAGATATCGCGACGGTTACCGTGCATATTAAGAAGATCCGTGAGAAGATCGAGTTCAACACGGCGAAACCGCAGTATATTGAGACGATATGGGGCGTTGGATACCGGTTTAAAGTCTGATGACTGGATAAGCCACATAAAAACGACCCTTGGGAAACGCAAACAGGAGCGCTTTCCAAGGGCCGTTTTATATTTCATAGGAAATTGCGTCCTATGAAATATAAAATGCTCCGCGAGGATGCGCACTCGCACGAAGCAGAAACATGTCGCAAGCGACCGCGCGAGACGCCCGAATGTGCCAAGGCACATTCTTTTTCATCCCAACAGGATTTGGTTTGCCCGCTTCAGATCGTTCTCGTCCGGGATACGGATGCCGGACAGGGAATAGGGAATGCCAAGCGTTTCCCATTTATAGATGCCGAGTGTATGGTAGGGGAGAATTTCTACCTTTTCCACATTTGAAAGTGTGTCCAGAAATGCACGGATTCCATGCAGGTTGGCCGGATCATCGGTAATGCCGGGGACTAAAACATGCCGGACCCACATGGGCTTATGAATCTGGTCTAAAAACCGGGCAAAGGAAAGAATGGATTCGTTGGAGTGCCCAGTCAGAAGACGATGTTTTTCCAGATCGATGTGTTTCAGATCCAGAATAACAAGATCGGTGTGCTCTAAAAGCGTGGTCAGGCGGGAAAAGAAAGGTTCGGCGGTGGTAAATGGCTGTCCCGCGGTGTCCAGTGTGGTGTGAATGTGCTGTTCTTTGGCAAGCTGGAAAAATTCACATAAAAAGTCAGCTTGAAGGAGCGGTTCTCCGCCGCTGACGGTGATGCCGCCGCCCCCGCGCCAGTAACTCCGGTAGCGGAGTGCCTGGCGAAGAAGTGCTTCCGGGGTGATTTCCTGCGAACCGATGTGTTTAGATGGGCAAGAAACGCCTTTGGAAAGAGCGGATGTGCCGGAAGTGTGGGTGGAGGCGTCCGGGAGGGGAAGTCCCTTTGGCAGTACCCATGTATCCGGATTGTGGCAGTAGCGGCAGCGCATGAGACAGCCCTGCATGAATACCACGAAGCGGACACCGGGACCGTCTACGGAGCCGAAGGTATCGATGGAATGAATATAACCGGTATGCATCGTTACAGCACCTCGTGGCAGGTACGGGCGATCACGTCGAGCTGCTGTTCTCTGGTCAGATTGATAAATTTAACGGCATATCCGGAAACACGGATGGTGAAGTTGGCATATTCCGGTTTCTCCGGGTGTTCCATCGCGTCTTTCAGTTTTTCGATTCCAAAGACATTTACATTTAAATGATGCGCGCCCTGATCAAAATATCCGTCCAGGACGTGAACCAGGTTGTTTTTCCGTTCTGTCTCGGAGTGACCGAGCGCCCCCGGTGCAATCGTTTCCGTGTTGGAGATGCCGTCGAGCGCATATTCATATGGAAGCTTTGCGACCGAGTTTAAAGAAGCGAGCAGACCGTTCTGCTCTGCGCCGTAGGAAGGAGTTGCGCCCGGGGCAAACGGGGTGAATGCCGGCCGTCCGTCCGGAAGTGCACCGGTTGCCTTGCCATATACAACATTGGAGGTGATCGTGAGGATCGAGGTGGTTGCCTCGGAATTCCGGTAGGTGTGGTATTTTTTTACCTTATGTAAAAAGGTTTTTAACAGCCATACGGCAATCTCGTCGGCGCGGTCATCATCATTTCCGTAGCGTGGGAAATCGCCCTCTGTCTCAAACTTGCGGGCGATGCCGTATTCATCACGGATGACCTTCACTTTTGCATACCGGATCGCGGAGAGAGAATCGACCACGTGGGAGAAACCGGCGATTCCGGTGGCAAAGGTACGCCGGACATCCGTGTCGATCAACGCCATCTCAGCGGACTCATAGTAATATTTATCGTGCATATAGTGAATCAAATTGAGGATATTCACATAAATGCCCGCCAGCCAGTCCAGCATCTGATCGTATTTATGCATGACTTCCTGATAATCGAGGTATTCGGATGTGATCGGCGTATACGCCGGACCAACCTGCATCGGGCGTCCGTCTTTGGTAGTGTATTTCTCGTCTCTTCCTCCGTTGATGGCATAGAGAAGGCATTTGGCAAGATTGGCACGGGCGCCGAACAGCTGCATTTCCTTGCCTGTCTGGGTGGCGGAGACGCAGCAGCAGATGCTGTAGTCGTCCCCCCAGATCGGACGCATGACATCGTTGTTTTCATACTGGATCGAGGATGTGTTGATGGAGATTTTGGCAGCATATTTCTTAAATGCCTCTGGCAGGCGGGAAGAGTAAAGAACGGTCAGGTTTGGTTCCGGGGACGGTCCCATATTTTCCAGCGTATGTAAAAAGCGGAAATCGTTTTTCGTTACCATCGGACGCCCGTCTTGTCCTAGACCGGCAACCTCCAGCGTCGCCCAGACCGGATCGCCGGAGAAAAGTTGGTTGTAGGATGGGATCCGGGCAAATTTTACCATGCGGAATTTCATTGTCATATGGTCGATTAATTCCTGCGCCTCGGCTTCGGTCAGTGTTTGTTCTGTTAAATCCCGGTTGATGTAGATATCAAGGAAGGTGGAAACGCGTCCGACACTCATGGCGGCACCGTTCTGGGTCTTAACGGCAGCGAGGTAACCGAAGTAGAGCCACTGGACGGCTTCTTTGGCATTGGAAGCCGGACGGGAGATATCAAAACCATAGATGGCAGCCATCTCCTGAATGCCCTTTAGAGCGCGGATCTGCTCGGCGATCTCTTCCCGCTGGCGGATGATGTCATCAAACATGGCGCCATTTCCACAGCGTTCCAGATCCTTTTTCTTTTCCTGAATTAGGAAATCAATTCCGTACAGGGCGATCCGGCGGTAGTCGCCTACGATCCGGCCGCGTCCATAGGTATCCGGAAGCCCGGTGACGATATGGCAGTGGCGGGCGGTTTTCATTTCCGGGGTATATGCATCGAAGACGGCCTGGTTGTGGGTTTTATGGTATTCGGTAAAGATTTTATGAAATTTTGGATTGACATGGTAGCCGTAGGTTTCGGCGGCTTCCTCCGCCATCTTGATTCCGCCGAACGGCATAAAAGCCCGCTTGAGTGGTTTGTCGGTCTGAAGTCCGACGATGCGTTCCAGATCTTTAAGCTCCGGATCGATATATCCCGGACCATATGCAGTCAGGCTGGATACGATTTCAGTTTCGCATTCGATCACACCGCCCTTTTTGCGCTCTTCCTTCTGAAGCTTTTGAAGGTGTTCCCAGAGCAGATGAGTGGCACTGGTCGGGGCAGCGAGAAAGCTTTCATCGCCATCATATTGCGTATAGTTGTTCTGGATGAAATCGCGGACGTTCACTTCGTCGGTCCATTTGGAGCCCAGAAAACCTCTCCAGGCCGTTTGGAAGATAGGTGTGTTTTGGAATGTTTGATACATAGCAGACATGTGTTTCCCTCCTGGTTGAAAAATTTCGATCCCAGCAGAGACAGTGAGAGTGAAAAAAAGTAAAAAAATACCCACGGTCTGTGCTGTGACGCCCAGACGGTCGGCAATTTCCAGTCATACTTCATGTGGTTGATCCACTTATCCGTCAGTTGTATGACTGCTATGTTTAAGATATATCAGAACCGAAGAGGAATGTCAAGCTATATTTTGGGGAAGAGGTAGCAGTGAAGAGGTAACAGTTCAAGTCCGTAGCTGTTCACAGTAACAAAAAGAGTGCCGGAAAGAGTGGACATTTGGCAAATGACTTGATAAAATGAGTAAAGTTTTAGGGCAGATGGGAATGAAAAAGGGATAAAAAGTTGCTGGGCACGATGCTTGAACAGTAATGATGAAACCTGAATTTGACAGAAATGACAGAAGTGAGGAAGAAAATGCTGGAAAAATTTTGTGTCGGGCTGGTGCGGATTTTGTTGGGAGGAATTCTTTTTTTCATGACACTGCTCAGCGCGGTTGTGACCTGCCGGGTCTATGGAGGTTCTGAGATTGTACAGTATGGAAGGGACAGTCTGTTTCTGCACCTGTTTTTTGGTGCGGGTGTGATTGGACTGACGGTGTTTTACAGGCGGAGAAAGGAACGAAAGTGCCGGAAGAACCAGTGGCTTCTTTTAGCGGCTGCTGCCTATCTTTTTTGGATTCTCCTTGTCCCGTCCTGGGGCGGTTCTGACTCCCATCAGTGTATGGCGTCCGCGCAAGGACTTCTGCAGGGCGATTTCAGCGCCTGGGAGCCGGTGGCGTATTCATATGGGACAGCGGAAGGACCGCTTGGGTATGCGTACACTTACCCGTCTCAGAACGGGCTGATTCTCTATATGGCAGTGCTGGCATTTTTCTTTGGAGATGCGGCGTATGTAGTTTTCCAGATTTTAAATATCGGATTTTTTATTCTGGGAATCGTGAGCCTGCAGCGGATGACGGTCTGGGGAAACGAAAGGTGCAGCTTGCTTTTGTGGATGGCGTGCTGTCTGCCATTTTCTTTCTATATCCTCTTCGTGTACGGCACGATGCCAGGATTTGGACTTTCGTGTCTGGCGATGGAACGTCTGGTGCGGTATGTGGAAGAGGGGCGGGGAAGAGACTTCTGGATTGGCGCGGCAGCAGTAGCGGCGGCGGTGATCCTCAAGTCGAATTATGAGATTGTGCTGGTGGCGCTGTTTTTGTATCTGGCATCCTCGGGAGTCTTTCGAAGGAAAGCACGCCTGCTGGTGGCAGCGGTGCTTCTGATTACAGTGTATGTGATTGGAAACCGGGGGATTCAAACAGGAATTTCTTCTGTGACCGGACGCACGGTATCGGACGGTGCGCCGATGATTGCCTGGGTGCAGATGGGACTGGAGGAGAGCAAACGTGGACCGGGCTGGTACAATGGCTATCAGGTAAAACTCTTTCAGAAGGCAGATGGGGATGCGGATCTGGCGGCCGCATGGGCGCAGGCAGATTTGCGGAAAACGATTTCAGATATGGCAGAGGAACCGGCGAAAGCCGCTGATTTCTTTGTTCGGAAGATCGAGTCAATCTGGGCGGAACCGACCTTTCAGAGTCTCTGGATCCAGGAGGTGGGAAATACCTCCTGGGCGGAGGGAAGCCCGCCATGGGAGCTTTTCAAGGAAGAAGGGGGTCTGAACCGGCTCTATGTTTTTGCGGCGAATCTGGTGCAGACGTTTGTGTATGCGATGGCATGTGTATGGGTGATTGCCGGGATGAGTGCCAAAGGAAGCCGAAGTAAGCATGTCCTGATGAACCGAACATGGGAAAAGAGGATAGAAGCAGAAAAGGCAGAAAAAACTGTGAAAGCTGTGAAAAAACAGGGAATGGAAACGGTCTGGGAGAGGCAGGAACGTGGAGAAACGGACAGATGGGGGATGCTGCTTCCGGGAATCGTGTTTATTGGGGGATTCCTGTTCCATCTGGTCTGGGAGGCAAAGGGGCAGTATTCGGTGGTGTATTTTATGCTGCTGCTGCCGTATGCGTATCTGGGGATGGAAAGAGTGGCGGATGTATTTTTAGATGTGACAGGTGCCGGGAAAGAATGATGTTTTGAGATAAAAAAGATACTGGGAACAGCCTGAAATAAGCCGTTTTCAGTATCTTTTTTATGGTTTAAAAGAGCTATGATTTCTAAAAATCCATTAAAAATTGCAATGATAAATCCGCTCCGCCGCCTGATAGAACACAGTTTCCCAGTATTTTTCCGGAATCAGCCGTTTCGTAATTTCGATGTAATCTTCATAGTTGGCGAGCGGCCAGTCGGTGCCGAACATGAGCTTATCATAGTCGCGGATGTAGGCAAGCCAGGTTTTCAGGGTGCTGATATACCCGCTCTGCTCTTCCAGAAACTCCGGAATGTCAAATTTGCCCTCTAAAAGCCCAGAGAGGTCGGCGGCGACATTTTCATTTTTCTCGACAACGGCGGCGGCATCCATCAGCCACGGGTTGCCGAAGTGGCACATGACGAACTGGACATCCGGATGGCGGACGGCGGCTTCATCGAGGGTCAGCGGATGGCTGTATTTGATGAATGCTTTGGAACCGGCGGTCTGTCCGGTGTGGATGGCAACCGGCTTTTTATACGCCTTGGCGAGGTCGTAGATCGGTTCGAAGCGCTCGTCGGTAACGTAGATGGAATCATATCCCGGATAGAGTTTGATGCCGACGCAGGTATTCCGTTTTAAGTTTTCTTCGACAAGATCGCATGTCTTCTGAATCTTTTCCGGCGTCAGTTTTCGTGCTTCGACGCCGACGCAATAGCGCAGAAAATCCGGGTATGTGTGATTATCCGGGTGAACGCCGCGGTTTCCCATGACGATGCCGCCGACGATATTATATTTCTGAAAGCATTCCCGCAGATGCTCTTCATTATTGATATGACCGGCTTCGATGGCAATCTCATCGAAATGCGGGTAACCGGGACAAAAGTGCAAATGTGAATCAATGATTTTCATAATGATAACAGGCGCCTGTATCAAAAACCTTTTGGAAAAAGAACGGCGCTGTCCTCCTTTCTGCTGTGATGTATGTCTGGAAGTTTTGAGAAAATCCGGTGCAACAAAACTTCGGGTGTATATAAATAAGAAATGCAGTGACAGTCCGGCAGGTTCATAGAGCATGCAGCAACTGTATGAAATCAACTGTTAGTGTAGTCCCAAATGGGGTGGATGTCAAATTTTTCTCCATCTGTTTGACATCCACACTATGATCTGGTATAGTGATAGCTATGCGTATTGCAAAGGGGCAAACTGCCTCTTTCTTTTTTTGTAAATATTCCGGAAGAATGCAAAAAAGATAACTAATATGATATATGAAATGTATCTCCGGAATGTGCAGACCGTTAATCAGACAATGAAAGGAATAGAATGGAAACAATCAGATTTGAAGATTTAGAGTTAGATGCAAAGATCATGCGTGCGATCACCGATATGGGGTTCGAGGCGGCTTCTCCGATTCAGGGACAGGCGATTCCGCTGGAACTGCAGGGACTGGATATCATCGGACAGGCACAGACCGGTACCGGTAAGACGGCTGCGTTTGGTATTCCGCTGTTACAGAAGATCGATCCGAAGAATAAGAAGCCGCAGGCGATCATTCTCTGCCCGACCCGTGAACTTGCCATCCAGGTATCTGAGGAGATCCGCCGCCTGGCAAAATACATGCACGGTGTCAAGGTTCTGCCGATCTACGGCGGACAGGAGATCGGACGTCAGATCCGTTCCCTCAAGGATGGTGTGCAGGTTATCATCGGTACGCCGGGGCGTGTGATGGATCACATGCGCCGCAAAACCGTCAAGATGGATCAGATCCACACGGTTGTCCTCGACGAGGCGGACGAGATGCTGAACATGGGCTTTTTAGAGGATATGGAAACCATCTTAAGCGCACTGCCGGAGGAGAGACAGACGCTGATGTTCTCAGCGACGATGCCGCAGGCGATTCAGCGGATCGCGACGAACTTCCAGAAAGATCCGCAGATTGTGCGCGTGGTCAAGAAAGAGCTGACCGTTCCGAAGGTAACCCAGTATTATTATGAAGTAAAACCGAAGAATAAGCTGGAGGTTATGTGCCGTCTGCTGGATCTCTATGATCCGAAGCTCTCAGTGGTATTTTGCAACACGAAAAAGCAGGTCGATGAGCTGGTACAGGGCTTACAGGGACGCGGTTATTTTGCAGAAGGACTTCACGGCGATCTGAAACAGGAGCAGCGTGACCGTGTCATGCGTGCATTCCGTACCGGACGGACGGACATTCTGGTGGCAACGGATGTGGCAGCCCGCGGTATCGACGTCGATGATGTTGAGGCGGTATTCAACTATGATGTACCGCAGGATGACGAGTATTATGTACATCGCATCGGACGTACCGGCCGTGCCGGACGCGAGGGCAAGGCGTTTAACCTCGTAGTCGGCAAAGAGGTTTACAAGCTGCGCGAGATCCAGCGCTACTGCAAGACCCGCATCATTCCGCAGGCGATTCCGTCTCTGGACGATGTGACCTCCATCAAGGCAGATAAGATTCTCGACCAGGTGGGCGAGGTGCTGCAGGACAGCGATCTGAGCAAGGTGATCGATATTGTAGAAAAACGTGTGCTGGAAGAGGACTACACGACGCTCGATCTGGCAGCAGCGCTGCTCAAAATGATGATGGGCGAAGAGGGCGAGGAGCTCTTAGAGGAGAACCGCCCGCTGCGTGAGCTGGAGGATCTCGAGGATGAGAGCCGCCGCAGCCGTGGTGGAAGAAACGGCAGAGGAAGCCGTGGCAGAAATGAGGACGTAGCGCGTCTCTTCATCAACATCGGAAAGAACCAGGGCATCCGTCCGGGCGATATCCTCGGTGCGATCGCCGGAGAATCCGGCATGCCGGGACGTATGGTCGGAAGTATTGATATGTTCGATAATTACACATTCGTCGAGGTGCCGAGAGAGCATGCGGACGTTGTACTGCAGGCGATGCGCGGTGCGAAGATCAAGGGCAAGAACGTGCATATGGAGAAGGCGAACCGGAAGTAAAGAGCATATTGAAATTATATTTGGCATATGCTATAATGCCATTAGGCGAAAAGACAAAAGTGTTCAAAGTGGCACAAAAACAAATCCCTCAGGTGCGGGCACACCTGAGGGATTTTATTCCATTTGGGCGAGGTGGCTTAAGCCTCTGGCTGACTACCTAACGATGTCCGTCCAACCACTTGCATATGTAATAGGCGATTACACTTGCCACGACGGACACAAGAAAAGACAGAAATATATTCAAAATGGCACACCCCCTTTCTGCACCTGTCTAGGGGTGGTAGCTGTATTAGTATATCATAAAGATAAAATTATAAAAAGTCATCTTTGAGATGTTTTGTTTGTCTCAAAGATGACTTTTTATCTTAATAACTTTAAAATTTGCTCTTACAGCTCCGCCGTAATAAAAATATCATAAATCGCTTTCACAGCCGCCTCGAAATCTGCGTTCTTCACGCCGATGATGATGTTGAGTTCACTGGAACCCTGGTCGATCATCTTGACGTTGATGCGGGCGTGTGCCAGAGCGGAGAAGATGCGTCCGGCAGTGCCGCGGGTGGACTTCATGCCGCGTCCTACGACGGCGATGAGTGCTAAATCGGACTCAAGCTCGATGGAATCCGGCTGTACCGCGCGGTGGATGTTGGAGATAACGAACTGCTCATGCTGTTCGAATTCGGACTGGTGTACGAAGATGGTCATCGTGTCGATTCCGGACGGCATATGCTCGAAGGAAATACCGCAGTCCTCGAAGACACCCAGAACTTTTCTCCCAAACCCAATTTCGGAGTTCATCATCGCTTTCTCGATGGTAACAGAGCAGAAACCAGTCTTTCCGGCGATACCGGTGATGGTGTATTTCGGCTTCCGGCAGGTATTCTCGACGATGAGTGTACCCGGATCCTCCGGCTTGTTGGTGTTGCGGATGTTGATCGGGATGCCCTCGCGGCGTACCGGGAAGATGGCATCCTCATGAAGGACGCTGGCACCCATGTAAGCCAGTTCACGCAGTTCTTTGTAGGTGATGGTCTCGATCGGAACCGGATTTTCCACGATGCGCGGGTCGGTTACCAGGAAACCGGATACATCGGTCCAGTTCTCGTAGAGGTCTGCGTGAATCGCGCGGGCTACGATGGAGCCAGTGATATCCGAACCACCGCGGGAGAAGGTGTGTATCGTGCCGTCCGGATTGGACCCGTAGAAGCCTGGGATGACGGCGCGCTCAGTGTGCGCGAGGCGTTCGGACAGCTCTTCATTGGTTTTCTCGGACAGGAATGTACCATTCTCGTCAAAGAAGATTACCTCGGCTGCATCGATGAACTCATAGCCCAGGTAATGGGACATGATGATACCGTTTAAATACTCACCGCGGGAAGCTGCGTAATCGCTGCCTTTTTTTGCGATAAAGTTTTCCTCGATGGTCTTGAACTCATAATCGAGGTTTAAATTCAACTCCAGACCGTCGATGATCTGCTCATAGCGCTCTTTGATGGCGGAGAGAAGCTTGCCGTAGCTTGCGCCGGTGGAAGCTGCCTCGTAGCAGGCATAGAGCATATCGGTTACTTTGGTGTCATTTTTGTTGCGTTTGCCCGGAGCAGACGGTACAACGTAGCGTCTGGATTTATCAGCACGGATAATATCTCCGACTTTTTTGAACTGTTTTGCGCTGGCGAGGGAACTTCCGCCAAACTTTACTACTTTCTTCATGATGTTCTTTGTTCCTTCCTAAAGTAAATATTGGGTTAATTCAGTTTCTGGATCTTCGGAAAATACTGGAACAGTACCTTGGCAACCAGTTTGTCGCGCTTGACGTATTTGTGCGTCCAGCGGCGGGCGTCGTTGGAATAGTTCCGGTTGTCGCCCAGCATGAAATAGCAGCCATCCGGCACTTCGTAGTGCTGCGGTTCCTCCGGTTCCATCGGTTCATGCAGATACGGTTCGTCGAGCGGTGTATCGGAACCATTTAAGTATACCTTGCCGTCTACGATGTCGATCGTGTCGCCCGGCATACCAATGATACGTTTGACATAGTACGTTTTGATGCCTTTCGCTTCATCATCCGGATAAATGAAAATGGCGATGTCACCCCGCTGCGGATCTCCGAATTTGTAGCTTAACCGTGAGCCGATGACGCGGTCGCCAGCCATGATGGTCGTTTCCATCGAGCTGGTCGGGACTTCGCTGTTGGCGATGATGAAATGGTTGACGCAGAATGCGATAATAGCGGCGGCAACCAGAACCTGAATCCAGCTTATGACCTCGTCCTTGAGATTGAAGCCTTCCTTGCGGCTCTTGCCCTTCTTGGATTTTGCGGCATTTCCGGTACCTGAAGCGTTGTTGTTCTCTTCGGGCGTATCTTCCAAATCGTGTTCCGAAGAGTTCTGGCCTGGCTGGTTGATGCCGATTTTTCCGGCGCGGAGTTCATCGAGCATCTCATCCAGTTCCTGATCGGAACGCCCGGAGAAATTGCTTCGGGACGAAATATGGTCTCTATCTTGATCTTCCATATATATCTCCTCTCTCTGCTGTTGCTGTCTGTGTGACGTTATCTTATGGCACTTTCAGTTCCAAAGGTGTCTGCTACGGCAGTAACGTTTGTGCAACGCATGAGCAGTAATAGGCTACTGTAAATGGTAACCTTCTGACATAATAGTGTATATGAGATGCCTTGATTTATCAAGTTTTTTCACGAAATTTCGGGAAAATTCATAAATGTTTTGAAGTGTATGATTGTATTATTGGGCGCGGGATGCTAAAATGAAGCTAAAACCAAAAACCACAAAGGAACGCAAGGGGGCGTATGTATGGATAAAACATTATACGATCTGATGGACTGGGCTGGAATTGAAGAAATTGTCTATTCGGAAGCGGCAAACCCGCACCGGATGCTGGGAGCCCATATGACGCCGGAGGGAATGCTGGTACAGGCGTTTATTCCGACGGCGCGCGATATTACGGTCAAACTTTCGGCAACCGGCAAGCAGTACCAGATGGAGATGGCGGACGAGACTGGCTTTTTTGCGGCGCTGATTCCGCGCAAGACTCTGGCGGATTATACCCTCCTTGTGTTTTATGATAATGGTACGTTAAGCGAGATACACGATCCGTATTCCTTTGCACCGCAGTTTACGGAATCGGATTTGAAGAAATTCGAGGCGGGCGTCCACTACAGCATTTATAATAAGATGGGCGCGCATCCGATGACGGTCAAAGGTGTGAGCGGCGTCTATTTTGCAGTCTGGGCGCCGGAAGCGATGCGCGTGAGTGTCGTCGGTGATTTCAACCTGTGGGATGGCAGACGCAGCCAGATGCGGCGGTTGGGAGATTCGGGCGTGTTTGAGATTTTTATCCCGGAGCTAAAAAAGGGCGCTGTTTATAAATATGAAATTAAGTTCAAGAACGGCGACCCGGCGCTGAAGGCGGATCCGTATGCGAACTATGCGGAACTTAGACCGAACACGGCATCCATCGTCTGGGATCTGGACGAATATAAATGGAACGATCAGGACTGGATGAAGAAACGGGCGGCGCTCGACACGAAGACGGCGCCGATGTCGATCTATGAGGTGCATCTCGGTTCCTGGATGCGAAAACCGACCGAGGTGGATAAGAGAGGACGCGAGATTGTCGGATCAGAGTTTTACAATTACCGTGAGATCGCGGTCAAGCTGGCGGAATATGTGAAGGAAATGGGGTATACCCATGTGGAACTTCTGCCGGTCATGGAACATCCGCTGGATGCTTCGTGGGGCTATCAGGTGACGGGATATTACGCACCGACCAGCCGCTTCGGCACACCGGATGATTTCATGTATTTTATGGATTACCTGCACGGACAGGGGATTGGCGTTATCCTTGACTGGGTTCCGGCACATTTCCCACGTGATGCATGGGGCATGGCGCAGTTTGACGGAAGCTGCCTCTATGAGCACAAGGATCCGAGACAGGGGGCGCATCCGCACTGGGGTACGCTGATCTACAACTACGGCAGACCGGGGGTTTCAAACTTCCTGATTGCGAATGCGATGTTCTGGGCGGACCGCTATCACGCGGACGGCATCCGGTTTGATGCGGTGGCGTCGATGCTGTATCTGGATTATGGCAAGAATCCGGGTGAATGGATTGCCAATATGTACGGCGGTCATGAGAATCTGGAGGCGGTCGAGTTCTTAAAGCATCTGAACTCTGTCTTCAGGGGACGCAAGGACGGCGCGATTCTGATTGCCGAGGAATCGACGGCATGGCCGAAGGTTACCGGTGACGTGAAGAACGGCGGTCTTGGCTTTGATTATAAATGGAACATGGGCTGGATGAACGATTTTCTGGGCTATATGGAGCAGGATCCATATTTCCGGTGCCACCACTACAATGAACTGACCTTCAGCATGATTTACGCCTACAGTGAAAATTTCGTCCTCGTTTTCTCACATGACGAGGTGGTTCACGGAAAAGGTTCCCTGGTCAATAAGATGCCGGGACAGACGTTTGAGGACAAGTTTGCGAACCTGCGGGCGGCATACGGTTTTATGATGGGACATCCGGGCAAGAAACTCCTCTTCATGGGACAGGATTTCGCCCAGATGGATGAGTGGAATGAGAATGCATCGATCGAGTGGGAGCTGCTGCAGTATCCGATCCACAGCCAGATGAAGGAGTATGTGAAGGAGTTAAATCACTTTTATACCAGCCATCCGGCACTCTATCAGAAAGATTATCAGACGGAAGGCTTCGAGTGGATCAACTGCATGGATGCAGCGGACAATATCATTGCATTTCTCCGGCGCGGCGCGGATGAGACACTGCTCTTTGTCTGCAACTTTGCCCCGCAGCTGCATGAGAAGCTGACGGTCGGCGTACCGTTTAAGGGAAAATACAAAGAGATTTTCAACAGCGATGCGGAGAAGTTCGGCGGAAGCGGAAAGGTCAATCCGCGTATGAAGTCCTCGAAGGCAGAGGAATGTGATGGAAAGGAAAATTCCATCACGATCCAGCTGGCGCCGCTTGGCATCAGCGTCTTCAACTGCACGCCGACGGAGCCGGAGAAGAAAGAAAAACCGGCGAAGGCGAAAAAGACGACCCACAGCACTAAGAGTGTAAAAGAAAAGGCTGAAACCGATCTCCAGAGCATGATGGCGGATGCAGCGGCGGCATTCAATGGAAAAGCCGGGGGGACAGCTGCTGCGGCAGCAGAACGCCTGGCGGGTATTTCAGATAAGCTGGCAGAGGCGAAGGCGGGGCTTTCCTCCAAGATTATCAGTCTGTCCTCGATTGCGAGACGACAGGCGGGATTGGAAGAAGGTCTGGATAAAAAGGTGGGAAAAGAGTAAGTACAGGAAGGAATGAAATAGATGGCAACAGCGGCAGAGCTGACAGGCGAGGAGATCGCGGCGGTAGCAGAGTCACTATCGGATCCGGCAAATTTGAACGTGGATACGATGGCTGCGATCATGCACCGGATTGGCCCGGGGCTTATGGCATTGGGACAGAAGGTACTGGTGGCGCTCATCATTTTCCTGATTGGACGTAAGGTCATTTCGATGATCGAGAAGATGCTGTCCCGCTCGATGGAGCATGCCGGTATGGATGTGGGTGTGACTCGTTTCCTGCGGGCGCTGACCCAGTTTGTGATGAATGTCTTCCTGCTTTTTATGATTGCAGGGCAGCTTGGCATGGACAGCGCCTCGATTGTGGCGGTTCTTGGCGCGGCAGGTCTTGCGCTGAGTTTGGCGCTCCAGCAGAGTCTTGGAAACTTTGCGGGCGGACTCTTGATTTTAATTATGAAACCGTTCCGGGTGGGGGATTATATCATTTCCCCGTCCGGGGAGGGAAGGGTTTCGATGGTCGGGCTGGTTTACACGACTATCCTGACAACCGATAATAAAGCAATTACCATCCCGAATGGCACCCTTTCAAACTCAACCGTGACCAACGTGACGGCGATGGACAAGCGGATGCTGGAACTCAAGGTCGGTATCGCCTATGAGGCAGATATCCGGACGGCAAAGGCAGTGTTAGAGCGCGTTTACAGGGAACATCCGATGGTGAAGAAGGACGAGGACATCAAGGTATTTGTGGACAGCCTGGGCGACAGCAGCGTGGTGCTTGGTATCCGGGGCTGGGTAGAGACGTCCGATTACTGGCAGACGAGATGGGACATTCTGGAACGGATCAAGCTGTCATTTGACGAGGCGGGCATCGAAATTCCATACAACAAGATGGATGTACATTTGAAACAGTAGCAATCGTTTAAACAGTATAAGCAATATAGACAGAGGAACAACCATGATTGACAGAGCGGCAAAATTCGCAGAACAGGCGCATAAGGGCGCACATCGGAAGGGAACCAGAATTCCGTATATCGTTCATCCGCTGGAGACGGCGCTGATTGCGTCGATGCTGACGAACGATGAGGAGATACTGGCAGCGGCACTTCTGCATGATACGATCGAGGACACGGGTGTGACCTACGAGGATTTGAAACAGGAGTTTGGCACCCGGGTTGCAGATCTGGTCTTGGCGGAGAGCGAGGATAAGTCCAAAACCTGGATTGAGCGCAAGGGGCACACGCTGGAACATTTGAAAACAGCGAGTCCGGCGGAGAAGATCCTGACGATGGCGGACAAGCTGAGCAATATCCGCAGCATGGCGCGTGACTATCTGTTGGTCGGGGAGGAGCTCTGGCAGCGGTTTAATATGAAGGACAGAGAGAAACAGGCGTGGTATTACACGTCGATGATAGACCTTTTAAAGGACTTGAATGAGACACCGGAATATCAGGAATATGTGCGTCTCTGCGGCAAGGTATTTGGCGGGATCGCAGGGTGTTGTAGTTTACAAAAAATATGAACGGCAGCATAAAAACAACATAGGATGACAATGAGAAACTGCAGCAGCCAATCAGAAAGAATGGCTGTCGGAGAAGAGAAGGACGATAGGTTCTGGGATTTTGCGGAAACGGAAAGGTCATTCAGTTCAGTAAAAGGGTAAGAGACATGATTTTAAAAGATATTTGGATGGATGTAAAAGCGGTTCAGGAGCGAGATCCGGCTGCGAGAAATGCATTGGAGGTACTACTTTTATATCAGGGCGTACATGCCCTGATCTGGCACCGGGTGGCGCACTGGTTTTATGAGCACCATATGTTTTTCATTGCGCGCCTGATTTCACAGGTGGCACGTTTCTTTACATTGATTGAGATTCATCCGGGTGCACAGCTCGGACACGGTATTCTGATTGACCACGGCTGCGGCGTTGTCATCGGTGAGACGGCGGTGGTCGGCGACAACTGTACGATTTATCAGGGTGTGACGCTGGGCGGTGTCGGAACACAGAAGGGTAAACGTCATCCGACGCTGGGAAATAATGTGACGGTCGGTTCCGGCGCAAAGATTCTCGGTTCTTTCGAGGTCGGTGATAACTGTTCCGTAGCGGCAAATGCGGTTCTGCTCCGCCCGCTCGAGGAAAATACCACGGCTGTCGGCATTCCGGCGCGTCCGGTCAAGAAGGACGGCGTGGCGCTGCCGAAGAAGCAGAAGATGATCATCGGCGAGGACGATCAGCGTATTTTAGAGCAGATCGACGCGCTCCGGAAAGAGCTTCAGGAACTTAGAGAAGAGTCGGCAAACCTGCGGAAGGAACTGGAGGCAGTGCGGGCAGGACAGGAGAAAGCCTGACACAAAATTATTCATAACGCCCCTTTCGGCTGCATAAATTTCTTTGAGAGAAATGCGTGCGGTTTGGAAAGGGGCGTTTTTTATGATAGAGCTGATCAAAAAAGAGATACATATGAACCGGCAGAGGGGGACGGCGGTGTCGCAGCTGACGCTGGATGATGATTTTATTGTGCCGGATGCGCTGGATGATGCGGTGCAGATACTGCTGTCAGACGGGGAGGTTCAGATAGAGAATTCACGGATTCAGGGAGAAAAGGTGCTGATCCGGGGAAAGCTTGTGTTCCGGGTGCTGTACCGCCGGGAGTCGGGCGGGCTGCAGGCGATGGGCGGGGAGATCCCATTTGAGGAAACGGTCAATGTGCCGGAGCTTTCGGAGCGCGACTATACGCAGATCGCATGGAATATCGAAGATTTGAATATTACCTTGATTCATTCGCGCAAGCTGAGCGCCAAAGCGGTGCTGACGCTCACGGTGCGGGCGGAAAGCCGGGTCGATGCGCAGGCTGCCGCGGACGTCGAGACGGATGATGTGGGGCTGCAAGTCCTGAAGAGAAGCGTTCCGGCAGCGACGCTTGCAGTGCGGCGCAAAGATATCTACCGGGTCCGGGAGGAAGTAAGCGTATCGGCAAATAAGCCGAATATTGAGACGATTCTCTGGCAGGAGATGCGTCTTCGGGATGTTTCGGTGCGCCCGTTGGATGGAAAACTGCACCTGGACGGTGAATTGTCGGTGTTCCTGATTTACAGCGGCGAGGGCGAGCACACGCCGGTTCAGTGGTTGGAGGAGAGTATTCCGTTTTCCGGTGAGGTGGAACTCTCGGAGGCGGTGGAGGAGATGATCCCGGCGGTCGGGGTCCGGATTCTTCATGCAGAGGCGGGCAAAAAGCCGGACAGCGATGGGGAGATGCGCGAAGTGGAAGTGGAGGCGGTGCTGGAGCTGGACATCCGCCTTTATAAAGAAGAATCAGTGGAACTTTTAAGCGATCTCTATTCGACCGGCTGCGAGGTCGTGAGCGAGCAGGGGGAGGTGTGCTTTGACCGGCTTTTGACGCGCAACAGCTGCAAAATGCGGGTGGGGGGAAGCGTTTCTTTTCAGAAACCGGAGCGAATTCTGCAGATTTGCCACAGCAGTGGGATTGTCCGGCTGGATGAGAGCCGCCCGTCAGAAAACGGTCTGGCGATCGAGGGAGTGCTGGAAGTCAGTCTCCTGTATCTGACGGATGATGACGCGGCGCCGGTCGGGGCAATTTCTGAGGTTCTTCCATTTTCCGGCACGGTCGAGGCGGAGGGGATCCGGGAAGACTGCGTCTGGCAGTTGAATCTGGGGCTGGAACAGCTCGGCGCGGTGATGCTGGGCGGCGGTGAGGCGGAGGTCAAGGCGCAGCTCACGGTGGAACTGCTTGTATTCCAGCCGATGCAGGAAGAGGTGGTTACATCCGTGCAGACACAGCCGTTCGATTTAAAGCGCTGGGAGCAGCAGCCAGGGATTGTGGGTTATATTGTGCAGCCGGGGGATTCTCTGTGGAAAATTGCAAAAAAATTCCACACGACGGTGGATCAGGTGCGGGAAATGAATGAAATCGACGGGGAGGAAGCCGGAGCAGGGGCGCGGCTGCTTCTGATCAAAGAGGTAACGGCGGGTAACTGTTCATAGGTAGGAATTTTAGAGAGAAAAAATCGTTTCTGTTCACGGGTGGGCACTTTTGGGACCGAAAGTGCCGTAAGAAAACGTGGTGGCAGCAGGAATTTGCCGTATTGAAATTCGAAGCCACGGCAAATTCCGTTACTGGACACGTATGCGTGTACAGTAACAAAAAATCCAGCCGGAATGGTTGCATTTGGGGGAAAACTTTATATACTATTATTGTAACGGTTCAATATCTTCACAGTTACAAGCAAAAATCCATGCAGATTTGACTTTGACAAAGGATTTTCGCCTTGTAAGCCAGGAAAACGCATCCGGCCGGTGCTTGATGATAGATCCGGGGAAGGAGTTTCCCGAACCGGGCGGTGCCCGTGCATTGCAAGGCGCGGCGCCGTTTACATAGGGCGTCCGGATGCGTTTTCCTGTGTACTGAGAAATTTTTGTCGGGAGTGCGAACCATAAAGGCAGGATGAGGCATGAATTATACATATCTTTTGCGCTGCGCGGACGGAACCTTGTACTGCGGGTGGACGAACCATCTGGCAGCGCGGGTGGCGGCACACAATGCCGGGAAAGGTGCAAAATACACGAAAACCCGCCGTCCGGTAGTGCTGGCATACTATGAAGAATATGCGACGCGCAGCGAGGCGATGCGCCGGGAGGCAGCGATCAAGAAACTGACCAAAAAGGAAAAAGAGGCGATGGCAGCGCTGGGACGGACGGAGCTTCCGGTGGATGACGAGACGTAGATATATCGCGCCGGGGCAGATTATGTACGAAGAATTGGTACAAACAATAGCGGTAAAGGCAAGAAACAGCAGTAGAAATTGGTAACTGTTCAGTAGGTCTGCACATTTACTGTGCTGACCGTACGAAAACATGGGCCAGCAGGCAAAAATCCCATTGCCGTAGGCAATTTTTAATGGATTTTTGCGCGTGACTGTGAAGGTACTGAACAGTTACAGAAATTGAAAGATAGAGAGAAAACAGGAGCGGATAGGTACAGTGAGAAAAAGTAGAAGAAACAAAGGATGTATAGTGATGGCAACAGTCCTTCTGGCAGCGCTGCTTGGCGGCTGTTCGTTTCTATCGAAGGAGGCAGACGCGACGGAGGTTTCCAGCAAGGCGGAAACGGAAAGTCCGGGTGCCACACAGGAGTCGGAGACTGAGACAGCTGAGACAGAGGAGACACAGGAGAGCCATGAGGCTGCCGAAGACGAAGAAAGCGGGGAAGAGGAAACCGAGGACCATTTCGTGGAAAAGAAGATCGTGGTGGCAACGGATATGCACTATTTTGCCGAGAAACTGGCAGGAAACCGCTGTGATTCCTTTGTCGGAATGGCGAGGGGCGGAGACGGGCGCGTGCTGGAGTACGGCTGGGAGGTCATGGACGCCTTTCTCGATGATATGAAGAAGGAAGATCCAGACCTCCTGATTCTGAGCGGAGATCTGACGCTGGACGGAGAGAAAGCGAGCCATGAGGAACTGGCAGAACTTCTGGAAGGACTCAGCGAGGCGGGAATTGAGGTCGCGGTTATACCGGGAAACCACGATATCAATAACCCGGATGCCCGCCGCTATACGGCGGATGGAGTGGAAAAGGTGGAGTCCATCACAGCGGACGAGTTCCGGGATATCTATGCTGATTTTGGCTATGTAGCGGCGGACAGCCGGGATCCGGCATCGCTGAGTTATCTTTATAAGATAGACAGTGCAAACTGGGTGCTGATGCTGGATTCCTGTCAGTATGAACCGAAAAATGAGGTCGGCGGCATGATCCGCCGGGAAACGTATGAGTGGATGGAGCCGATTCTGGAAGAGGCGGAGCGGGAAGGCGCCCGCGTGATATCCGTCAGCCATCATAACCTGCTGGATGAGAGCGGAGTGAGCCGGACCTTTTATGACAACTGTACGATCGAGCACAACGAGGAACTGGTGCGGATGCTGTCGGATCATGGCGTGCGCCTGCACTTGAGCGGACATCTGCATATCCAGCATTATAAGGAAGACGAGGACACGGGCATCTATGAGGTTGTGACGGGTTCCATGGTGATGGCTCCGTGCCATTACGGGATTGTCCGCATCTGGAACGACGGGACCTACCAGTATGATGCGAAACCTGTCGATGTGGACGGCTGGGCGATACGCCACTCGTACCACAACCGAGATCTGGCAGATTTTACGGCTTATTCGGAGTCGATCCTGCGTCGGGCGGCAATCCGCGATGCAATTCGGGATCTGAATCGCCATATCGAGGATCGCCATGCATTTTTTACGGACGAGAAGAAACAGGAAATGGCTTCGTACTACGCGGATCTGTGCGTGAATTATTATGAAGGACGGATGTATCAGATCGAGGAAGCCGCAAAGGAAAATCCGGTGCTGGAAGATTGGAACAAGATCGGCTATGTCAGCGAACTGAGCGATTTTCTGCAGAATATCCTGGAGGACGAGGCGAAGGACTACGGGCATCTGAAGATTCCGAGCGTACATTAAATAAAAATGGAGGTACCAAGAGGCATGGGAGAGACAAAAAAACAGCGTTCGCCGCTGACAACGCTCTGCTACATTGAAAAAGACGATTCATATCTGATGCTGCACCGCATCAAGAAGAAACAGGATGTGAATGAAGGAAAATGGATTGGCGTCGGCGGACATTTTGAGGAGAATGAAAGCCCGGAGAACTGCCTGCTGCGCGAAGTGAAGGAGGAGACAGGGCTGACTCTGACTTCCTGGCGCTTCCGCGGAATCGTGACGTTTATCGCGAAAGGCTGGCCGACGGAATATATGTGCCTGTACACGGCGGATGGATTTGAGGGAACGCTTCGCGAATGTGACGAGGGCGAGCTTGCCTGGGTGGCGAAAAAGGATGTATCGGCTCTGCGGCTCTGGGACGGCGATCGGATCTTTTTGAAGCTTCTGATTGAAAGGGATACGTTTTTTTCATTGAAATTGTCATATGATGGGGACGAGCTGATAGAAACTGAGCTGGACGGGGTAAAAATTACATACAAATAAGCACGCAACTGCGGGTTGGTTGGGGAACGAGGGTTCTGCAGTGCGTGCTCATGAGGAATAATCAATATATGGGAACCGATTTTGGGGAAAATCGGGGTGGTTGGCTATGCCAGAAAGATAAGAAGATGAATTATTTTCTCTTGTTCCTTATCTTTAACTTGATTATATATCATTCATCGTATATAATCAAATATAAATAAGAAGATAATTATTATAAATTTTTTGTTATAGAATCACAAGTGGACAAAAGTGCCGGAAACCCTGTAGATAAAGGGGAAAGAATGGAACAGAATGAGAATGTTCACGGGCGGGAAGTTTCGGGATGAAATATCCCGCAGGATGCAGCGATGAGAAAAAGCAGGGTACATAGGAGGAAACATGTTCGACGGAAAAGAGTATGTATACGCGGTCTACGAGGAAAAGAGTTTTTCGAAGGCGGCGCAGAAACTGTATATTACGCAGCCGGCGTTAAGCACGGCGATCAAGAAGGTGGAGAAAAAGATAGGAACTCCGATTTTTGACCGGAGCACCTCTCCGATCGGACTGACGCCGGGCGGTGAAGTTTATATCGACGCGATCGAAAAGCTGTTTGCGCTGGAACAGAACACGCTCAATCAACTGAATAACTTAAATGGGCTTCTGGCGGGCAAGCTGTCGGTTGGCGGAACGATCTTTTTTACCTCGTTTGTACTTCCGGGCGTGTTGAGCGAGTTTTCCCATCGGTATCCGCAGATCAAGATTGATCTGCAGGAGGGCACGACCACACAGCTGACCGATAAGCTGGTTGCCGAGGAACTGGATCTTCTGATCGATAACTCGGAACTGGATGACAAAAATTATGAAAAGTATTATTATAGCACGGAGAGAATTATTCTGGCTGTTCCGAAGAGTTTTCCGATCAATGAGGAGCTGACCCAGTATCAGCTTACCGCGGAAGATATCCGGGCAGGACGCCACAGTCAGGCGGAGTTCCCGGTACTGCCGCTGCCGCTCTTAAAGAGTACTCCGTTTATCTTCGTCAAAGAGGAAAACAGTATTTACAAGCGCAGCATGAAGATGTGCAGCCGCCAGAATTATTCGCCGAATATTATCATGAAACCGGACCAGGTTGTCTCTGCGTTCAACATGGCAGGACGGGGCGTGGGCGCGACCTTCATCCCGGATGGCCTGATCGTCAATCTTCCATATGAAGTGCCGCTGTGCTTTTACAAGATGAATGAAGAGCTGGCGGTCCGTTACGTTTATTTGTACAAGAAGAGAAATAAATACCTCACGAAGGCGATGGAGGAGTTTATCCGCGTGGCAGTCGGCGACGAGGCGTTCCAGAAGGTACGGGAGCAACGGGAGAAAGAGAATCAGGAGAAGAAAGGTTCGGATAAGAAGGGGGATAAATAATGCGAAGAGGAGAACGTGCGATTGAGTCGAAAGACGGGCAGAAAGCCATTTTGGAACACTGCCGGGTGTGTAGTCTCGCTTTTTCCGGGGATGAATACCCGTATGTGATCCCGTTAAATTATGGTTTTGTGTGGAACGAAGACCAGGAGATGCCGGTGCTGTATTTCCACGGCGCTCCGGTGGGAACGAAGATTGAGCATATGGAGCGCGACAACCGGGTGGCATTCTGTGTGCAGAATGAAAAAGAGATAAAGATTCTGGAACCGGCATGCAGAAGCACGATGATTTATGAGAGTGTCTGCGGGACTGGACGGTTATCCCGTGTGGCTGCTCCTGGGGAGAAAGGAGAGGCACTGACAAGGATCATGCAGCAGTATGACCCGGAGGGCGGACCGTATGAGTTTGCTCCGGAGGTAGCGGCGAGAACCACCGTCCTCTGCCTGCGTGTGGAAACTCTGACAGGTAAGAGCAATGCGCCGAAACCGGAGCAGCCATGAAACAGTTAAGACAGATGTCGATTCTGGTGCGGGGGGCACAGCTTCTGCTGCTGGTCCTCGCACTTTTTCTGGTTGTATGGCTGGTGCCGGATGCAGGGAAAAAGCATGCATCCGGGACGGAAGCTTCGGAAGCTGAGACAGATGGCGGCGATGTGGCGGAGAATGAAAAAAATAGAGCCGCCGGGAATCTGGAGGAGGATGAATCATCCGCCGGGGAAGTGATACAGGATGATGCAGATGAGAACGCTTCGGATGGAGAAACGGCTTTAAAGCGCCGGACTTCCCGGAAACAGCTGTATAAAAGAAAAAAAGAGCCCCAGAAGGCACAGGAAGAGACAGTTTATATGCCGCCGACCATCTGGCTGGCGACGGATCTTCACTATCAGTCCCCGCAGATGACAGATTTCCAGTCGGCGTTTGATACCTATACGATGGGAAATGATGGGACGATCGTGCCGTATCTGGATGAGATTACGGAGGCATTTCTGGAGGAGGTGCGGACGGCGCATCCATCGGCACTGGTTTTGAGCGGAGATCTCTCCCAGAATGGTGAGAAAGCAAACCATGAAGCGCTTGCAGAGAAGCTAGAGCGGGTGCAGGCAGCGGGAATTCCGGTGCTGGTGATTCCGGGCAACCATGATATTAACCACCCGTGGGCGGCAACGTATTTTGATGATCAGGTATCCCCGGCAGAGGGAACAAGTTCGGAAGAGTTTTACCAGATTTACCATAAGTTTGGCTATGATCAGGCGGTGTCCCGGGCTTCGGATTCGCTGAGTTATGTTTACCGCCTGGATGAAAAATATTGGCTGATGATGCTGGACAGCTGCATGTGTGAACCGGTCCATGAGACGGGCGGAAAGCTAAGCGAAGAGACGGTTGCGTGGATGAAAACACAGCTGGAGGAGGCGAAAAAACAGGGTGTGACGGTCATTCCGGTTTCACACCACAATCTGCTGGATGAGAGTACACTCTATCCGGAGGAATGCACGATTGAAAATACGAAAGAAGTGACCGCGCTTCTGGAAGCATATGGAGTTCCGGTGTATTTGAGCGGGCATCTGCATTTGCAGAGAATCAAGAAGCATACGTCAAATCTGAATACACCGGGCGGATATGGAATCCGGGAGATAGTGACTTCTCCGCTTCCGATGGCGCCGTGCCAGTACAGTATCCTAAACTGGCAGACGGATGGCAGTCTGTCCTACCATACAAAAAAGGTAGACATAGCAGGCTGGGCGCAGCGCTACGGGGAAGAAGACGAGAATCTTCTCAATTTTGATGCTTATGCGGATCAGTTTCTGGTAGATGTGATTTCGAAACAGGCGTTTAAGGCGCTGCAGTCGGCATCAAAGGATATCAAAGAAGAGATGGCAAGGCTCTATGCCGATATGAACCGTGATTATTGTTCGGGCACGAAGATTGATGTGGCAAAGATCAGAAAAAGCGAGGCATATCAGTACTGGATCCGTTATAGCGGCAATGATTTCTGGCTGGCAAGGCTGCAGGCGATCCTGCACGATGCCCGGACGGACAACACGGTGCTGGAGCTGAAAGCGGGTGTGGATTTCCCGCTGCCGGGGGAGACGATAGAAAACCCGGAGAATGCAGAAAAAGAGGAAACTGTCGGAGCAGATGCGGGCAGTCCGGCAGAGGAGATACAGAAAAAGGAGGAATCATATGGACTACGAGGGAATTGTATACAGACCGCCGAGTGAGGCGCGCAGCCTGATCATTCAGGTGACGATCGGATGTGCACACAACACCTGCGGCTTTTGCAATATGTATAAAGAAAAGAAGTTCCGGATCCGGAGCCTGGCGGAGATTCTGGCAGATTTGACGGAGGTTTCGCACAATCCGTATGCGCCGTATATCGAGAAGGTATTTTTGGCGGACGGCGATGCGCTGGTTATGAAAACAGAGGATCTTCTGGTAATTCTGGATGCGATCCACCGCCTGTATCCGGGCGTGAAGCGGGTGGCTTCCTACGGAACGGCACAGGATATTTTGCGGAAATCGGAAGAAGAGCTGATCCGCCTGCGCGAGGCGGGACTCGGAATCGTCTATGTGGGCGCGGAATCCGGCGACAATGAGATTTTAAAATATATCAATAAAGGCGTGACGGCGGAACAGACCATTGAGGCAGGGCAGAAGCTGAAACGCTGCGGCATCGCGACCTCAGTGACGCTGATTTCGGGGCTTGGCGGACGCAGCAAGGTGGAAGAACATGCCCTGTCCTGTGCGAAGCTCATCACGGCGATGAACCCGGAGTACGCATCCTTCCTGACGCTGCGCCTGTACGAGGGCACGCCGATGTATGCAGATGTCGTGGAAGGGCGGTTCCAGCGGATAACTCCGGATGAAATTGTGGATGAAATGGAAATTTTCCTGAAAAATGTGGATTCTCCGGGCACTGTATTCCGGACGAACCATGCGTCGAACTACGTGATTCTGGCGGGAACCTTAAACGGGGATATCCCGGCCATGCTTAAAAAACTGGAGGAGGCAAAGAGAACGCATCATTACCGGAAATTCCGGGAGACTGGCGATCTCTTATAAGTAGGTATGATTTATCTGATTTTTGCGATTCTTTTCAGCGCGTCCCTGGCGCTGGCGCTGCGGATCAGTGAGACGTTCAGCGATAACCGATATGGGATTTTGGTTGGAAATTATGTGACCTGCCTGGTGGTGGCATTTATTCTGCTTCCAGATAAAAATATCTTTGCGGCAGGCAGCCGGACGGCGGTTCTCACGGGAATCGTGAATGGATTTTTGTTTACAGGAAATCTGGTTCTGATGCAGAAATGCATCCGTGAAAATGGGGCAGTTCTGTCGTCGGCATTTGCGAAGCTTGGTATCGTGATTCCGGTCACGGCGAGTATCCTGTTTTTAGGTGAGATCCCGACGCTGTTCCAGCTGGTGGGAATTGTGCTGGTTATTGTGGCGATCTGGGTCATCAACAGCGAGGGGGACCGCGGCTGCGGACGCAGACGGAGGATGGGTTCGGCGGGACTTCTGCTCGTTTTATTTGTCGTCAGCGGTATGGCAGACGGGATGTCCAAGGTAACGGAGAGGATCGGCGAGAGACGGTTTGATGCGCTGTTTCTGTTCTATACGTTCCTGACCGCACTGGTTCTGACTGTGGTTCTGGCATTTCTCGAGCAGCAGAGAACCCGCCGCAAGATTGGAAAGATGGACTTTTTGAGTGGTGTGGCAGTCGGATTTCCAAACTATTTTTCAACCTCGCTGCTGCTGGCGAGTGTGTCGAGACTGCCGGCGTTTATCGTGTATCCGAGCTTTAGTGTCGGCACGATCCTGGTGGTCAGCTTTGTGAGCGTGCTGGTGCTCGGGGATCCAATCAGCCGGAGACAGATTGGGGGATGCGGGATTATTTTGGTGGCATTGGCGCTGCTGAATCTTTAGAATTTTCCGTTTCGGATGCTGCGCTCATAATAAAAGATATACTGTTGCATTACCCCTGCGTATCCTTTATAGCTTCCAAAAAAATCCTGGATAATAGTAGTGTACAGGCGGCTTTTTGGAAGGCGGCGGTAGCGGATGGGATGTTTGGGAAGGTATTCTTTGGTCAGGATCTGTTCGATCCAGGTATCGACGGGGAAGGCGTCGATGTGGTGGAGTCCGAAGAGGCAGACGCAGTTGGCGACCTTGGGACCGATGCCATAGAGGCTGGTAAGTGCGGTCATGGCTTCGTCCGGCGGCAGGGCTGCGAGGGATTCTAAGGATACGGTTCCGGCGAGGACATCCTGGATGAGGCGGTGGATGTATTTGGCGCGGTAGCCGAGTTTTAAGGCTAATAGGTCGTCCAGGCTGGCAGATGCCAGTTCTTCGGGCGAGGGAAAAGAATAGTAGGTGCGGATAGAACCGTCGGACAGGGCGGCGGTTCTCTTCGCACCGTATTTTTTTGCCAGGGTCTCGACGGCTTCGCGGATCTTTGGGATGGTTTTCTGCTGGGAGATCAGGAAGGTGATCATCATTTCCCAGAGATCCTGACGGAGAATCCGGATGCCGGAACCGGCGTCTGCCGCCGCCGCGAGGTAGGCATCGTCTGCGCGGATGGAGGCGATGAAAGAGCCGTAATCGGTGCCGAGATCGAAGTATTGTTTCCAAAAAGGAAGCGCTTCGTCCGGGCAGTCGAAGAAGAAACCGTCCGGCGTCTCGGAAATTTCCAGATAGTGCGTCCCGCTGATGAGTGACCAGATCCCCGGTTTTTCCGGAACCGGAAGCATACGGAAACATTGACCGGAGGCGGCGATCTGTGCGAGGTTCAGGTTCAGGCAGGAGATGATGTGGGAGTTGGGAAAATTGTGCTTTTCGATTGCAGGCAGGTTTGTTGTATGTGTGTTCATGGCAGGGCATCCTCTTTTTTTTAAATATTTTTTGCTTATATCAATGGAATATCAAGTTATAAAACCTTGAATCATAAAGTATCAAATCATGTAATTCTTATGAGACGTATCATAGCATAGAAGACCTTTGACTGCAAACGGTTACCTTTTATCAGAAAGAGAATTGCATCAGAATTGCATCAGAGCGTAAAAAAATCTTGCGAAAGACGCGCTACTTAGGTATGATGTATATATGTGCGCACTCGCGCGAAGAGGAATCATGTCGCAAGCAACCGCGCTCGGCGCGAGAATGTGCCAGAGCACATGCTTTGTTCTATGGCAGGAGGGGAGACGGATGTTTTTTATCGGTGGCACCAGTTCCGGCGTGAAGCCGCTGGAGTACCTGAAAACAGTGATCTGCGGGCGCTGCGGCGCTTATGGGCGGTATCAGGTGTACATGACCTATATGTATTTTAGTTTCTTTTTTATCCCGATTTTTAAATGGAACCGGCGCTTTTTCGTAGAAATGTCGTGCTGCGGTGCGGTCTATGAGCTGGATCCGGAGGTAGGAAAGAGGCTGCTTCGGGGCGAGGAGGTCGAGATCACGGAAAGCGATCTGACACTTCGGCAGGATGGAAATGGAAATCCGTGGACGGGAAGTGATGCATCACACCGTCATAAGGTCTGTCCGTCCTGTGGATTTGAGACGGATGAGGATTTTTCGTACTGTCCAAAGTGCGGCAAACCGCTGTAAGGCGGGGAAATACAGACGGATACCGCTAAAAGAGTGATGGCGGCTGTGGAAGCACGGGACGGTTACAAAAATTTGATACAGCGCAGATTTTGGCGCAAAAAAGAAAGAGAGGCAGACAATATGTTAGAAGCTGGTATCAAGGGAAGACAGGAAGTTATGGTTACGGATGAAAATTCCGCAGCAGCAGTGGGAAGCGGTCTGTTACCGGTGTTTGCAACTCCGGCGATGGTTGCACTGATGGAGAAAACCGCGTGGATGAGCGTGGCTCCGTACTTAAACGACGGTGAGGGAACCGTTGGTACAAAGCTGGAAATTGCCCATAATGCAGCGACCCCGGTCGGCATGCAGGTTTGGTGTGAGAGTGAGCTGGTAGAAGTAGACGGCAGACGTCTCGTATTTAAGGTAGAGGCATTTGACGCGAAAGGTTCCATCGGCGGCGGCACACATGAGCGTTTCATCATCAAAAATGAGAAATTCTTAGCAAAAGCACAGAGCAAGAAAGAAAACTAAAGGTTGCGAAGAGAGCACAGCCGGCTGAAAGCGCTGCGAGTATCGTATGCGGGATACTTTTGGCTGGCTGTTGTTTCGTGTAATAGGAAATTCCTTGAAATTTCTTATTACACAAAAAGGCACTAACGTGCCAATGATGCGCACTCGCGCGAAGCAGAAACATGTCGCAAGCGACCGCGCTCGGCGCGAGAATGTGCCAAGGCACATTCTTTTTCATTATAGAAGGGAATTAATTCGTTTGAAAATCACATATATTCATCACAGCTCGTTTTCAGTTGAGCTTGAAAATGCCGTGATTCTGTTTGATTATTTTAAGGGAACTCTCCCGGAGTTCCCGGCAGGGAAGCCCCTCTTTATCTTTGCGAGCCATTTCCATGCCGATCATTATGCTCCGGTAATCTTTCAGCTGGGAGAGAAACGGGAAAATGTTTTTTATATTCTCTCAAAAGAGATTGGGAAAAAGATACCAGAGGAATATCGTAAACGATATAAAGACAGGATACGGCTGGTAAAGGCAGGAGAAAGATTTTGCCTGAATATTTCTGAAGAAAGCCTTATCGTCGAGACGTTCCATTCCACCGACGAAGGCGTCGCCTTCTGGCTCTCCTGCGAAGGAAAGGAGATTTATCACGCCGGTGACTTAAATAACTGGTGGTGGGAAGGCGAAGATATGGCATGGAACCGGAATATGGCGGCTTCTTATAAACAGGAGATGAAAAAGCTTTCCGGGCGCACGGCGGATCTGGCATTTATCCCGGTCGATCCGAGGCAGGAGCAGTGGTTTTATCTGGGCGCTGCCGGTTTTATGGAGCAGGCGGACGCAAAATGGATTTTCCCGATGCATTTCTGGGAAGATTATACGATTATACCAAAATTAATCGAACATCCATCCAGTGAAGGCTGGCGGGATCGGATTGTAGAGATTCACAAGGAAGGAGAGGAGTTTATTCGATGAAATTTACATTTGCACACAACAATTTCAATGTCATCGATCTGGACAAGTCACTGAAATTTTATGAGGAAGCACTGGGACTTAAGGAGGTATGCCGCAAGGAGGCGGCAGACGGAAGCTTTATCCTTGTTTATCTGGGCGACGCCACGACCAGCTACCAGCTGGAGCTGACCTGGCTGCGCGACTGGGAGAAGGACTCCTACAACCTGGGCGACAATGAGTTCCATCTGGCATTTGAGACGGAAGACATGGAGGCGGCACATGCCAAACATAAGGAAATGGGATGCATCTGTTTTGAAAATCCGGCGATGGGTATTTATTTCATTAACGATCCGGATGGATACTGGCTGGAGATCGTGCCGGCGAAGAGGAGTTAAGGGCTGAGTTTGTCTGAAAAAATGTTTTGACGTGATTGTGAAGGTACTGAACAGTTACGTTTTAACATATGAGTTAAAAAGGGGTTAGAATGGTAAAAATAATTAAAAACGGAAGAGTCATCGATCCGGAGAGCAGATTCGACGGAAGGGCAGATTTGTGGATTGAAAATGGAAAAATCCAGAAAATCGTGAAAAAAGATACAAAATCAGAATCAGATGAGGCATCTGACGCACCGTTCATCCCGGCGGATGCCGAGGTGCTGGATGCAGAAGGGCTGATCGTCGCGCCGGGACTGGTGGACGTCCACGTGCATTTCCGCGATCCGGGTCTGACCTACAAGGAGGACATCGAGACGGGCGCGGCGGCTGCGAAGGCGGGCGGCTTTACGACGGTGGTCTGTATGGCAAACACGAAACCGGTTGCCGATACGCCGGAGATTGTCCGGTATATTCTGGAAAAGGGTGCGAAAACGGGAATCCACGTGGAAACCTGCGCGGCAGTCTCGAAGGGATTTCAAGGAAAAGAACTGACCGATATGGAGTCCCTCAAAGAGGCGGGTGCGATCGGATTTACGGATGACGGAATCCCGCTGATGAGCGAAAAATTGGTCAAAGAGGCGATGGAGACGGCGAAACGTCTCAATGTGCCGCTCAGCTTCCATGAGGAGGATCCGGCATTTATTTTCAACAACGGCATCAACCGCGGTCCGGTGTCCGAGCAGCTGGGAATCGGTGGTTCCCCGGCGCTGGCGGAGGATTCGATGGTGGCGCGCGACTGCATGATCGCGCTTCACACGGGCGCAGATGTGGATATCCAGCACATCAGTTCCCGTAATGCGGTGCAGATGGTCGGGCTGGCGAAAAAGCTGGGCGCGCATGTCTGGGCGGAGGTGACACCGCATCATTTTACACTGGACGAGACGGCGGTTCTGGAGTACGGAACACTGGCGAAAATGAATCCGCCGCTGCGGAGTGCTGCGGATCGCGAGGCGTTGATTGAAGCAATCAAGGACGGCACGATTGATATGATTGCGACGGATCATGCACCGCACAGCGCCGAGGAGAAGGAAAAACCGCTGACCGAGGCACCGAGCGGCATCATCGGGCTGGAAACCTCCCTGCCATTGGCGGTTACCAGGCTGGTAAAAGCTGGTCACATTGATTATCTGACTCTGTTTGAGAAAATGTGCCTGAATCCGGCGAAGCTGTACCGGATGAAGGAGGCGGGACGCATCCGCGAGGGCGGCGCGGCGGATCTGGTTCTTTTTGACGACCAGACACCATATACCGTAGAAAAATTCCATTCCAAGGCGTCTAACTCCCCGTTTGTGGGAGTGAAGCTCTATGGAAAGGTTCACTATACCATCTGCAGCGGTGAGACAGTATATCGGGCAGAATAGGAGGAAACGAAGCGATGAAGACAATGTTAAAACGCGGCGCAGGCGTACTGATGCCGATTTTCAGCCTGCCGTCGCCGTATGGAATCGGTACGTTCGGACGGGCGGCGTATGAGTTTATTGATCAGTTAAAACGCGGACGCCAGACGTACTGGCAGGTGCTTCCGATGGGACCGACCTGCTACGGGGACAGCCCGTACCAGTCCTACTCTGCATTTGCGGGAAATCCGTATTTTATTGATCTGGATACGCTGAAAGACGAGAAACTTCTGACCCAGGATGAGATAGACGCCTGCTGGTGGTGCGACAAGCAGGATCAGGTCAAATATGACGCGCTGTATTATTACCGTTTTCCGCTTCTGCGCAAGGCGTATGAGCGGAGCAGCCATAAGGAAAGTGAGGAATATCAGGCATTTCTGGAAGAAAATGAAGAATGGCTGGACGACTATGCGCTCTACATGGCAGTCAAGGGTAAATATGAAGGAAAAGGTTGGATGGACTGGGACGAGGACATCCGGTTCCGCCGTCCGGAGGCGCTTTCGGCATGCCGCGAAGAGCTGGCAGAAGAAATAAATTACTGGAAGTTCTTACAGTTTAAGTTTTTTGAACAGTGGAAAAAATTAAAACAGTATGCAAAAGAAAAAGAACTTCAGATCGTCGGCGATATTCCGATTTACGTGGCGCTCGACAGCGCGGATGTCTGGAGCCACCCGGAGCTGTTCCAGCTCGACGAGGAAAATCTGACGCCGCTCAAGGTATCGGGTGTGCCGCCGGATGCATTTTCAGAGGATGGACAGCTCTGGGGCAACCCGCTTTACGACTGGGAGAAAATGGAACAAACCGATTTCGCTTGGTGGCGAAGCCGGATGAAAGCGTCCGCGAAGCTCTACGATGCGGTGCGGATCGACCATTTCATCGGCGTGGTGCAGTATTATGCAATCCCGTATGGCGCTGTGACTGCGAAAGACGGCGAGTGGGAGAAAGGTCCGGGCAAAAAGCTGACCGACGCACTTGACGAGGCGGCAGGCGAGACGAAGATCATCGCGGAGGATCTGGGTGTCTTCTGTCAGGAGGTCAAGGATCTGCTGGCAGAGACGGGCTATCCGGGCATGAAGATCATTGAGTTTGCGTTCAGTGGCGACCGTTTCAACGAGCATCTGCCGCACTGCTATGACCCGAACTCCGTAGTCTACGGTGGAACGCACGACAATGAGACGCTGGCGGGGTATTTCAAACCGGAAAAACGTCAGTGGTGGGAACTTCAGTACATTGCCGATTACCTCGGTGCAGCACACCAGAGTGAGGTGGTAGACCGCGTGTTCCGCGCGGCATACGGTTCAGTCGCGAGCGTTGCCATTTTCCAGATGCAGGATGTGTTGAAGCTCGATAACTGGGCGCGCATGAATACGCCGGGAACCCTCGGGGAAAACTGGCGCTGGCGTCTGGTTCCGGGGCAGTTTACGGATGAGCGGGCAGATTATTTGTCCTGGCTGGTGGATACGTTCGGAAGATTTTAGTTTTTGTCGGATGGGAATAAAAACCCGTAAAATGCTTGCAAATTCGGGAAAAACCTGTAAAATATACATGGATTGCACCCGCCCGGGGCAAAGATGCACCTGGGGAGTATGAACGATTTGAACAGTATGAAAGGAAATTGCCATGATTAGTACAAGCAATGTAACACTGCGAGTAGGAAAGAAGGCGTTATTTGAGGACGTAAGCATTAAATTTATCGAGGGAAACTGCTACGGACTCATCGGTGCCAACGGTGCCGGAAAGTCTACCTTTTTACGAATCCTGTCCGGACAGCTGGAACCGACCAATGGTGAGGTTATCATCACACCGGGACAGAGACTTTCATTCTTACAGCAGGATCACTTTAAATATGACGCATATCCGGTACTTGATACCGTTATTATGGGAAATGCGAGACTCTACGAGATCATGAAAGAGAAGGAAGCCATCTACATGAAGGAAGACTTCTCCGAGGAGGACGGCGTCAAGGCTGCCGAGCTGGAGGGCGAGTTCGCCACGATGAACGGCTGGGAGGCAGAGTCCGACGCGGCGAACCTTTTAAATGGTCTGGGAATCGAGACGGATCTCCACTACAAACAGATGGCAGATCTGACAGGTGCCCAGAAGGTCAAAGTTCTTCTGGCACAGGCACTGTTCGGAAACCCGGACATCCTGCTTCTCGACGAGCCGACAAACCACTTGGATCTCGATGCGATCGCATGGCTCGAGGAGTTCTTGATCAACTTTGAGAATACGGTTATCGTGGTATCTCATGACCGTTACTTCTTAAATAAAGTCTGCACCCAGATCGCAGATATCGACTATGGCAAGATTCAGCTCTATGCCGGAAACTACGATTTCTGGTACGAGTCCAGCCAGCTGATGATCAAGCAGATGAAGGAAGCCAACAAGAAGAAGGAAGAGAAGATCAAGGAGCTGCAGGAGTTCATCCAGCGATTTTCTGCCAATGCTTCCAAGTCTAAGCAGGCAACCTCCAGAAAACGTGCTCTGGAGAAGATTGAGTTAGATGAGATCAAACCGTCCAGCCGTAAGTACCCGTATATCGACTTCCGTCCGGAACGTGAGATCGGTAATGAGGTATTAAGCGTAGAGAACCTGTCTAAGACTATCGATGGTGTGAAGGTTCTTGATAATATTTCCTTCATTCTCGGACGCGAGGACAAGGTAGCATTTGTAGGACCGAACGAGCAGGCAAAGACCGTTCTCTTCAAGATTCTTTCCGGCGAGATGGAGCCGGATGAGGGATCCTATAAATGGGGTCTGACCACCAGTCAGGCATATTTCCCGAAGGACAATTCGAAAGAGTTCGATAACGACGACACGATCGTAGACTGGCTGACCCAGTACTCTCCGGTTAAGGATGTGACCTATGTCCGCGGATTCTTAGGACGTATGCTGTTTGCCGGTGAGGACGGCGTGAAGAAGGTCCGCGTCCTTTCTGGTGGTGAGAAGGTGCGCTGCATGCTTTCTAAGATGATGATCTCCGGTTCCAATGTCCTGATTCTGGACGAGCCGACCGACCATCTGGATATGGAGTCCATTACCGCTCTGAACAACGGTATGATCAAGTTCCCGGGCGTGCTGTTATTCTCCTCCCGTGACCACCAGATCGTTGAGACGACCGCAAACCGTATCATGGAAATCGTAAACGGCAAGCTGATCGATAAGATTACTACTTACGATGAGTATCTGGCAAACGATGAGATGGCGAGAAAACGTCAGGTATTTACTGTTACGGATAGTGAGGAAGAGGACGACTAAGAGCTGGAATCAAAGTGATTTAGGATAATAAGCGAGAATCCTCGGTTATTCAATTGCCGAGATGAAAGCACAAAAGTCTGAAAGATAAAAGACAGCCCCAGACGCTGCATGTGAGCGATGCCTGGAGCTGTCTTTTGCACATCTATGGTGTCAATGTCCCGTTTTTGGCGTGATCAATCCTTCTTATGGCGTGATTCCAGATAAACCAGGTAATTGATGTATTCGATCAACTGCTTTTTCGTGGAAGTCTGGAATGATGAGATACGCCCATTGACCTCTCCATAGGTGACATTTTTAAGAAATGGTTTCGCCATTTCGGGCGGATTCTTCGGGTAGGAGGTTCGACCGAGAATATAATCGGCGCTGACCTGGTAATAATCCGCCAGTTTTATCAGATGCCGAAGAGGCAGATCCGTCCGGTTTGTTTCATAGCGGGAATAGATTTGCTGAGTTGTACCCAGCAGACTGGAAATTTCCGCCTGCGTTTTTCCTTTGTCCTCCCGTAAATCACGGAGCCGGTCACCAGCAGCAATCATTTAAAGCACCTCCCGCATACATCAAATATTTGTGAAAACAATCTATCATACAAGTATGCGCAGAACTAAAAGATACAATTAACTGGTGTAGAAACAGTAAAAAATACATTTATAAAAATGTAAACAAAAAAAGAATATCCGCTCTATGGAATAAAACGGCAGCCGGGTTTTTGTTTTACTGTTTACAGTCTGCCCGAATTGGTTTAAAATAAAAGGAAATAGGCAATTCTGCTTTGAATGAAAACGGGCAGAATTGTGGATAAGAAACAGAAAGCGAGGACAATTTTCATGAGTCAGAAGCCAGTTCTGGTGATCATGGCGGCTGGTATGGGCAGCCGGTACGGCGGCTTGAAGCAGATTGATCCGGTCGATCGGGAAGGAGATCTGATCATCGATTTTTCGATCTTCGACGCAGTCGAGGCTGGATTCGAAAAGGTCGTATTTATTATCAAGAAATCGATTGAGAAAGAGTTTAAGGAACATATCGGAAACCGCATGGAAAAGCACGTGCAGGTGGAGTATGTGTATCAGGAAAATGACCGCCTTCCGGATGGATTTGAGGTTCCAGAGGGACGCGTCAAACCGTGGGGAACCGGTCATGCGATTCTCTGCTGCAGCGAGGTGATCGACGGACCGTTTGCGGTGATCAACGCGGATGATTACTATGGAAAATCGGCATTCAAGGCGATCTATGATCGTCTGGCATCCTGCGGTGATGATGACAAATATCAGTATGCGATGGTTGCCTATCATCTCTACAACACATTGACGGAAAATGGGCATGTGGCGCGCGGCGTCTGTACGGTGGATGCGGATGGACATCTGGCAGATATCCACGAGAGAACGCGCATCGAGAAGCACGGCGATCAGGCGGAATATACCGAGGATGACGGCGCAACCTGGGAGCAGCTGGGGGAGGATACGCTTGTATCGATGAACCTCTGGGGCTTTACCTCCAGCATCTTAAAGGAGTTAAAGGCGCGTTTTGTTCCATTTTTGGAGAAAAACCTGTCGGTAAATCCACTCAAATGTGAGTATTTCCTACCGTTTGTGGTGGATGAACTTCTGAAAGAGGGGAAAGCCGAGGTGACCGTGTTAAAGAGCGTGGACCGCTGGTACGGCGTGACCTACAAGGAAGATAAGAAGATGGTGACAGATGCGATCCAGGGGATGAAGGACGGCGGTCTGTATCCGAAAAAACTTTGGGAAGAGTAAGAATGAAGAGATAGGTATTAGGAAGGAAAAATGGGTATGAGCAAGTTGATGAAAAGCCTGCCGTTTCGGCTGGTGCTGGGTGTAGCGATCGGTATTATTGCCGGTCTTATAGCAAATGAAAGTTTTATGAATCTCGTTGTGACGCTGAATTATATTTTTGGGCAGATTATATCGTTCTGTGTACCGCTGATCGTCATTGGCTTTATTGCCCCGTCGATCACGAAGCTTGGAAAGAATGCCTCCAGATTGCTCGGAGTAGCGCTGATTCTGGCGTATACATCGTCTCTTGGCGCGGCGCTGTTTTCGATGGCAGCCGGATATACGCTGATTCCGCATATGTCGATTCAGTCGGCAGTCGATGGACTGCGCAGTCTGCCGGAGGTTGTCTTTAAATTGGACATTCCGCCGATCATGGGCGTTATGAGTGCGCTGGTATTTTCCGTTATGATGGGTCTGGCAGCGACCTGGACCAAGGCAGTGACAGTAACGAAACTTTTAGACGAGTTCCAGAAGATCGTTCTGGAGATTGTACAGAAGATTGTCATTCCGATTCTTCCGGTTTACATCGCATTTACGTTCTGTTCTCTGGCCTATGAGGGAACCATCACAAAACAGGCTCCGATCTTCATTTCGGTTATCCTGATTGTTATGGCAGGCCACTATATCTGGATGGCTCTGCTGTATACACTGGCTGGTATTTACTCTGGCCGTGACCCGAGAGGCGTTATCAAGCATTATGGTCCGGCATATCTGACGGCAGTCGGTACGATGTCTTCTGCGGCGACCCTGGCAGTGGCGCTCAGCTGTGCCAAAAAGGCAGAGCCGCTTCGTGACGATATGGTTGATTTCGGTATTCCGCTGTTTGCGAATATCCATCTGTGCGGTTCGGTTCTGACCGAGGTATTCTTTGTCATGACGGTATCCAAGATTTTGTACGGCGCCCTCCCGGATATGATGACGATGGTTCTGTTCTGTGTTCTTTTAGGTGTATTTGCCGTAGGTGCACCGGGTGTTCCGGGCGGTACGGTTATGGCATCCCTGGGACTGATCACCGGTGTCCTCGGTTTCGATGCGACTGGAACGGCGCTGATGTTGACGATCTTTGCGCTTCAGGACAGTTTTGGTACTGCCTGCAACGTAACGGGTGATGGTGCGCTGACCCTGATGCTGACGGGATATGTGGAGAAACATGGGATTAAACATCAGGATTTACACGTAGATTTATAAAAATGAGAGAGGTGGGGCAGGCAGCAGCCGCCCCGAAACAGGTCTGTGAATGCGCCGCTGGCTCTTCGCACTATCGTTGTTCGATTGCTTTCACTACACTTGTTCGTCTGTGTCGGACTTGCGTCCGCCCCATTCAGACAAGCGTGTTCAAGATGCGTACAACTGATAGGCGAAAGCCTGCTCTGCATCCACAGACCAGTTTCGGAGCGTCTGCCACCTGCCTGCTGTCTTTTTATGTATCGGAAAAACCTTATTTGATAAAAAGGAGAGATAGAATGAAAAAAATGATTTCCTGGAACGTAAACGGCTTGCGGGCGTGTGTGGGGAAGGGATTTCTGGATGTATTCCATGAGCTGGATGCGGATATTTTCTGTATTCAGGAGAGCAAGCTGCAGGAAGGGCAGATTGATCTGGAGCTTCCGGGGTATTATCAGTATTGGAGCTATGCGGAGAAGAAGGGGTATTCGGGAACAGCGTTGTTTTCGAAGGAGGAGCCGCTTAGCGTGTGCTACGGTCTTGGCATTGAGAAGCACGATCATGAAGGGCGCGTCATTACGGCGGAGTACCCGGATTATTATGTGGTGACCTGCTATACGCCGAACTCCCAGAATGAGTTGGCGAGACTTCCGTACCGGATGCAGTGGGAGGATGATTTCCGCCAGTTTTTGAAGAAGCTGGAGGAGAAAAAGCCGGTCATTTTCTGTGGGGATCTGAATGTGGCACACACGGAGATTGACCTGAAAAATCCAAAGACGAACCGGAAAAATGCCGGATTTACGGATGAGGAGAGAAGCAAGTTTACGGAGCTTCTGGACTCTGGATATATCGACACGTACCGCTATTTTTACCCGGATAAAGAGGGCGTTTATTCCTGGTGGTCGTACCGGTTTAAGGCGCGCGAGAAGAATGCTGGGTGGCGGATTGATTATTTCTGTGTTTCCAAGAGATTGAAGGACCGGCTGGCGGGCACACAGATTCATACGGAGATACTGGGTTCGGATCACTGCCCGGTAGAATTACAGATAAAGGATCGGGATGAGGCATGAATTTACTGACAGCAGAACATCTGAAAAAATCATATACGGAACGGCTGCTTTTTGATGACGTGGCATTTTCCATCGGTGAAGGTGATAAGATTGGTCTCATCGGCATCAACGGAACCGGAAAATCTACTCTTCTAAAGATTGTAGCCGGTCTGGAAGAGCCGGATGAGGGTACGGTAGTAAAGGGACGAAATCTCTATATCCGTTATCTGCCTCAGAATCCGGAGTTTGAAGCGGGACGGACCGTCTTAGACTGCGTGATCCGGGAAAATATGGCGCATGAGCACGCCTGGGATCTCGAGGGCGATGCGAAATCCATGCTGAATAAGCTTGGAATCACCGATTATAGTGCCAAGGTGGAGACACTTTCGGGCGGACAGAGAAAGCGCGTTGCCCTCGCAGCGGTGCTGTTATCGACGGCGGATCTGTTGATTTTAGACGAGCCGACGAACCATCTGGACAGTGCGATGGCGGACTGGCTGGAAGAGTACCTGAAAAAATTCCGCGGCGCGCTTCTGATGATCACGCACGACCGGTATTTCCTTGATAACGTGACGAACCGCATCGTCGAACTGGACAAGGGAAAGCTGTACAGTTATCAGTCCGGCTATGAGGGCTATCTGGAATTAAAGGCAGAGCGCGAGGCGATGGCGGTGAGCTCGGAGCAGAAACGCCAGAATATCCTGCGGACGGAGCTGGCGTGGATCCGACGCGGCGCACAGGCACGCAGCACGAAGCAGAAAGGGCGTATTCAGCGCTTCGAGGCGTTGAGTGCGGTGGAAGCGCCGAAAGTAGATGGAAATGTGGAGATGAGCTCGATTTCCAGCCGTCTCGGACGAACCACGGTCGAGGCACACCATCTTCATAAGGCGTATGGTGACCGCCTCCTGATCGATGATTTTTCCTATATCTTCTTGAAGGATGACCGCATCGGCATCATCGGACCGAACGGCAGCGGCAAATCGACGCTGATGAAGATGATTACCGGCTGGGTGAAACCGGATTCGGGCGAGGCGATCATCGGCCAGACCGTAAAAATGGGTTATTTTTCACAGGAAAACGAAGATATGGATCAGTCGATGCGCGTGATCGACTACATTAAAAATGTGGCAGAGTACGTGCGGACGGCGGACGGGCTGGTATCGGCATCCCAGATGTTGGAACGGTTCCTGTTCCCGTCCCATATGCAGTACACGCTGATTGGCAAGTTATCGGGCGGCGAGCGGCGCAGACTCTATCTGCTCCATATCCTGATGGGCGCGCCAAACGTCCTTCTGCTCGACGAGCCGACCAACGACCTGGATATCGGCACGCTGACGATTCTGGAGGATTATCTTGATCATTTCCAGGGGATCGTGATTACGGTATCGCATGACCGGTATTTCCTTGACCGCGTAGTGCGCCGGATCTTCGCCTTTGAGGGCGGCGGCGCGATCCGTCAGTATGAGGGCGGCTATACCGACTATCAGGCAGCCTGTGGGGAACGCATAGCGGCAGAGATGGAGGAATCCGGTCAGGAACACGGCAGAGGCCAGAAGACCGGAGGCGCTTCTGGTGCGGGAACGTCAGATGCAGCGGAGACGGCAAAGGATAAAAACCGCGGTCGCCAGCGCGAGAAAAAGCTCAAATTCAGCTATATGGAGCAGAAAGAGTGGGAGACGATCGAGGATGATATCGCGGCGCTGGAAGAGGCAATCGCGGATCTGGAGCAGCAGATGCAGGACTCTGCCCGCGATTATACGGCTCTGAACGGCATCATAAAGGAAAAAGAGGAAAAAGAAGCTCTTTTGGAAGAAAAGATGGACCGCTGGATGTATCTGAACGATCTGGCGGAAAAAATAGAAGCGCAGGCAGCTGCTCACAAGTAGGCACTTTTGGAACCGAAAGTGCCGTATGAAAACGTGGAGGTGGCGGATTTTGCCGATTTGGAATGCGAAGCATCGGCAAAATCCTGTTACAGTCTGCATATGTGTGGACTGTAACAGGCGCAGGCGGCTGCTCACAAATAGGCACTTTTGGAACCGAAAGTGCCGTATGAAAACGTGGAGGGGATACAGGTGAAAGCAGAAAAAATCGTGAGACAGAAGATAAGAACCCCTGATTTTACACCGGGAATCAAGCGGACAGAGACGGGAATGCACTTGTGCGTTGAGGCACCGGGGACATTCTGCCATCTGGCAATTTATGAGACAGGTAAAAAACAGGGTGTCCGGATCCCATTTTCCCCGGAAGAACGGGTGGGGGATCTCTGGATGATGGAGCTTGCGGGCGATGATTTTTCGGGACTGGAATACACGATCGAGACCGAGCAGGGGGAGCTGCCGGATCCGTGCGGGCGCATCTATACAGGACATGAGCGCTGGGGCGATTTAAAAGCGGCGCTCCGTCCGGTGCGCTGCCGTTTCCCGGAAGAAACGTATGACTGGGAAATGGATCAGCCGCTGAAACATCCGTATGATGAGACGATCCTGTACCGGCTGCATGTGCGCGGATTTACCCGTCATACTTCTTCCGGCACCGGGGAGCGGGGAACGTTCCGTGCGCTGACGGAGAAAATTCCCTATTTAAAGGAATTGGGTATCACAGCAGTTGAATTAATGATGCCGAATGAATTTCAGGAAGTGATGATGGAGGATGGGGCAGACGGGAATCCGTATGCGACTGGGACACCGACCGGACGGCTCAATTACTGGGGCTATGGGGCGGGATACCTGTTTGCGCCGAAAGCTTCGTACACATCCGGGAAAGAGAAAGAACCGGAGCGGGAATTTAAGGATCTGGTGAAAGAATTTCATAAAAATGATATTGAAGTGCTGGTTGAGCTTTATTTTACCGGCGAGGAGAGCGCGGCACTGGCGCAGGAGGCGGTTCGTTTCTGGGTTTACGAGTATCATGTGGATGGCGTGCACCTGTCCGGGTTTGCGCCGGCCGAACTGCTGGCGTCGGATCCGCTGTTAGCTGATACGAAGCTATTAGCTGGTTCCTGGGATAGCGTGCGTGTGCCAAAAACGGCAGCGGCACCGAAGCTGCGGGAGCGCCGCTGGCATCTGGGCGAGTACAATGAAGGATTTTTGATCGATATGCGCCGGGTATTAAAGGGCGATGAGGATCAGGTCGGCCGTCTCATTTACCAGACACGCCGGAATCCGGACGCGTATGGCGTGATCAACTATATGGCGGCGACAAATGGCTTTACGATGATGGATATGGTTTCCTGTGAGCAGAAGCACAACGAAGCGAACGGGGAGAATAACCGGGACGGAAGCGATTATAATTATACGTGGAACTGTGGCGTCGAGGGCACGACGCGGAAAAAGAAGATTGTGCAGATGCGGAAAAAACAGCTCCGCAACGCATTTTTGCTGCTCTTTCTGAGCCAGGGAACGCCGATGTTTTTAGCGGGCGATGAGTTCGGCAATTCCCAGAACGGCAACAATAATGCTTACTGTCAGGACAATGAGATTTCCTGGCTCAACTGGCATCAGCTGGAGACAAACCGGGATATTTACGAATTTGTAAAATATATGATAGCGTTCCGCAAAGCGCATCCAGTGTTCCATCTGCCGGTGGAGCCGAAAAATATTGATTACCTCGTCTGCGGACACCCGGATGTTTCCTACCACGGCGTCAAAACATGGTGCCCGGAGTTTGAAAACTTCCGCCGCCAGCTCGGCATTCTCTACTGCGGCGAGTACGGGCGAAGAGCGGACGGCACCAGCGATGACTATTTCTTTGTCGCCTACAATATGCACTGGGAGCCGCATGAATTTGATCTTCCGAAACTTCCGAAGGGAATGCAGTGGACTCTGTGCATCAACACAGACGACGCAGACAATAACGGAATCTGTCCGCCAGAAAGCCTGGAGGTAGGGCAGGAGCCGCAGGAAGAGCTTCGCCAGTATATGGTTCCGCCGCGGAGTATTCTGGTATTTCGCGGCTTTAAGCCAATTTCCGGTCCGGCATCCGAAAAGGATGGCAAAAAAGCTGGGAAAGTGGTAAAATCGGTAAAACGGCAGAATGTCAGAAAAGAACCGGCAAAGGAAGCGGAGACTGTGGTTGCGGCAGCGCGCGAACTGTAAGAACGGAATTGAAAGAGGATAAAGCAAGTTGAAAAAGAAACTTTTTAGAGGGCTGGCAGCCGCCCTGTGTGCTGCCATGATGGCGGGGAGCGCGGCGCTTCCGGCATATGCGGCGGGTCCGTCACGGGAGTCGGTTCCCTATGCGGATTCCTATGCCTCCTATCAGTGGGCTTTTTTAAATACAGGTGAACTGCGTCTGGTGCCGAGCCATACGGCGGTGGTGGATGCGGCGATTGGGGCGATTACCGGCAGCCCGGCGCTCTCAGCAGATGGAACGGTCCGTTCTCTGGAAGGAATCGATATGAATATTGTCCCGGCATGGAAGAAATATGACGCGAAAAGTGGAAAACGTCAGGTGATTGTGGCGCTGATTGATACAGGGGTTGACATAACTCACCCGGAGCTTAGCGGTTCGATCTGGACGAATACGGGGGAAATTCCGGGCGATGGCATTGACAATGACGGAAATGGTTATATCGATGACGTTTACGGCTGGAATTTCTATGATAATAATGCCCAGGTATTTACCGGGGCGGATGACAATCATGGTACCCACTCGGCGGGCACGATCGCGGCGGCGAGAAATGGAGTCGGAACGGTTGGAATCTGCGATCCGGCGTATGTGAAGATCATGGTGATCAAGACGCTTGGAACATCGTCCGGTGTCGGAACCGTCAGCAACGTGGTTAAGGCGATCCGGTATGCGCAGGCGAACGGCGCGTCGATCTGCAATCTGAGCTTTGGCACGATGAAATATAGCGAGGAGCTGTATCAGGCGATCAAGGATTCGGGGATGCTGTTTATTGTGGCGGCTGGAAACGGTGACGCCTCCGGCAATGGCTACAGCATCGATGAGCAGCCGATGTACCCGGCAAGCTTTGAACTGGACAATATCATTTCCGTGGCAAACCTGCGCTTTGACGGTCAGCTCGACCGTGCGTCCAATTACGGGGTGAGAAGCGTGGATCTGGCAGCGCCGGGCAATTATATCCTGAGCACGATCACGGGCAATGACTATGCCTACATGAGCGGCACATCGATGGCGGCGCCGATGGTGACCGGAACGGCGGCGATGCTGTACTCCTGCGATGCGTCCCTGTCGCTTATGGATGTGAGAAACCGTATTCTGCAGTCGGCGCGACCGATTGAGAGTCTGTCCGGCAAGGTGGCAACCGGCGGTATGCTGGATGCCGGGGCGGCAATGCCGTAGATGGGAAGTTACTGTTCGCAGGTAGGCACTTTTGGAACCGAAAGTGCCGTAAGAAAACGTGGTGGCAGCAGGAATTTGCCGTATTTAAATGCGAAGCCACGGCAAATTCCGTTACTGGGCACGTATGCGTGAACAGTAACGATGGGAAAAATGAAAAGAAAGATTGTTAAAAAAATATTGAAATTCTTGTTTGTATATGATACTATGAACGGGTGAGATAATTGCCCCGCAGATTCATATGTTTATATGTATGAAGACGGAGTAATTACCATGATTTCTTCGGGGCAGGGCGAAATTCCCTACCGGCGGTATAGTCCGCGAACCGCGATGGCGGCCGATTCGGTGAGATTCCGAAACCGACAGTATAGTCTGGATGAGAGAAGAGGCAGGAGTCAGAGAGTGTACCGCTTGAGCGTAAGCAGGCTGGTGTACATCGGCTAAGTTGTGATTTATCATCCCAGGTCCCGAACGACCGGGATTTTTTTAGTTTTACAAATGCAGCTAGTCCGGCACTTGATTCATATTCCTCCTTCGGAGAAATGAGTTTTAAAACCGAAAGGAGATTTAAGATGAAGACAGGAAAATGGAGTATTCAAAAATTGATTTATACGGCGATGCTGGCAGCGGTTGCTGGCGTGCTGATGTCATTGGAATTTTCGGTTCCGATGATGCCGCCGTTTTATAAGGTGGATTTCAGTGATGTACCGTCTGTGATTGCCGTGTTTCTGATGGGACCGGTATCCGGTATCTGTGTAGAAGTCATCAAGCTGTTAATCAAGCTGATTACTGTCGGAACTAACACGATGTACGTCGGTGAGCTGGCCAACCTGATTGCGGCGTTCCTGTTCGTATGGCCGCTGTGGTTCCTCTATCAGAAGCTGGGCGCTAACCGTAAGGCAGCTGTAGAAGCACTTCTGATCAGTATCGTGATCCGCACCGCGTGTGCATGCTTTATCAATGCGAACATTACGCTTCCGTTATATGCGAAAGCGATGAGCCTGCCGCTGGATGAAGTGATCCGCATGGTAGCGTCGGTCAACCCGGCGATCAAAGACCTGAATGGATTTATCATCCTGGCGACGATCCCATTCAATGTATTGAAAGTGGGACTCAACTATATCGTTGGACAGCTTTTGTTTGTACGCCTGCGTGCGGCGAAGATTGTGCCGAAAGCAGTATAAAATGAAATAAGAGGAATGGTTTGACGGATTTGGCTGTTTGCTGTGAAACGGCAGAACCATTTCATAGAAAGGATTGTCGGGAAACCGCTGGGAAAGCTGCCTGGGGGAAGAATCCCGGACAATCCTTTTTTGTTTGATGGAACGTGCAAAGACATATCTGTTTTTATAAGAGGAGGAGATACTATGATACGTAACTATAGAGATTTGACAAGATGGGAAATGGAGCAGGTGGACCGTGAGAACACGATTGTCCTGATTCCGCTCGGGGCTCTGGAACAGCACGGCAATCAGGCACCACTGGGAACGGATGATATTATCGCGGAGGCGATGAGTCAGGAGATCAAAAAGGCACTGGAGGCAGAGGGGGAAGAAGACTTCCCGATGCTGCTGTTTCCGGTGATTCCGGTGGGCTTAAGTACAGAGCATAAGAATTTCTGCGGTTCGGTCACAGTCCGGCCGGACACTTACTATCATCTCTTATATGATATATGCGTCAGCCTGGCGCATCATGGTTTTAAGAAGCTGGCTTTTTTGGTATGCCATGGTGGGAATGCGCCGATTGCGCAGGTTTTAAGCCGGGAACTTCGGAGTGAGCTGGGGATTGCACCGTTTATCCTTTCATCGGGGGCATTTGGTCATCCGGATGTAAAAGCAACGATTTCAAAGGGGAATATCTGGGATTTCCACGGTGGAGAGATGGAGACATCGATGGTAATGGCGGTCGATGAGAGTCTTGTGAAGCTGGAACTTTCGGAAGCGGGAGAGCCGACGGCGTTTGAGAAGACCCGCGCCCTGAAGCCATACGGTCCGGTTTCGATCGGCTGGGTGTCGGAGGATTGGAAAACAAAAGACGGATCGCCGATTGGAATTGGAGGAGATCCGTCTGGTGCAAGCGCCGAGAAGGGGCGAATTATATTAGAGACGAGTGCGCGGGAACTGGTCCCGGGGCTGTTAGATATCCGGGATTGGAATGAATAGGAATCAAACTTAAAAATGGGGTGTCTATGTCATCCGAATACCAGTGTTATTTACCAGATTCCCAGCGTCCGGATGCACCGCATGGTAATACCAGTCCGGTGCGGGTAACCGGAAGTCCTAGCTCGTCCGATTTCACTGTGCCGCCGTGGGTGGAGGCAACTTCGGTTGAGAGCATATAGGTCAGGACGGACGGCGCCAGCCCGGTGGTGTAGGAGTTGATGAGGAAGAAGAGCGGGTTGTCCGATAACAGTTTCGTACAGAGCTGCACGAACGGGTAAATCGAAGTTTCGATCTTCCAGATCTCGCCTTTCGGTCCGCGGCCGTAGGACGGCGGGTCCATGATGATTCCGTCGTAATGGTTGCCGCGGCGGATCTCACGCTCAACAAATTTCACACAGTCATCGACGATCCAGCGGATGGATGCATTTTCCAGCCCGGAGGAACGGGAGTTTTCCTTCGCCCAGGCTACCATGCCCTTGGAGGCGTCCACATGGGTCACGCTGGCGCCGGCTGCGGCTGCCGCCAGGGTAGCGCCGCCTGTGTAGGCAAAGAGGTTTAAAACCTTGATTGGGCGTCCGGCATTGCGGATGCGGTCACCGAACCAGTCCCAGTTTGCCGCCTGCTCCGGGAAGAGACCTGTGTGCTTGAAGCTGAACGGTTTTAAGTTAAAGGTCAGTTCTTTGTAATGGATCGACCACTGCTCCGGCAGGTCGAAAAATTCCCATTCGCCGCCGCCCTTGGAGCTTCTGTGGTAGTGTCCGTTCATCTTTTTCCAGCCGCGGTGTGTCTTGGGGGTGTTCCAGATAACCTGCGGGTCCGGGCGAACCAGAAGATAGTCGCCCCACCGCTCCAGTTTCTCTCCTTCGGAGCAGTCAATCACTTCATAATCGTTCCATCCATCTGCAATCCACATAAAATTTTATCCTTTCAAAAAAATGAGGCGCAAACCCCGGAAAAGGGTATCTGCCGCCTTTATAATCGGTGTTATCCATAAGCCATTTCCATCCAAATGGCATAAATGGTTACTGTTCCCGGGTAGGCACTTTTGGAACCGAAAGTGCCGTAAGAAAACGTGGTAACAGCAGGAATTTGCCGTATTTAAATGCGAAGCCACGGCAAATTCCGTTACTGGGCACGATGCGTGCACAGTAACCATAAACGCAGTCTGTCTGACCGGAAAAACGGTTCAGTTGAAATGCATACCTAATTATATCGGTCATTGATTGGCGTGTCAAACCTTTTGAACGGCTTCCTGCCAAAAAAAAGTAAATAAATTGAAAGATAAATCTCCTTGAAGATTCCTATATCTCCTGTTAAAATGTATATTAGGTAAAAGATAGATTGCACGTATCTGGAACAAAACAAGGCGTTATAAGCATCTGATGCAGTCTCCACACGACGGGAAGTGTGCGAATGCGCAGCAGGTGGGAGAATAGACGTTATCAATCGTGAACTGGGAGGGCTTGTATATGAAGAAACAGAAACTGGCAGTCTGCGTCCTTTCCGCAGCGCTGATGATAGGGGCGGCGACCCTGACATCTTACGCGGCAGAAGGCTGGCAGCAGTCTGGAAACAGCTGGATATATGTGGACAACAATGGCAACAAGGTGACGAATACCTGGAAGAAGGGCGCAGACAATCTTTGGCGCTATCTCGATTCCCAGGGCAACATCGCGTCGAACTGCTGGGTGGACGACGAATACTTTGTCGAGAGTACCGGCATCATGGCGACTGACAAGTGGCTGAAACTGCCGAAGCGCAATCCGGCATGGAACGAGACTTCCGCTACGACGGTCTGGTACTATTTCTCCACCAGCGGAAAGATGGTATCCGACGGCTGGTCCAAGATCGGAGGCAAGTACTATTACTTCGACGGTGATGGAGCGATGCAGACGGGCTGGGTGGATGATGACACCTACTACACGAATGCAGATGGTGTCATGCAGATCGGCTGGGCATATCTGGAAGATCCGGATGATACCAAAAAGGACGATGATGAAGTGAAACCCGGCGACGACGATGAGGATCATCATTGGTACTACTTTCAGAGTTCAGGAAAGAAATATGTGCCTTCTTTAGGCGGTGCTAAATATAAACAGTATAAGATTGACGGAACCTACTACTGCTTCGACGAAAACGGAGCGATGCAGACCGGCTGGGTCGATATGGGAAATTCCTCTGGATTTGCAAATTACCGTTATTATCAGAGCAACGGTCAGGTACAGACTGGCTGGCTCTCCACGACTCCGCCGGAGGATGATGATTACAATCTGGATCTCGGCAGCGATGTACAGTGGTATTATTTTTCAAGCAACGGCGAGCCGAAGGTGGGTCCGAAGATTTCTGACGCTTCGACGAGCAACCTGGTCCGCATCAACAATATTACCTACTTATTTAATGAGAAGGGCAACCCGGTCTATGGTCTGAGACGTCTGGAGGTAGGAACGAGCGGTCAGTATGCCTGCTATTTCTTCGGCGCGGACAAGGCGACCAGCTCAGTCGTAAAAGGCAAGGGAAATGTAGTAGAGGGCGACGGAACGACCGGACAGTTCTATTTCACTGACAGCGGCAACAAGGCTGGACGCGGCTATTCAGGTGTGGAGGATGGATTCCTGTACTACATGGGTAAGCTTCAGAAGGCAGACAGCGGTACCAAGTATGAAGTCATTGAAGTCAATGACAAAAACTATCTGGTAACGACGAGCGGCAAGGTAGTGAAATCCAGCACCGTGAAGGATGCGAACGGCACAAAGTTTAAGACAAGCTCTGCGGGTGTTGTCACAGAGGTGGACGGCACAAGCGACGATGGCAGCGATGAGGCTAGAACCCCGGTGGAACCGACGTATTGGGAGGATTAATTAAAAAAGCTGGGAGTCTTCTCGACGGAGATAAAATTTCTGCATGGAAATATATTCCTGTGGATAAACAGGAGTTTCTTCTATATAAAAGGTGTAATTACCCACCGGAAGAAGAAACTCCTGTTTTTTCTTGGAAAATATAGATTTTTTCTTAAAAAAACACTTGCATTTCCCGGAAAGCTGTGTTATTATAACGAAGCTGTGGCATGATAGCGATGAAACGAGAGGTTGCTGCTTATGATAAGCAGGTTATTCCGCGGAGCGAATGTCAAGTTAGGAAACTGGCGACAAGTCACTGTACAAGAATAGAGTATCCTGAAGACAAATGACGGATTTGGTGTGTGGACTGCGAGGACACACACGGGTATGTGTACAGTCACCGCTTGTCGTGCTTAATAGTACGAAAAGGAGGCGACTTTTTTTATGGCAAGTCAAGTAATGAGAATCACACTGAAAGCTTATGATCATCAGCTGGTAGATACATCCGCTGCAAAAATCATTGAGACTGTAAAGAAAAACGGATCAAAGGTGAGTGGGCCGGTGCCGCTGCCAACTAAGAAAGAGGTAGTAACCATTCTGCGAGCAGTTCATAAGTACAAAGATTCCAGAGAGCAGTTCGAGCAGAGAACTCATAAGAGACTCATCGATATCATTGCTCCGAGCCAGAAGACAGTTGATGCACTGCAGAGACTGGAAATGCCGGCTGGCGTGTCCATCAACGTAAAGATGAAAAACAAATAATTAAGAATCCTATACTAGTTTAGATAGAGACATCTGGACAGTTCTAGGATGAACGCGGGAGTTTGACGAACGCGTTCCGCTGTAGAAAAACAGGAGGTCAGATTAATGAAGAAAGCGATTTTAGCTACCAAAGTCGGAATGACTCAAATCTTCAACGAAGACGGAGTTTTAACTCCAGTAACCGTTCTTCAGGCTGGACCGTGTGTTGTTACACAGGTTAAGACAGAAGAGAACGATGGCTACAAAGCAGTACAGGTTGGTTTTGTAGACAAGAGAGAAAAACTTGTGACAAAGCCGGTTAAGGGTCATTTTGACAAGGCAGGCGTTGCTTACAAGAGATATGTAAGAGAGTTCCGCTTAGAGAATGCTGAAGAGTATTCTGTAAAAGACGAAATCAAGGCAGACATCTTCGCAGCAGGCGATAAAATTGATGCAACTGCTATTTCCAAAGGTAAAGGTTTCCAGGGTGCCATCAAGAGACACGGCCAGCACAGAGGACCGATGGCTCACGGTTCCAAGTTCCATCGTCATCAGGGTTCCAACGGTTCTGCAACCACACCGGGACGCGTATTTAAGGGCAAAGGAATGCCGGGTCACATGGGCAGCGTAAAAGTAACTGTTCAGAACCTGGAGGTTGTTAAGGTTGATACTGAGAACAACTTACTCCTTGTTAAAGGCTCTGTACCGGGACCGAAGAAATCCTTAGTAACAATCAAAGAGACAGTAAAGGTCGCTAGATAAGGCTTTTACGGGAAAGGAGGAACATACAGATGGCAAACGTATCTGTTTTCAATTTAGAAGGCAACGAAGTTGGCACATTAGAACTGAATGATGCTGTATTCGGTGTAGAAGTAAATGAACATCTGGTTCACATGGCAGTTGTAGCACAGCTTGCTAACAAACGTCAGGGAACTCAGAAAGCAAAAACCCGTTCCGAAGTTTCCGGCGGTGGTAAGAAACCGTGGAGACAGAAAGGTACCGGACATGCAAGACAGGGTTCAACAAGAGCTCCGCAGTGGACGGGCGGCGGCGTAGTATTCGCTCCGACACCACGTGATTATACAATCCGTTTAAATAAGAAAGAGAAGAGAGCTGCTCTTAAATCTGCTCTGACAAGCCGTGTAAACGAGAACAAGTTCATCGTAGTTGAGGCTATGAACTTCGACGAGATCAAGACAAAGAAATTTGTTGAGGTTATGAACAACCTGAAAGTAAACAAAGCTTTAGTTGTTCTGGATGAGGCTTGTGACAAGGCTGTATTATCCGCTAGAAACGTGGCAGACGTTAAGACTGCTTCCGTAAGCACCATCAACGTTTACGATATCCTGAAATACAACACAGTAGTAGCAACCAAGGCTGCTGTAGCTTCTATCGAGGAGGTATATGCATAATGGCAAACGTACAGTACTATGACGTAATCCTCAAACCGGTTGTAACTGAGAAGAGTATGAATGCTATGACAGACAAGAAATACACCTTCCTGGTACACACCGAGGCAAACAAAACTATGATCAAAGAAGCCGTTGAGAAGATGTTCCCGGGCACCAAAGTTAAGAGTGTCAACACCATGAACATGGACGGCAAGACAAAGAGAAGAGGCATGACCTTCGGTAAGACAGCTGCAACAAAGAAAGCTATCGTTCAGCTGACCGAGGACAGCAAAGAGATCGAGATCTTCGCTGGTTTATAATTCATCCTCAATAGACAATTATACGACGAACACTATGTCGTGAAAAACATGAAGAAACGCCAGGAGGCGTTGAACGAAAGGAGTCAAAGTCATGGGAATTAAATCTTACAGCCCATATACACCTTCCAGAAGACATATGACCGGCTCTGATTTCTCTGAGATTACAAAATCCACACCGGAGAAATCCTTAGTAGTTTCTTTAAAGAAGAACGCAGGTCGTAACAACCAGGGTAAAATCACCGTTCGTCACAGAGGCGGCGGTTCCAGAAGAAAATATAGAATCATCGACTTCAAGAGAAATGCAAAAGACGGTATCGCAGCAACCGTACTTGGTATCGAGTACGATCCGAACCGTACAGCAAACATCGCTCTGATCTGCTACGCAGACGGCGAGAAAGCTTATATCCTTGCTCCGGCTGGTTTACAGGTTGGACAGAAGGTTATGAGCGGTGCAGAGGCTGAGGCAAAAGTTGGTAACTGCTTACCGCTTTCTGAAATCCCGGTTGGTGCACAGATTCACAACATCGAGCTTCTTCCGGGCAAGGGTGGTCAGCTGGTTCGTTCCGCTGGTAACTCTGCTCAGTTAATGGCTAAAGAAGGCAAATATGCAACCCTTAGATTACCGTCCGGAGAGATGAGAATGGTTCCGATCAGCTGCCGCGCTACTATCGGTGTAGTTGGCAACGGCGACCACAACCTGATCAATATCGGTAAGGCTGGTAGAAAACGTCACATGGGTATTCGTCCGACTGTCCGCGGTTCTGTTATGAACCCGAATGACCATCCGCATGGTGGTGGTGAGGGCAAGACCAGTATCGGTCGTCCAGGTCCTTGCACACCTTGGGGCAAACCGGCACTCGGCCTGAAGACCAGAAAGAAAAACAAACAGTCTAATAAGTTAATCGTAAGAAGAAGAAACGGTAAACAGTAATAGGAGGTATACTAATGGGTCGTTCATTAAAAAAAGGACCATTTGCAGATGCTCATCTTTTAAAGAAAGTAGATGAGATGAACGCAGCAGGACAGAAACAGGTTATCAAAACCTGGTCCCGCCGTTCCACAATCTTCCCGCAGATGGTTGGACATACAATCGCAGTTCACGATGGTAGAAAACATGTTCCGGTATACGTGACAGAGGACATGGTTGGACATAAACTCGGTGAGTTCGTAGCCACTAGAACTTACAGAGGCCACGGAAAAGACGAGAAGAAAGCAGGACGTAAGTAAGTTACGCTTGAAAGGAGGTTTCACCAATGGCTAAAGGACATAGATCCCAGATTAAAAGAGAAAGAAATGCTAATAAGGATACGAGACCGTCGGCTAAGCTGTCTTACGCCAGAGTATCCGTTCAGAAAGCATGCTTCGTATTAGATGCCATCAGAGGCAAAGATGTGAAGACAGCGCTTGGTATTGTAACATACAATCCTAGATATGCTTCTACTTTAATTAAAAAATTACTCGAGTCTGCTGTTGCTAACGCAGAGAACAACAACCAGATGAATCCGGAGAACCTGTACGTTGCAGAATGCTTCGCTAACAAGGGACCGACAATGAAGAGAGTAAAACCGAGAGCACAGGGCCGCGCTTACAGAATCGAAAAGAGAATGAGCCACATCACAATCGTGCTTGATGAGAAATAAGAGGAGGCAATTATGGGACAGAAAGTTAATCCGCACGGCTTAAGAGTCGGTGTTATTAAAGACTGGGATTCCAGATGGTATGCGGAAGCTGATTTTGCAGATAACCTGGTAGAGGATCACAAAATCAGAACCTTCCTTAAGAAGAAATTATACAGCGCCGGTGTTTCCAAAATCGAAATCGAGCGCGCTTCTGATAAAGTAAAAATCATTCTTTACACTGCTAAACCGGGCGTTGTTATCGGTAAGGGCGGCGCAGAGATCGAGAAGACAAAAGCTCAGGTTCAGAAATTAACTGACAAGAAAGTTTTTGTAGACATCAAAGAAGTTAAGAGACCAGACAGAGACGCTCAGCTCGTTGCAGAGAACATCGCTCAGCAGCTTGAGAACCGTATTTCCTTCCGTCGTGCGATGAAGTCCGCTATGGGCAGAACCATGAAGGCTGGAGCTAAGGGTATCAAGGCTTCCGTATCCGGACGTCTTGGCGGTGCTGATATGGCTCGTACAGAGTTCTACAGCGAGGGCACTATCCCGCTTCAGACATTAAGAGCAGATATTGACTACGGTTTCGCTGAGGCAAACACAACATACGGCAAGACCGGTGTTAAGGTTTGGATCTACAAAGGCGAGGTACTTCCTGCGAAAGGAAATAAGGAAGGGAGCGATAAATAATGTTAATGCCGAAAAGAGTAAAGCGTCGTAAACAGTTCCGTGGTACCATGGCCGGCAAGGCGCTTAGAGGAAATGTAATCAACTACGGTGAGTACGGTTTAGTCGCTACAGAACCGTGCTGGATCAAATCCAACCAGATCGAGGCAGCCCGTGTTGCCATGACCCGTTACATCAAACGTGGTGGTAAAGTTTGGATTAAGATTTTCCCGGATAAACCAGTAACTGCTAAACCGGCTGAGACTCGTATGGGTTCCGGTAAAGGCGCACTTGAGTACTGGGTAGCAGTAGTAAAACCAGGCCGCGTAATGTTCGAGATCGCGGGTGTACCAGAGGAGACAGCGAGAGAAGCGCTTCGTCTTGCTATGCACAAACTTCCGTGCAAGTGCAAGATTGCTTCTAAAGCAGATTTAGAAGGCGGTGATAACAGTGAAAATTAATAAGTATGTAGAAGATTTAAAAGCTAAGACATCTGCAGAATTAAACGAAGAATTAGTAGCTGCTAAGAAGGAACTCTTCAACTTAAGATTCCAGAACGCTACCAACCAGCTGGATAATACAAGCAGAATTAAAGAAGTTCGCAGAAACATCGCTCGTATTCAGACTGTTATTACAGAGAAAGCGAACTAATTATCATAGATTCCTAAAATAGGAAAGGAGATATCTACCGTGGAAAGAAATCTTAGAAAAACACGTACCGGTAAGGTAGTAAGCAACAAGATGGACAAAACAATCGTAGTTGCTATCGAAAACCACGTAAAACATCCTTTAATCGGTAAGATTGTTAAGAGAACTTATAAATTAAAAGCACACGACGAGAACAACGAGTGCGGTATCGGTGATACTGTAAAGGTAATGGAAACAAGACCGTTATCCAAGGATAAGAGATGGAGACTCGTCGAAATTATCGAGAAAGCGAGATAATTTCTAAATCAGAAAGGAGTATTGGGCATGATTCAGCAGGAGACCAGATTAAAGGTTGCCGACAATACCGGTGCGAAAGAATTACTCTGTATCCGCGTTATGGGCGGCTCTACTAGAAGATATGCAAATATTGGCGATGTAATCGTTGCCAGCGTTAAAGATGCAACACCAGGCGGTGTTGTAAAGAAAGGCGATGTAGTGAAGGCCGTTGTTGTACGTACCGTTAAGGGCGCACGCCGTAAAGATGGTTCCTACATCAAATTTGATGAGAACGCAGCCGTTATCATCAAAGACGACAAGAACCCGAGAGGAACCCGTATTTTTGGGCCGGTTGCCAGAGAGCTTCGTGAGAAACAGTTTATGAAGATTGTTTCCCTGGCTCCGGAAGTACTGTAGGAGGTGTCAGCTGTGCATAAAATTAAAAAAGGCGACCTGGTAAAGGTTATCACAGGTAAAGACAAAGACAAAACCGGAAAAGTTCTTTCCGTTAATGTAAAGAAGAATACAGTCCTGGTTGAGGGATGCAACATGGTAACAAAGCATACCAAACCGTCTGCAGCTAATCAGCAGGGCGGCATCATCCATCAGGAAGGCGCGCTTGACATTTCCAACGTTATGCTGGTAGTGGATGGCAAGGCTACGAGAGTTGGCTTCAAAGTAGAAGACGGCAAGAAAGTCCGTGTTGCTAAGGCAACCGGTAAAGTAATTGACTAATACAGAGAGGAGGAACGTTAAAATTGGCTAGATTAAAAGAAATGTATCAGAGCGAAATCGTAGACGCTATGATCAAAAAATTCGGATATAAAAATATCATGGAAGTGCCGAAGCTGGACAAGATTGTTATCAACATGGGCGTTGGCGAGGCAAAAGAAAATGCTAAAGTTCTGGACTCTGCTGTAAGAGATATGGAAATCATCACTGGCCAGAAGGCAGTTCTTACAAAAGCGAAAAAATCAGTCGCTAACTTCAAACTTAGAGAGGGTATGGCTATCGGCTGTAAAGTTACCCTGCGTGGCGAGAAGATGTATGAGTTCGCTGATCGTCTGATCAACCTGGCTCTTCCGCGAGTAAGAGACTTCCGCGGTGTAAATCCGAACGCATTTGACGGCAGAGGCAACTACGCTCTGGGTATCAAAGAGCAGCTTATCTTCCCGGAGATCGAGTACGATAAAGTAGATAAGGTAAGAGGTATGGATATCATCTTCGTTACCACTGCTAAGACCGACGAAGAAGCACGTGAGCTGTTAACTCAGTTCAACATGCCATTTGCTAAATAATAGGAGGATTTATCATGGCTAAAACTTCAATGAAGATTAAACAGCAGCGTCCGGCAAAATTCTCCACCAGAGAATATAACCGCTGCAGAATCTGCGGTCGTCCGCATGCATATTTAAGAAAATACGGCATCTGCAGAGTTTGCTTCCGTGAATTAGCTTACAAGGGCGAAATTCCGGGCGTAAAGAAAGCAAGCTGGTAGGCATTGAGCACTTGATGAGGTAGTTTCGAATCTAGTGCGAAAGCCCGTCCCGAGACTTAGTGAGTCAGAGTCGAAGACGATAGACGAGCTTAGTCGAGTGGACGATGCCTATATTATAGAGGACACATCCTAGTGTTCCCAAAACCCACCGAAACCCACTTACAGTAAGTGGTAGTCAAATTATAAGGAGGCACACTCAAAATGACAATGAGCGATCCGATTGCAGATATGCTTACAAGAATCCGTAATGCTAACACTGCAAAACATGATACAGTAGATGTTCCGTCTTCCAAGATGAAATTAGCAATCGCTGACATCCTGGTAAAGGAAGGTTTCATCAAGAAATATGACGTTGTTGAGGACGGCAATTTCAAGACTATCCGTATTACCTTAAAGTACGGTAAAGACAAAAACGAGAAAATCATCTCCGGCATCAAGAGAATTTCCAAACCGGGTCTGCGTATCTACGCAAACAAGGAAGATATGCCGAAGGTACTGGGCGGTTTAGGTGTAGCTATCATCTCCACCAACCAGGGCGTTATCACTGACAAGCAGGCAAGAGAACTCGGCGTAGGCGGAGAAGTTCTTGCATTTGTTTGGTAAGCCGAAAGCATCATCATCGGTTTAGACAAGGTATAGATACAACTGAAAACAGAGAAGCCGCTCAGGCTTCTCCGAAAATCTAAGTAGGAGGTAAAAGGCATGTCACGTATCGGAAGAATGCCAGTTGCGATTCCGGCGGGCGTAACCGTAACAATCGCAGAGAACAATTTAGTGACTGTAAAAGGTCCGAAGGGAACTCTTGAGAGAGAACTCCCGGTTGAGATGAACATCAAAGAAGAGGATGGTCATATCGTAGTTACCAGACCGAACGACTTAAAGAAAATGAAATCTTTACACGGTCTGACAAGAACCTTAATTAACAACATGATTCATGGTGTAACAGAAGGCTATGAGAAAGTGCTGGAAGTTAACGGTGTTGGTTACAGAGCAGCGAAGCAGGGCAAGAAACTGGTTCTCAGCCTTGGTTACTCCCATCCGGTAGAGATGGAAGATCCGGAAGGCATTGAGACTGTTCTGGAAGGACAGAACAAGATCACTGTTAAAGGTATCAGCAAAGAAAAAGTTGGCCAGTATGCAGCTGAGATTCGGGATAAGAGAAGACCTGAGCCGTACAAGGGCAAAGGTATTAAGTATGCCGATGAGGTTATCAGACGTAAAGTTGGTAAGACTGGTAAGAAATAATTAAGGAGAGTGTGAAGATGGTTAGCAAACAGTCAAGAAGCGAAATTCGCGTTAAAAAACACGTTAGATTACGCAACCGTTTTTCTGGCACAGCCGAGAGACCGCGTTTAGCAGTGTTTAGAAGTAATAATCATATGTATGCTCAGATCATTGATGATACAGTTGGAAAAACTTTAGTAGCAGCTTCCACTGCCGAGAAGGAAGTTAAAGCTGAACTGGAGAAGACGAACGATGTTGCAGCAGCAGCTCACGTTGGAACTGTAATCGCTAAGAGAGCGCTTGAAAAAGGTATTAAAGAAGTTGTCTTCGATAGAGGCGGATTTATTTACCACGGAAAAGTTCAGGCATTAGCAGATGCAGCCCGCGAGGCTGGTCTGGAATTCTAGTAGGAAGGAGAACATACACATGAAACGTACAAAAATTGATGCCAACCAGTTCGAGTTAGAGGATACTGTAGTGGCAATCAAACGTGTATCCAAGACCGTTAAGGGCGGACGTACAATGCGTTTTTCCGCTTTAGTAGTAGTTGGAGATAAAAACGGCCACGTTGGTGCTGGTATGGGAAAAGCTGCTGAGGTTCCGGAAGCAATCCGCAAGGGCAAAGAGGCAGCTGCCAGAAACCTGATGGAGGTTCCGTTCGATGAGAACAATAGCATCCCGCACGATTTCCTCGGCAAATTCGGAAGCGCTAACGTACTTCTGAAGAAGGCTCCGGAAGGTACCGGTATTATCGCTGGTGGTCCGGCTCGTGCCGTACTGGATCTGGCTGGTTACAAGAACATCCGTACAAAATCCCTTGGTTCCAACAACAAGGCAAACGTAGTTCTTGCTACCTTGGCAGGCTTAGGTTCTTTAAAGACTCCGGAAGAGGTTGCAAAACTTCGCGGTAAGTCTGTAGAAGAAATTCTGAACTAATAGGAGGAGATAAAAATGGCAGAGAAATTAAAAATCACATTGGTTAAGTCTCCTATTGGCGCTATCCCGAAGCAGAAAGCAACGGTTGCAGCTCTTGGTTTAAACAAGACTGGCAAGACAGTTGAGCAGCCGGACAACGCCGCTATCAGAGGCATGATCCAGAATGTTAGACATTTAGTTAAAGTAGAGGAAATCTAAGATATTTGCAAGGAGGTGCAGTCATGGATTTATCCAATTTAAAGCCGGCGGTAGGCTCTAAGCACAGCGACAGCTTCAGAAGAGGTCGTGGTCACGCATCAGGCAACGGTAAGACTGCTGGTAAGGGACATAAGGGACAGAAAGCTCGTTCCGGCGCTCCGAGACCAGGATTTGAAGGCGGTCAGATGCCGTTATATAGACGTCTCCCGAAGAGAGGCTTCACAAACAGAAATTCTAAGACCATCGTTGGTATCAACGTAAGCGCTCTTGAGAGATTCGAGAACGACACAGTTGTTACGGTTGAAACATTAATCGAAGCAGGCATCGTAAAGAACCCGCGTGACGGCGTTAAGATCCTCGGCAATGGCGAGCTGACCAAAAAGCTGAACGTAAAGGTTGATGCGGTAAGTGAAGGCGCGAAAGCTAAGATCGAGGCCGTTGGCGGAACCTGCGAGGTGATCTAATATGTTAAAAACGCTCCAGAATGCATTTAAGATAAAAGAGGTCAGAGAAAAACTCCTCTATACGTTCTTTATGCTGGTTGTGACCCGTATCGGATCGCAGCTGCCGATTCCCGGAGTTAATACAACATTTTTCCAGGAACTGTTTACAAGACAGTCCAATGATGCGTTTGGTTTCTTCAATACGATTACCGGCGGTTCGTTCACGAACATGTCGGTATTCGCATTGAGTATTACCCCGTACATCACTTCTTCCATTATCATGCAGCTTCTGACAATTGCAATTCCGAAATTAGAGGAAATGCAGCAGGAGGGCGAGGACGGAAGAAAGAAGATTGCGGAATATACGCGTTACCTTACGGTTGCACTGGCGCTGATGCAGTCCGTCGCTATGGCGATCGGTTTCGGCGGCAAGGGACTTTTAGTTGAGTTTACTGCCCTGAATGTGATTGTCGCTATTGTGACAATGACAGCCGGAAGTGCCATGCTGATGTGGATCGGTGAGCGAATCACCGAGAACGGCGTCGGAAACGGTATTTCTATCGTGCTTCTGTTCAATATCATTTCAACCATGCCAAGCGATATGATTACGCTCTATGAGCGTTTCCTGCAGGGCAAGATCGTGGCGGTTGCAGTTGTAACAGCCGTGATTATCGTAGCGGTTATCGTAGCGATGGTTGTATTTGTTATCATTTTACAGGATGCAGAGCGGAGAATTCCGGTTCAGTATTCTAAAAAGATGCAGGGACGTAAGATGGTTGGCGGTCAGTCCACAAGCATCCCGTTAAAAGTAAATACAGCAGGTGTTATTCCTGTTATCTTTGCGTCATCCCTGATGTCTTTCCCGGTGGTAATTGCTGGATTTTTCCAGGTTAATTATGACACCATCGGAGGAAAGATTCTTCTGGCTCTGAATTCCAGCTCCTGGTTTAATCCAGAGCGTCCGGCTTATTCAGTTGGTTTAATTGTCTACATCGCGTTGATTATTGTGTTTGCGTATTTCTACACATCCATTACATTCAACCCGCTTGAAGTAGCAAACAACATGAAGAAATCCGGCGGCTTCATCCCGGGCATTCGTCCAGGAAAGCCAACATCCGATTATCTGGATGGAATTCTGGAGTATATTATACTGATTGGTGCCTGCGGACTGATCATTGTCTGCCTGGTTCCGATTATTGTCTCTGGACTGTTCTCAGTGAGCCGTCTCTCCTTCGGAGGTACTTCTCTTATCATTATCGTAGGTGTAGTACTTGAGACAATCAAAGCAGTCGAATCACAGATGCTGGTTCGCAACTATAAAGGATTCTTAAACGACTAAGACAACTCGCTTTCTGGGCGGGAGCTTGCTTACTTTACGGCTGGAGGTGGCCGGAGACAGCTCCTGCCTGGAGGCGATTCTGTTGTATATAGGGAGATTGTAACCATTATGAAGATTGTTATGTTAGGAGCACCGGGAGCCGGAAAAGGAACACAGGCTCAGAGAATTGCAGAAAAATACGGCATTCCGCACATTTCTACCGGAGATATTTTCCGTTCCAATATCAAGGCAGGCACAGAGCTTGGTAAAAAAGCAAAATCGTTCATCGATCAGGGGCTTTTAGTACCGGACGAGGTAACGATCGGCATGCTTCTTGACCGGATCCATGAGGCTGACTGCAAGAACGGCTATATTCTGGATGGATTCCCAAGAACGATCCCGCAGGCAGAGAGTCTGACAGAGGCGCTGGCAGCAAACGGCGAGGCGATTGATTTCGCGCTCAACGTAGATGTGCCGGATGCAAACATCGTAAACCGCATGGCAGGGCGCCGTGCGTGCTTAAAGTGCGGCGCTACCTATCACATCCAGTTCGCAGCACCGAAAAAAGAAGGAATCTGCGACAAGTGCGGTTCTGAGCTGGTGCTTCGTGATGATGACAAGCCGGAGACTGTACAGAAACGTCTGGAAATATACCATGACCAGACACACCCGCTGATCGAGTACTATGAGAAGAAGGGCGTTCTTCATACGGTAGACGGTACACAGACCATGGAAGACGTATTCAAGAACATTACGGATATTTTGGGAGCTTAAAACATGGCAGTGACGATAAAATCTCCCAGGGAGATTGAACTGATGCGTGAGGCGGGAAGAATTCTCGCCAAAACGCATGAGGAACTGGCGAAGAATCTTCGGCCGGGCATGTCCACCTGGGATATTGATCATATGGGAGAGGAAATCATCCGGAGTTACGGCTGCATTCCCTCGTTCAAAAATTACAACGGCTATCCCGCATCGATCTGCGTCTCTGTCAATGATGAGGTTGTACATGGAATCCCGCACAAGGAACATTTCCTCGATGAGGGAGACATCGTCAGTCTGGATGCAGGAGTGATCTACAAAGGATACCACTCAGACGCAGCCCGGACTTACGGCATCGGAGAGATCGACGATGATGCCAAAAAACTGATTGAAGTTACCAGACAGAGCTTCTTTGAGGGAATTAAATTTGCCAAAGCTGGCAATCATCTCAATGACATCTCTGCAGCGATCCAGAAATATGCCGAAAGTTTCGGTTTTGGTGTTGTCAGGGATCTGGTTGGTCATGGAATCGGTTCCCATCTGCATGAGGATCCGGAGATTCCGAATTTTGCAAGAAAAAGAAAAGGAATTCTCTTACAGCCCGGCATGACGCTCGCGATCGAGCCGATGATCACCGAGGGCAGCTACGAAGTAGTCTGGCTCGATGATGACTGGACCGTCATGACGGAAGACGGCGGCTGGGCTGCCCATTATGAAAATACGATTCTAATTACAGAGGGCGAACCTGAGATCCTTTCCTTATAAAGAAGAAGTAAGCTGGGGAAGTTTTTACGAAGACCTAAGCAGGCTTTCCGATTACAGTATGTACGCATCTTGAGGCAGATGTCCGAGCCGATCAATAAGGCGGGCAATGGCAAAAATTCTTTGTCGAAGACAAATCTGCATGAATTTTTGCCCTGTTTGCGAGCTAAGTGAGCAAATAGGCAAGCGAACAAACTGTAATCTGAGAAGCCTGCGGCGGGAGCGGAAACACCTGTCTACAGAAACGGAGATCAGAATGACGGAATATGGAACTGGCTGTCTGGTCCGCTCACTTGCGGGCCACGACAAAGGCACTTATTATATTATAGTCAGAGAAGATGCACGCTACGTGTATCTGGCAGACGGACGCACTAAAACCGCCGCCAAGCCGAAACGCAAGAAGAGAAAGCACGTGCAGTTCTCCCACAAATGGGATGAGGCGCTGGCAGCCCAGTTTGCGGACGGCGCGGCAGTCCAGGATGAAGCGATCCGCTATTTCATTCAGAAATCATTGCAGGGAGGTATATAGAATGTCGAAAGCAGATGTAATTGAGATTGAGGGCGTAGTAGCAGAGAAACTGCCGAACGCTATGTTTAAGGTAGAACTGGAAAACGGACACATCGTACTTGCTACGATCAGCGGAAAACTCCGTATGAACTACATCCGTATTCTGCCGGGCGATAAGGTTACAATGGAAATGTCGCCATACGATCTCTCTAAGGGAAGAATCATTTGGAGAGATAAATAAAGACCAATCCATTTTTCTCAATAAAAATATTGAGAGAAGTGTAAATTTCGCTTGCATTATAGGATTTTAAATGTTATAATGCTTTAGCGAACTTTGTTGAAGCATCAGGTAAGATCCGCCCTTTTGTCCTCTCACGGCAGGGGGATGGAACGAGTCTGTTGTACCTGTAAGTCCGACACAGGACTGCAATAGGTTATAAAAAATTGTATGTCCGAGATTGGACGGACTATTACGGAAAGGAGAATTGCTGTGAAGGTTAGATCATCGGTTAAACCAATTTGCGAAAAGTGCAAGATCATCAAGAGAAAAGGCAGTATCAGAGTAATCTGTGAGAATCCGAAGCACAAACAAAGACAGGGCTAATTTGATTTAGCATCTATTTTTTCGCGCGGCTTTCTATTATGAACCACTCGGATGAGTTGTTCAGTAGTTTAAGCAAATTTATACATTATCAACGAAGAAGTAAGAAAAACTAATGGAGGTGTACTACACACATGGCTCGTATTTCAGGTGTCGATTTACCAAGAGAGAAACGCGTAGAGATCGGCTTGACTTACATCTACGGTATCGGTAGAGCAAGTGCAGCCCGTATCCTGGCCGAAGCTGAAGTTAATCCTGACACTCGTGTTAAGGACTTAACTGACGACGAAGTTAAGAAGCTTGCGGCAATCATCGCTGACAGTCAGGTGGTTGAGGGTGATCTGAGAAGAGAGATCGCTATGAACATCAAGAGACTGCAGGAGATTGGATGCTACAGAGGCATCCGTCATAGAAAGAGCCTTCCGGTTCGTGGTCAGAAGACAAAGACCAACGCTAGAACTCGTAAGGGTCCGAGAAAGACAGTAGCAAACAAGAAGAAATAATTAAGTAACAAGGAAACTGAATCAGGTTAGGTTTAGCAACAGGATTCAATATTTGAGAAAGTAGGTTAGTTTAAAATGGCTAAAAAAGTGTCCACTGGCAAGAAAGTGACAAAAAAGCGTGTAAAGAAAAACGTTGAACGCGGACAGGCGCACATCCAGTCATCTTTTAATAACACAATCGTTACTTTAACAGATGCACAGGGTAATGCCTTATCATGGGCAAGTGCAGGCGGTCTGGGATTTAGAGGTTCAAGGAAATCTACTCCATATGCAGCTCAGATGGCTGCAGAAACTGCAACTAAGGCAGCTCTTATCCATGGCTTAAAGTCTGTAGACGTTATGGTAAAAGGTCCGGGATCAGGTCGTGAAGCAGCAATCCGTGCTCTTCAGGCATGTGGTCTGGAAGTAACAAGCATTAAGGACGTAACTCCGGTTCCGCATAACGGATGCCGTCCGCCGAAACGTAGAAGAGTCTAATTAGGAGGTGCAAGTAAAGTGGCAGTAGATAGAGTTCCTGTACTTAAAAGATGTAGATCTCTTGACCTTGATCCGGTTTATTTAGGAATCGACAAGAAATCAACGAGAAAATTAACGAGAGCCAACAGAAAGATGAGCGAGTATGCACTCCAGCTGAGAGAGAAGCAGAAAGCAAAATTCATCTACGGTGTGTTAGAGAAACCGTTTAGAAATTACTATGCAAAAGCATCCAGAATGAACGGTCAGGTCGGTGCTAACCTGATGATCCTTCTGGAGTGCAGACTGGATAATGTATTATTCAGAATGGGCTTTGGCCGTACAAGAAAAGAGACACGTCAGATCGTAGATCACAAGCACGTTCTCGTAAACGGCAAGAGCGTAAACATCCCGTCCTACTTAGTTAAGGCTGGCGATGTAATCGAGATCAAAGAGAAGTACAAATCTTCACAGAGATATAAAGATATCGCTGAGGTAACCGGCGGAAGAATGGTACCGGCATGGCTGGAAGTTGACGCTGAGAACCTGAAAGGTACTGTTAAAGAGTTACCGAGCAGAGACGAAATTGACGTTCCTGTAAACGAAGTGCTTATCGTCGAGCTGTACTCCAAATAATAAGAAGTATTACTATTATGTTAGTCCAGAATCTCCCATGTATCTGCTTTGGCAGCTGCTTGGGAGATTCCGAGACTACAAGAGTATGGCAGACCCTCAAAAATGTTCCCAAAAGGAGGGGCTATCGTGTTCGATTTTGAAAAACCAAAAATTGAAATTGCTGAGATTTCCGAAGACAAAAGATATGGCAAATTTGTGGTTGAACCGCTGGAAAGAGGCTATGGTACCACATTAGGCAATTCTTTAAGAAGAATTATGCTTTCCTCTTTGCCTGGTGCAGCAGTAAGTCAAGTGAAAATCGACGGCGTTTTGCATGAGTTCAGTTCTATCCCTGGTGTAAAAGAGGATGTAACTGAAATTATCATGAACATCAAGAGTCTGGCGATCAAAAACAGCAGCGAGACGAATGAGCCGAAGACGGCTTATATCGAGTTCGAGGGCGAAGGCGTCATCACAGCAGCTGACATTCACGCTGATTCTGACATTGAGATTTTGAATCCGGACCAGGTCATCGCTACATTAAGCGGCGGCGCGGACAGCAAATTCTACATGGAGCTGACGATCACGAAGGGCCGCGGCTACATCAGCGCAGATAAGAACAAGAGTGAAGATCTTCCGATCGGAGTTCTGGCTGTTGATTCTATCTACACACCGGTGGAGCGTGTCAATATGACCGTTGAGAACACCCGTGTGGGTCAGGTGACAGATTATGATAAGCTGACATTAGATGTATACACAAATGGAACGCTGGCACCAGACGAAGCTGTCAGCCTGGCAGCAAAGGTTCTGAGCGAGCATCTGAACCTCTTCATTGACCTTTCCGAGAATGCCAAGACCGCAGAGGTTATGGTAGAGAAGGAAGACAACGAGAAAGAGAAAGTGCTTGAGATGAACATCGACGAGCTGGAGTTATCCGTTCGTTCTTACAACTGTTTAAAGAGAGCCGGAATCAATACAGTGGAGGAGCTGTGCAACCGCACACCGGAAGATATGATGAAAGTCAGAAATCTGGGCCGCAAATCCCTGGAAGAGGTTCTTGCAAAACTGAAAGAATTAGGTCTGCAGCTCAACCCGAGCGAAGAGGCTTAAGATACCGCGTGGGTGGACGTGCTTTGCAGTGCGTCCCTTTCATGCAGATACGGGGACGGGTAAGTCCGAATGGCACAGGTCCCTGCATAACCATCAAACAATTATATTTTATATAGCAGACATTCAGTAAGTCCAAAGGGCATGAGTGTCGGCTTCCGCAAATGGAGGAGAAAGAATCATGGCAGGATATAGAAAACTTGGAAGAACTTCCAGTCAGAGAAAAGCAATGCTGCGCAGCCTGGTAACCGCACTGTTATTCAACGGCAAGATCGTTACCACTGAGGCAAGAGCAAAAGAAGTGAAGAAGATCGCTGAGGGTCTGATCGCTCTGGCAGTAAAAGAGAAAGATAACTTCGAGACCGTTAAAGTTACCGCTAAGGTAGCTCGCAAAGACGAGAACGGCAAGAGAGTAAAAGAAGTTGTTGACGGCAAGAAAGTTACCGTTTACGACGAAGTAGAGAAAGAGATCAAGAAAGATAAAGCTTCCAGACTTCACGCTAGAAGACAGATGCTGAAGGTTCTCTACGATGTAACAGACGTTCCGACTGCAAGAGCAGGCAAGAAGAAAAACACTAAGAAGGTAGATATGCCGGCTAAGCTGTTTGATGAGCTTGCACCGAAGTACGCTAACCGCAATGGTGGTTACAGCCGTATCGTTAAGATCGGTCAGCGTAAGGGCGACGGCGCTATGGAAGTTCTGTTAGAGCTGGTATAATTTAGATAGATTCGTTTGTTTAAGTTGTATCAAATCTTCGTTCTTTTACGCAAGTTTTGAATCATAAGATGATTTTATACCCCCGGTTTGGGAGACAGAGAAATCTGTCTTCTGAACCGGGTTTTTTGACGTTAGAATGGAATTTTTCAGGTTTTCCATTTACCTTGAGAAAAAGTCAGGGTTTTAATAACACTTGAATGAAAAAAATAGAAAGAATGGCGCAAAAATAGCAGACTGAATTTTACGGTTTTCCGCATACTAGGATTAAACGATTTTATCGAACAAGTTCTTGGATTCAAACAGAGTGTACATCTGCATTTCGTTGAGATTCGCCGCAGTGCGGAATCTACGGAACGGGGGAGGTACATAAGAGTAGAAGGAGGAAAAACCGTGCGAAAAAACTCTGGTATGTGGAAAACAATAAGTCGGAAGGAAAAACTTCGCCGTGTTCTGCTGATAATCTTTGGTGCGGGGGTCATTGCGCTTGCCGGTGTGTCTTATCAATATGTGAAGAACGCGGTTCCCGACCGCATCAATGTGGTGGTGGATCGGCAGGAGCAAGTTCGCTTTGGGCTGCCGTTTCGGGCATTGCTGGAAAGTGAGAGCGAGGAGGTGGTTCTAAACGGCAGCTCTAAAATTCCGTCCGACCAGATCCATCTGCAGCTCAACCAGCCCTTTTCCATCTATTCTGAACAGGAGGGAACGTACCGTTTAAGTCTCAAACTCTTTGGAATATGGAAATTAAAGGATATCGAGGTAGATGTGTCGGACGTCCAGTATGCGGTTCCCTGTGGGCTGCCGGTGGGTATTTACATGAAATCCGATGGACTGATGGTGATTGGAACCGGAAGGGTGACGGCACAGACGGGGGAAGTGATAGATCCGGCGGACGGGATCCTGCGTTCTGGAGATTATATCGAGGCAATCAACGGGACGCCGGCGACGGACAAGAAAGATATGATACGGGCGGTCAAGGAAGCGGGAAATATGGCTCTGACACTTTCAGTGCGCCGCGAGGGAGAGACGATGGATGTACAGATGACGCCGGTACAGACGCAGGAGGGAGACTATAAGCTGGGGCTGTGGATCCGCGACGATACGCAGGGCATCGGTACGATGACCTATGTATGTGCTAACGGCGCGTTTGGAGCGCTGGGACACGGTATCAGCGACGGCGACACGGGACTTCTGGTGCAGACCTCCGGCGGCGAACTATACGATACGGAGATTCTGGGTGTGGAGAAGGGAAGTTTCGGAAAGCCGGGCGTGATGTCGGGCGTTATTTACTATGGAAATCAGTCGCGGCTGGGAAGTGTGGAGGCGAATACGGATCAAGGCATTTTCGGAACGGCAAATCCGCGCTTTTTAAGCCGGGTAAAGAACCCTGCAATTCCGATCGGTTACCGTCAGGACGTCAAAAAAGGCCGTGCCTGCATCCGCAGCAGCGTGTCCGGGGAATTGAAAGACTACGAGATTGAGATTCAGAAAATAGACCACTCTTCCAACCGCCACAATAAGGACATGGTCATCCGCGTAACCGATCCGGAACTTCTGTCCCTGACCGGCGGGATCGTCCAGGGCATGAGCGGCAGCCCCATCATCCAGAACGGAAAACTCATCGGAGCAGTCACGCACGTTTTTATTCAGGATTCGACGCGAGGGTATGGGATTCTGGTGGAGAATATGCTGGGACATTGAATCTGGATGCAAAGTAACTGTTTACAAGTGGGAATTTTCTGGACTGAAAATTCCATATGATACAGTTCTGGCAGCAGATTTTGCCGATTTTGAATACGCAGCATCGGCAAAATCCTGTTGCTGGGCACACGTGTGTGAACAGTAACATGCAAAGTACAAAGTTTTTGCTCTCTTTATTGACAGGATATAAAAAAAGCGTATATAATAGAGCAAATTACATATTTGGCAAAACAGTTGAAAAGCTGCGACGCAAAGCTATAGGGCCTGTAAAATGGCAGCCAGTTGCATTAACACGATAACAGAGTATGTTATAGTTGTATGGCTATGGCGTAACTCTGTTTTTTTATAGGAATTTATCGAAACTTGATCTGCAAAGATGGAATTTTCATGTTCATAAACCGGTCGTGGAGGCTTTTTAATTGCGTGTATTTTGTGTGTCTTTCGACCGGAATCGGTAAAACGTGGTGATAAGGGATCGTTAGATAGGCGTATGGCGGCTGGGCGGTAGAAGGTTTATAGCGGAATCTTAACAGATACGGTTAGCTACAATACATGCTTATATATAGTTTGCATCTTGTGTAATTTATTTTGCATCAAAAGAATTGATAGACAAAATGAGCGTTGAGTGTCGAACTGCGCGATCAAAACGAGTTGAAACTTGTTAAAAAAAGAATTTATAATTATTTTAATCATCACAGGTGCCGAGGAGGAGAATATTATGGCAGAAATGAAGATTGCGATCGCAGAGGATAATCGTCAGGCATTGGATATGCTTGGAAATATACTGGAAAGTGATAAGGAGATTCAGGTGGTCGGAAAAGCGGAAAACGGAACCGATGCCTATAATATGATCGTAAAGACAAAGCCGGATATTGTATTTCTGGACGTAGTGATGCCGGGAATGGATGGAATTTCGGTTATGGAGCGCATCAAGACAAATCAAGACTGTTCAGCTGACACTTCCTTTGTTATGATTACAGCTGCGAGCAGCGAGAATCTGACAGCGGATGCTTTTCGGATGGGCGCCTGTTATTACATAGTAAAGCCATTTTCGAAGGAGGCGGTTTTAGACAAGGTACATCGCCTGAAGAATTACAGGAACCGCGCTTCGACCCTGGCGGGCAACCGGAAGGTGGAGCCGTATATGGTGTCGGCGGAATATGAAAGACAGAATCTGGAGAGCGATGTGACGCAGATTCTGCATGAGATTGGGATTCCGGCTCATATTAAGGGATATCAGTACCTGCGGGATGCGATTATTTTGTCAGTCAGTGATAAAGAAATGCTCGGTTCTGTGACGAAAATCCTGTACCCGACCATCGCCAAGAAGCGCCAGACCACTTCAAGCCGTGTCGAGCGGGCAATCCGCCACGCGATTGAGGTCGCATGGAGCCGCGGCAAGATGGACACGATCAACGATCTATTTGGATATACCGTCAGCACAGGGAAAGGAAAGCCGACCAATTCGGAATTTATCGCATTGATTGTTGATAAGATTTGCCTGGATTATAAGCGGGATGTATAAAATCGTGCGGTGCTTTTTGGAGCCGAAAGTGCTGTAAGACTTTTTAACACGATTGTAACACATTTATGAAAGTGACTGATTGCATGGGTAAATGTGTGTATGATAAGATAAAGGGGAAATAAAAGATGCAGGACTGAAAAACTGCCCCTGTATAAAACAGCTGGACAGAGAGGTCAGGAAAGCAGCTAAAAGAACGGAGAATTGCCTATGAAAAAAAAAGTACCGGCGTACAATGGAACCCTGCGGGATCACACGATTATGTGTCCGTATTGTATCAGTGAATGTTCAGGAATCCGCATCTTTGGAAAGCGTATCAAATCGATCGCCTTCTCAACGGATGTGGCAATCATCAAAAATATCAACGCAGATGCGATCATCGCAGTTTATCCGTTTACTCCGCAGGCAGCTATCTCACAGTCGATCATCAGCATCTCGGATGTGCCGGTGTTTGTCGGGGTCGGCGGCGGTCTGACCGGAGGAAAGCGTTCCGTCCGTCTGGCGCTTCAGGCAGAACATCAGGGAGCTTACGGTGTAGTGGTCAACGCGCCGATCGCGGATGAGGTCATCACGGAGATCAAGCAGGTGGTCGATATTCCGGTCATTGCGACGATTGCTTCGGTTCACACGGATGTCCGCCGCAAACTGAAGGCGGGAGCCGATATTTTAAATGTATCAGGCGCTGCCGCCACCGCATCGATGGTAGCCGAGATCCGGAAGGAGTATCCGGACGTTGCCATTATCGCGACCGGAGGACCGACTAACGAATCGATTTTGGAGACGATCGAGGCGGGCGCCAATGCGATCACGTACACGCCGCCGTCCAACGGCGAGCTGTTTGCGCGGACGATGAAGAAATACAGGGAGATCAATCCCTGATTATACAAAAGCCGGGGCCGAAGAGAAAACATAATTTTCTTTTCGGCTCCGTCTTTTATTTTTGTTTCATAGGAAATTGCGTCCTATGAAACAAAAAAACGCTCCGCGAGGATGCGCACTCGCGCGAAGCAGAAACATGTCGCAAGCGACCGCGCTCGGCGCGAGAATGTGCCAAGGCACATTCTTTTTCATGCGGTAAAATTTATAATTCATCCGGTACTATGCAAAATATCCAATTCAGAAAATACAGTCTGCAAATCGGAACTATTTGTCATATATTTCCCGATTTTTTTCTCTGTCGCCTACTTTCTAATTCCCTGATTCTATTGTATAATAATTTTAATAGGGTGCCGGATCGCGAGCGGGCACGGTTGGGAGGTAGTAGCTATGAAGAATATTCTATTTATTGCATCGGAGGCGGTTCCATTTATCAAGACAGGAGGTCTGGCAGACGTTGTCGGATCTCTTCCAAAATGTTTTGATAAGCAGTATTTTGATGTGCGTGTTATGATCCCGAAGTATCTGTGCATCAAAGAGTCATTCCGCAATGAAATGAAGTATGTGAACCATTTTTATATGGATTATCTGGGACAGAACCGGTATGTGGGCATCCTGGAATATGAATATGAGGGCGTGACCTTCTATTTTATTGATAATGAGAGTTATTTCTGGGGTGATCGCCCGTATGGGGACTGGTATTACGATCTGGAGAAGTTTTCTTTCTTCTGCAAGGCGGCTCTCTCATCCCTGCCGGTGATCGGCTTCAAGCCGGATGTCATCCACTGCCACGACTGGCAGACGGGACTTATCCCGGTGCATCTCAAGGACAAATTCCACGGCGGCGAGTTCTTCCGGGATATCAAGTCCGTCATGACGATCCACAACCTGAAATTCCAGGGTGTGTGGGATGTGAAGACAATCCAGCATTTCTCTGAGCTGCCGGACTACTATTTTACACCGGATAAGCTGGAAGCTTACAAAGACGGCAATATGTTAAAAGGCGGCATCGTATACGCGGATGCGATCACGACGGTCAGCAACACCTACGCGGAGGAGATTAAGACTCCGTTCTACGGCGAGGGACTGGACGGTCTGATGCGTGCGAGAAGCAACAGTCTGCGCGGTATCTTAAATGGTATTGATTACGATGAATTTAATCCGGAGACAGATAAACGGATCGTACAAAATTATAACGCAAAGACATTCCGCAAGGAGAAATCCAAGAATAAAAAGGCGCTGCAGGCGGAGCTGGGACTGGCGCAGGACGAGAAAAAGTTCATGATCGGTATCGTCTCCCGTCTGACCGACCAGAAGGGACTTGACCTGGTACAGTGTGTGATGGATGAGATCTGTACGGAAGATGTACAGCTGGTTGTGCTGGGAACCGGAGATGAACGGTATGAAAATATGTTCCGCCACTATGACTGGAAGTACAATGATCGTGTTTCCGCTAATATTTATTATTCGGAAGATATGTCGCATAAGGTATATGCAGCCTGTGACGCATTCCTGATGCCGTCGCTGTTTGAACCATGTGGGCTGAGCCAGCTCATGGCGCTTCGCTACGGAACCGTGCCGATCGTGCGTGAGACGGGTGGCCTCAAGGATACTGTATGGCCATACAATGAATACGATGGAACCGGAACAGGATTTTCCTTTGCTAACTACAATGCACATGAGATGCTCGACTGCATCCGCTATGCAAAATACATCTATTATAATAAGAAGCGCGAGTGGAACAAGATCGTAGACCGCGGCATGGCGGCTGATTTTTCCTGGCAGACATCGGCTGGAAAATATCAGGAATTGTATGACTGGCTGATAGGATATTAATGACGGACCGAGTGATTTAGGACAGTGGCATATGTGTGGAAGAAAACAGAGGAATTAAGATAGTACAGGAGAGAAACATGACTTTTTTTCAGGAATTGACATCAAACCAGACGCTGATGACCGGCGTGACCGGGTGGGTGGTCGCCCAGGTGCTCAAGACGATTCTGGACATCGGGCTGAACCATTCGTTCAACCCGGAGCGTCTGATTGGATCCGGCGGTATGCCGAGTTCCCACTCATCCACTGTATGTTCGCTGGCAACGGCGGCGGCGCTGCGGTACGGAGTGGGAAGCTTTGAATTTTCCATCAGCTTTATTCTGGCGATGGTTGTTATGTATGACGCGATCGGTGTCCGGCAGGAGACAGGAAAGCAGGCAAGAGTTCTGAACCGCCTGCTTTTCGATGATTTCCTCAAGCTGGACGGCGTGGTATTACAGGAAAAATTGAAGGAATACGTGGGGCATACGCCGATACAGGTAGCAGCAGGCGCGATTTTAGGCATTTTGATTGCATTTATTCTCGATCCGATGTTCATATAACGAACATCGGATCTTTTCATTTTGGCTGATAGATGGTATAAATATAGGGATAACGTGTATTTAAGCGTTAAATGAAACTGAGGAAATGAGAACAGAACAATGGAACAGAGAAGAGACATAGAAAATATCAAACCAGCCTGCCGGTTAATTCTGGCGAGTGCGTCTCCGCGCCGCAGGGAGCTTTTGGAGCGGATTGGGCTGAAACCGGAGATTCATCCGAGCACTTTGGAGGAAAATCCGCTCTGTACGGAACCGGCGCAGGTTGTGATGGAACTGGCGGGACAGAAGGCGCGCGATGTGATGGCGCAGGTGCGTGAGGAGGCGCGGACGACGGGAATCCTATTTTCCGGGATTATCATTGGTTCCGATACCGTTGTCAGTGTGGATGACGAGATTTTAGGAAAACCGGCGGATCGGGATGAGGCGCTTGAGATGATCGGACGGATCCAGGGGCGCAGCCACAGTGTATACACGGGCGTGGCGATCCTGACTGAGGATCGGGAGAGCTGCTTTGCGGTTGAGACGCGGGTGGATGTATATCCGATGAGCGATGCGGAGATCGAGGCGTATGTAGACTGCGGCGAGTCGATGGACAAGGCGGGTGCATACGGCATTCAGGGAAGTTTTGCCGCGCATATCCGCGGAATCGATGGTTCTTACACGAATGTGATGGGGCTGCCGGTCGGAAGGCTCTATCAGGAATTGAAGCGGATCTGCCCGGAGAAGATAGAAGATCTGCTCAAGCATACGGCCTGAGGTGGATGGCGGATGGAAAGAAAGTTACTGTTCACGGGTAGGCACTTTTGGAACCGAAAGTGCCGTAAGAAAACGTGGTGGCAGACCGTGAACCAGAGTGGAAGGATTGACAGAACGCAGCGCTGCTGGTCATATGTGTGAACAGTATTCAAGTCGAACGTCCGTGAGACTTGGCGCGTGATTCTGGTCAGCGTAAGCTGACATATTCTTTACAGAATCACTGCGCATCCTCGCGGAGCGTTTATCTCAGTCGGAGACAAGGCTTCCACTGAGACAAATTTGCTATTACTCACCACCTGAAGAGGTGGGAGTCTTCTCGACTGAGATAAATCAGCCGCTCAGAGAGAATATGTGACAGGAATTGCTAAAATATGCAGGAGAAAGGGAGTATCCATGCAGAAACAGAAAAGGAAGACAAACCATATCCACCGGGCGGCGTGTGCCCTGCTTGCGGGGCTGGCGCTCAGCCTGGGGCTTTTGACTGGATGCGGCTCGGACGGCAGCACGATCGTGGTGGGAAAGAAGAATGAAAAGGGTTATTCCCGCGCGGAAGTGATGGTGATTGCCATGACGGAGAAAAAACGCTATGAGGAGGTCTGTACGGATCAGATCTGGGGCGTTTCAGTTGGAGAAAAGGGCGATGATTTTGAAACGTATCTAAAAAAACAGATCCGTTCGTTTATGGATGAGCTGAAAATCATGAACCTGCTGGCAGCCGATCGGGGGATTTCCCTGACTTCAGAGGAGCGGGCGGCGATGGACCGGGCAGCAGCCGAGTATTTTGGGCGTCTGCCGCAGTCGGCGATTGACTCGATGGGCGTGACAGAGGCGGATGTCCAGCATATCTATGAGGATTATGGTCTGGCGGAGAAGCTGGCGGGACAGCTCACGGACAATGTGGCGCTGGAGGTCAGCGACAGTGAGGCAAAGGTGATCCATGTCAGTCAGATAAAGACATCGGATGAGAGCGAGGCAGACGCCTTCCAGCGGGCGGCATCGCAGGAAGATGCCGATTTCCAGTCCTGTGCCGAGGAGGCGGGGCTGACGGTGAGTGACCGGGTGCTGGGGCGCGGTGATGAGTCGGATGCCTATGAGAAAGAGGCATTTTCCCTTGCCGAGGGCGCAGTCAGCCAGGTGATCCATGCGGACGACGCGTACTATGTGCTCAAATGTACGGACGATTATGACGAGGACGAGACGGCGGCGCGCAAGGAGCGCATCTACGAGGAGCGGAAAAAACGCGCCTTTCAGGAGATCTACGACCGGTTCAGCAATACGATCTCCGTTTCTTACAGCAGCGGGCTCTGGGACAGTCTGGATCTGACCTCGGAGTTCGAGAAAAATGACGCGGATTTCTTTGAGATTTACGCGGAATATGCGATCAAATAGGTAGTCTGTACCTGGGGCGGGTGGATAAAAAGTAAACTTATTTTTAAAAAAGGATAACAATTCGGAACAACCGCTTGACTACCGGGGAAAATTCTTCTACAATGAACGGTAATGTCCGGTCAGGCGGACATACTGTGGAGGAAAAATACATGAATATCATAAAAGCGGTCAATCTTGTATTTGATTATATAAGACGCGATGAAGAGGGGCAGGTAGAGGAAGTAAAGCGCGCCCTGGATCATGTGAATCTGGAGATTGAGAAAGGCAGCTTTGTGGCAATCCTGGGACACAATGGTTCCGGCAAGTCCACATTTGCCAAGCAGATCAATGGCATTTTGAGCCCGACTGACGGTACGCTTTTTGTATCGGAGATGGATACGAGGGACGAGGCGCATCTGTGGGATATCCGCAAAAATGCGGGCATGGTCTTTCAGAACCCGGATAACCAGATCATAGGAAATATAGTGGAAGAGGACGTCGGATTCGGTCCGGAAAATATCGGAGTTCCGACCGAGGAGATCTGGAAGCGAGTGGATGAGAGCTTAAAGGCAGTCGGGATGACGATGTACCGCAAGCAGTCCCCGAACCATCTGTCCGGCGGACAGAAGCAGCGTGTGGCGATCGCGGGCGTCATGGCGATGAAACCAGAATGTATCGTGCTCGATGAGCCGACGGCGATGCTCGATCCGAACGGACGCAAGGAGGTTATCCGCACCGTCCATGAGTTAAACCGGGTGGAAGGAATCACGATGGTGCTGATCACCCATTATATGGAAGAGGTGGTCGATGCAGACCGCGTGATCGTCATGGATGACGGTCATATCGTGATGGACGGCACGCCGAAGGAGATTTTCTCCCGCGTGGAGGAACTAAAACAATACCGGATGGATGTGCCGCAAGTGACGGAGCTTGCGTGGGAGCTGCAGAAAAAGGGAATTCCGCTTCCGGATGGAATCCTTCGTAAATCGGAGCTTCTGGACGCACTGGTACCGATTTTGAAAGAGGAATAGAGATGGCAATACAGGTAGAAGATTTGTGCTACACCTACGGCGAGGGCACGGCGTTAGAGCGCCAGGCATTAAAGCACGTAAGTTTTGAGATTCAGGACGGCGAATTTGTCGGTCTGATTGGTCATACCGGATCGGGAAAATCGACCCTGATCCAGCATTTAAACGGTCTGATCAAGCCGACCAGCGGCGACATTAAGTATCAGGGTGTCAGCATTTACAGCCAGGGTTATAAATTAAAGGATCTGCGGAGTAAAGTGGGGCTGGTGTTCCAGTATCCGGAGTACCAGCTCTTTGAGGCAGATATTTTTACAGACGTCTGTTTCGGACCGAAAAATCTGGGGCTTCCGCAGGAAGAGGTGGAAAAACGTGCCCGCCATGCCTTAAAGCTGGTCGGCATGGATGAAAAATTTTATAAGCAGTCCCCGTTTGAACTTTCCGGCGGACAGAAACGCCGCGTCGCGATCGCGGGTGTACTGGCGATGCGTCCGGAGATGATGATCCTCGACGAGCCGACGGCGGGACTCGATCCGCAGGGGCGCGATGAGATTTTAGGTCAGATCGAGCGCCTGAACCGGGAGCACGGGCTGACGATTTTGGTAGTTTCCCACAGCATGGAGGACATGGCGCGCTACGTGGACCGCATCATGGTCATGAACGACGGCGTGAAGATGTTTGACGATACGCCGAAGGAGGTATTCCGCCATTACAAGGAGTTAGAGGCGATCGGTCTTGCCGCGCCGCAGATCACTTATGTGGTGCAGGGACTTCGGGAGCGCGGGATTCCGATCGACGACACGATCACGACGGTAGAAGAGGCGCGGGAGGCGATTCTGGCGCTGTATAACAAGCGGAGGGAGAAACAATGATACGGGATATCACAATCGGACAGTATTATCCGGTCGAATCAGTGGTTCACCGGCTGGATCCGCGTACCAAGCTGTTTGGAACGCTGATCTACATTATTTCATTATTTTTCGCGGACAACCTGCTCTGCTATGCAGTGGCAACCGTATTTCTGGCGATGGCGGTCCGCACCTCACGCGTACCATTTAAATTTATCGTGCGAGGACTCAAGGCGATCGTGTTCCTGTTACTTATCAGTATCAGCTTTAACCTGTTTCTGACGAGCGGACGGGTTATTTTCCAGATTGGATTTTTAAAAGTGACGCATGAGGGCTTGCGGCTGGCAGTTTTCATGGGTCTGCGCCTGATGTATCTGGTGATTGGTTCCTCTGTCATGACGCTGACGACGACCCCGAACCAGCTTACGGACGGCTTGGAGCGGAGTCTGGGATGCTTGAACCGTCTCCATGTGCCGGTGCATGAGATCTCGATGATGATGTCGATCGCGCTGCGCTTTATCCCGATTCTGATTGAGGAGACGGATAAGATCATGAAGGCACAGATGGCGAGAGGCGCTGATTTTGAATCTGGCAATCTCGTACAGCGGGCAAAGAGCATGATCCCGATTCTGGTACCACTTTTCGTATCGGCGTTCCGCCGCGCGACGGATCTGGCGATGGCGATGGAGGCGCGCTGCTACCGGGGCGGAAGTGGGCGCACGAAGATGAAGCCGCTGCATTATGAGAGGAGAGACCGGATTACCTACTTGATTCTTCTGGCTTATCTGGGAATTGTGATTGTACTGCGGATCGTTTTTTAGCGAAAAAGGGGTTACTGTCCGCGGGTAGGCACTTTTGGAACCGAAAGAGAGGTGCATAGGCTGTGCAAGCTGTGTGCCTCTTGATTTTTGTATTTTGGTTAGTTACAGCTAACATAAGGTGGAATGGAGAACAACAGAAGGAGGACTTCAATGGAATTAAAACAGCTTGAATATTTTATGGTTGCCTGTGAAAAAGGTAGTTTTAATCAGGCAGCAGAATGCCTATACACATCCCAACCGAATGTCAGCAAGGTGATCGGGATGCTGGAACAGGAGCTGGGGCGTGCGTTATTTGAGCGGACAAGCAGAGGGCTCAGGGTTACCCCATATGGAGAAACGGTCCGGGAGTATGCACACAATATTTTAAATCATGTGAGTCTTATTAACTCGCTGGCAGAAGATACGCAGGAACGGAAATTTACCGTTTCTACCTACCCGAGCAACATGATTGCGAGGCTTCTGACAGATTTTTATAAGAAATATGGCTGCGAGTGCCAGATTTCCCACCGGGAAGGCAGTGTGGAGGAGATTAGTGATCAGGTATCCCAGGGAATTTCGGAGTTGGGGATTGTGTATGTAGCACAGAAACAGGTTCCGGCATTCCGGCATATTTTGTCCCACAAAAAATTGTCTTTTCAGGAACTGGATGTCAAACCTGCCTGTGTTTATGTGGGACCAAATCATCCGCGTTATGAGGATGAGAGTATCGATTTTACCGAGCTTCCGCAGTTAAAATTCGTCAGCGGAATCCGGGATTTTTTCTCAATGGAGCATCATTTAAACCATGTGAGCCTGGGAGCGATCAGCACGGATATGCTGAATACGGTTGTACATACCAATAGCGATCATATGACAATGAATCTCCTGATGCAGAGCGATATCTGCAGCCTGGGAATTGATTTTTTATATGAGGATTATAAACAATATCCAATCCGTAATCTGAAGATCCGGAATAGTGAACCATTTCTGGTAATCGGATATATTTACCAGAATGAAGAAAAGCTGAGTGCGGAGGCAGCGTGGTTTTTAGAACATTTCAAAAAAATGCTTTAATTGTTTAGATATAACAAATCGTTATAGCAATCCCCCTGTAAAACGATAGTGGTTAGTTGTGCGTAACTATGTTATCCTTTTATCTGCCGGTAAAAACGAATTGTTTTAACAAAGTAGATAAAAGAGATGCAGGCTTTCAAACTTGCGTCAGGCATAACAGGAGGACATATATGAAAAAAAGTAAAAGACTCATAGCGGCAGCTGGTGTTCTTTCCGTGGCTGTCTTGGCTGGATGTGGCGGAAACGCTTCAAACAGTACAGAAGGGACAAAATCAGAGCAGAGTGCATCGGCAGAGAGCACGAAGGATGAACTGGTATTTGTTAATTATCGGGATATCCGTGATCTGAATCCACATCTGTATGCAGGTGAAATGTATGCACAGGAAATGCTCTACGAGACCTTAGTCAATATTACAGAAAATGGGTATGAGGGCTGCCTGGCAGAGAGCTGGGATATCAGTGAAGATGGAAAGACCTACACGTTCCACATCCGTGATGGAGTGAAATTTTCGGACGGAGAGGTGTGTGACGCCAACGCGATCAAGGCAAACTTTGATGCAATCATTGAAAACAAAGATCGTCACACCTGGCTGGAAATGATGAATCTTCTGGTTGGGGTTTCGGCTCCGGATGATAAAACCTTTGTGATCGAACTGTCGGAGCCGTACTATCCTCTGCTGACAGAGTTGGGAGTTACCCGTCCGTTTGCAATGATTTCTCCGAAGGCGATGAAGGACGGAAGCACAAAGGATGGCGTAAACGAATACATTGGAACAGGTCCATATGTCCTGACCGATTTTGTGACAGATGAGTATGCAGTATTTGAAGCAAACGAAAACTATTGGGGGGAGCAGCCGTCCATCAAAAAGATTACGGTAAAAGTAATACCGGATAATCAGACGCGTATCATGGCACTGGAAAAAGGGGAAATTGATCTGATTTTCGGTAAAAATATGATTGATGCGGATGCAATTAACCAGTATACGGGAAATGACAATTTTACGGTTGCGTTATCGGATCCGACCTCGACCCGGCAGATTGTACTGAATACAACCCGTGATATTCTGGATGAGAAGGAAGTGCGTAAGGCACTTCAGCATGCGACAAACAAAGCAGCGATTTCAGAAGGTATTTTTTATGGTCTGGAACAGCCGGCGGATACACTGTTTGCATCTACCGTTCCTTACTGCGATATCAATCTGACCCCATATGAGTATGATGTGGAAGAAGCAACGAAGATGCTGGAGGAAGCAGGCTGGACGTTGGCTGGAGACGGCGTACGTGAAAAAGACGGCCAGAAAATGGAACTGGAGCTGCTTTATAACAGCGATAGTGTGACGGAAAAAGCGATTGCGGAGTACCTCCAGAGCGAATACCAGAAGCTGGGTGTCTCCCTGAACATTCATGGAGAGGAAGAACAGTCTTACCGTGATAGTATGAAGGCTGGAAACTTTGACATGGTATTTAATATCTGCTGGGGAACTCCGTATGACCCGCAGTCCTCCCTGGCGGCGATGCGCGCTCCGGTTTATGGAGATTTTGCGGCACAGCAGGGACTGGAAGATAAGGCAGATATCGATGATGCGATTACAGAGATCCTGGTTTCCACGGATGAAGAGCGCCGTCAGGAGCTGTATACATTTGTGCTGACCCGTCTGCATGAGGATGCGGTCTATATTCCGCTTACTTATGAGTGCAATAAGGCAATCTACCGTTCGGATCTGCAGGGCTTCCATTTTACGCAGACTCAGTATGAGGTTCCGTTCGCTGATTTCTATTTTGGAGAGAAGAAATAAAGGAAAAATAAATGAAACAATATATCATAAAACGAATCCTGTCGGCAATTCCGCTTCTTATTATCATTTCGTTTGTGTGTTTTGTGTTTATTAACCTGATACCATCCGATCCGGCGGAGGTGGCACTGCGCATCCGCCAGGTACCGATTATTACAGAAGAAGCGGTGGCACAGGTAAGGGCGGAACTTGGATTGGACAAACCATATCTGATACGATATATTTCCTGGCTGGCTGACTGTCTGAGGGGAGATTTTGGAATCAGTTACGTCAATCCGAGCCGTACAGTTGCGGGCGAACTGATGCGCTGTCTTCCGGCGACTCTGCAGCTTGCGGGTGTATCGTTTGTGATGGTTCTGGTACTGAGCATTCCGATTGGAGTGCTCTGTGCCGTTTATAAGGATGGTGTGTTTGACCGCATCATGCGGGCGATTGTTTTTATGACAACGGCGATGCCTGCATACTGGGTAGGGCTTCTTCTGATCTGGCTGGTTTCGATCAAGCTGGATCTGCTTCCAACGAGCGGAAGCGGGAGCTTTAAACACCTGATTCTGCCATCGTTTACGGTATCATTGAGTTATATATCGACGTATATCCGCCTGATCCGCAATAATATGTTGGAAAACATGAAACAGGATTATGTTCTCTATGCCAATGTGAGAGGCATTCCAAACCGGCAGATTCTTCTTAAACACATTTTGAAAAATTCGATGCATACTTGTATTGTAGCGATCGGAATGAGCATACCGCAGCTGATTTCCGGAACGATCGTTGTTGAGAATGTATTTGCCTGGCCGGGGCTTGGGACACTCTGTATCAGCTCGATTTTTAACCGGGATTATCCGGTGATCCAGACGTATGTGCTATTGATCGGAGTACTATTTGTCGGATTTAATTTATTATTTGATATTCTTCAGACAATTTCAGATCCGCGTCTTAGAAAGGAGAGTCATTGATGGTAGGACGATTGATTCGAAACCGGGCGGCCGTTGGAACGATTGGTCTGGTGCTTATCGTGGCGCTCATAGGGATCTTTGCACCGTTTATCGCACCGAATGATCCGTATGCAACGGATATTTTAAATAAATTTGCCGGATTCAGCCAGCAGTATCCACTTGGTACCGATAATCTGGGACGGTGTATTTTGTCGAGAATGATTTATGGAATCCGTCCGACGCTGGGGCTGGCAGTCCTGACCATGCTTGGAACGATTGGCCTGGGAGCGTTGATGGGACTTTTGGCAGGTTATTTCCGCGGGATCGTGGAAGAGGTGATCATGCGAACCGTCGATGTAATGCTTTCATTTCCGAGCCAGATCATGGTGTTTGCAGTGGTAGCCCTGTTGGGAATCAGCGTGCAGAATGTAATTCTGGCCAATGTGTTTATTAAATGGGCCTGGTATGCGCGGATGATCCGGACAGGTGTTATGCAGTATCGTGACCGGAACTTTGTGCGCTTTTCACGATGTATAGGAACACCAGAATCTTTTATATTATTTCGCCATCTTGTACCGTCAATTGCGGCAGATCTGGCAGTTTTATCCTCTCTGGATGTCGGATGGGCGATTATCAATATTTCAACCCTCTCATTTCTGGGACTGGGTGTACAGGCACCGACACCGGAATGGGGAGCGATGCTGAGCGAGGCGAAGAATGTCCTCACCAGCAATCCGGTACAGATGCTGGTTCCGGGAATTGCGGTGGTAATTCTGGTAGCAGCGTTTAACCTGATGGGAGATGCCCTGCGGGATGTGCTGGATCCGAAGGAGGTGCAGAAATGAGCCTGAATCATGAGCGGGTGCAGCCGATTCTGCGGGTGGATGGACTGAATGTAGAACTGAAAATCAGAAATAAACAGAAAAAATTGGTCGAGAATGTAAGCTTTGAGGTAGAGCCGGGGCAGTGCCTGGGTATTCTGGGAGAATCCGGAAGCGGAAAAAGCATGACGGTAAAAGCAATTCTGGGACTTCTGGACCGCCAGTTCCGGATAGAAGGACAGGCATGGTTTGAGGGAAAGGATCTATGCCGGGCAGGACGGGATGAACTGCGGCGGCTGCGTGGGCAGAAGATAGGCATGGTTCTCCAGAATCCGATGACCTGCTTTGATCCACTTTACCGGATTGGAAGCCAGATGGCCGAGACCTTTGCAGCCCATACAGATTGGGATCGGGCAAAGATCCGGGAGATTTCCCTGGAAGTATTGGAAAAAATGAGAATTCATAATCCGGAGGAAGTGCTGGGGCAGTATCCACACCAGCTTTCCGGAGGAATGCTTCAGAGAATCATGATTGGGCTGGCACTGGCGATGAAGCCGGCACTTCTGGTGGCAGATGAACCGACAACGGCAATCGATGCCATCACCCAGGCTGAAATTTTGAAGGAATTTCAGCGGATCAAGGAAGAAAGTCATACGGCGATGATATTTATCTCCCATGATTTGGGGGCGGTTTCGAAGATTGCGGACGAGATCGTCGTGATGAATGGAGGAAAACTGGTCGAACAGGGCGATTTTGAACATATCTTAAGGCATGCAAAGGATCCGTATACACGGATGCTTGCAGAGACACGGCGCTCGGTCATGGAGCGCTACCGGCTTTGCCTGGATAATCAGGAGGAATTATGCTTGAATTAAAAGATATATGTGTCAGCTTCCGGAGTGAGCGTCAGGATAAATTGTTTGGAACCTCCAGGGACCAGGTGCTGTTTGACGTATCTTTGCAGGTGGAAAAGGGAAGCTACCTGGGGATCTTAGGAGAAACCGGAAGCGGAAAATCGACGGTTGGACGTGTCCTTTGCGGACTTTTAAAACCGGATTCCGGGCAGGTGCTTCTGGATGGGGAGGAGATTTATCGAAACCGTCAGGGGAGAAAGAATCTGCAGAAGAAAATCAGTATTGTTTTTCAGGATTATACAACCTCGGCGAACCCGCGTTTCCGTATACGGGATATTCTGGCGGAGGGACAGCGGGCAGCAGCACGTAAAAAGGGAATCCGGAAGCTTTCAAGAGAGAAAATAAAAAAAGGTGCCGGAGAGCTGATGGAGATGGTGGGACTAAGTGCAGATTTTCTGGATCGATATCCCCATGAATTGTCCGGCGGTCAGCTCCAGCGAGTCTGCATTGCCCGGGCGGTAGCCTGCGAACCGGAGATAATTCTGTTCGATGAGGCGATTTCATCTTTGGATGCACATACGCAGGTGCAGGTTATGGATCTGCTTATAGATTTAAAGGAGAAACTGAATCTGACGTATGTATTTATTACGCATGATTTGACGTCGGTTACCTATCTGTGCGATGAGGTGCTGTTTTTATACCGCGGACATATCACAGAATGCCGTCCAGTCCGGGAGCTGGGAAAGACAACGGATGAATATGCGCGCAGGCTGCTGCAGGCGATCGTTTAGATGGAATTGAGTAAAAGGAGCAGAAAAGTTCTCAGAACAGGAAATAGAACATGAAAATATATGAAACGAAGGTGGAGGCAGGCACGAAGCAGTGGCTGAAAATTCCGGTGGATGAGGAATGCAGCCTGAAAGCGGCGGCTTTCTGTGGTTCAAGACCGGGAAAACGGTTGATTGTTACAGCGGGGGTACATGGCTGTGAGTACATAGGAATTCTGGCAGTTTCCCGTCTGATTCAGGAACTGGATCCGAGGCAGATGAAGGGAGAGGTTGTATTTCTTCCGATTGCTAATGAAGGTGGATTTTATAAGGAAATCAAGCAGCTGGTACCGGAGGATGGTGTCAATTTAAATCGGGCATTTCCGGGAACGGAAATGGGAAGCCGGTCAGCGAAGATAGCAGCAGCTGTGGAAACGTATCTGTATCCAGATGCGGACTTCCTCGTGGATCTCCATAGTGGAGATATTCACGAGATGGTAGTTCCGTTTGCCTTTTTTCCGGTGGCAGCAGGCGAGACGGTAGAAAAAAAGGCGGCTGCAGCGGCAAGAGCGATGTCTTTGTCGTGGAGAGTGGCATCAACGGCGAAAAATGGTCTGTACAGCTGGGCAGCGCAGAAAGGAATCCCGGCTCTTCTACTAGAACGGGGCGGACTGGGGCGTTGGACAGAAAGGGAAGTGGATGCATATCGGATAAATCTGTATGAACTGTTGGTTCACCTGGATATTTTGCCAGAAAGTATTCTGGAATCAGTCAAAGGAATGAATTTAAAAGCTTCAGAAAGCTCCCCGGAATCAGAGATGCTTCCGTCCGGGAAAATAGAGCAAAAGGAGATTCGGACCATGCGCTATCTGGAGGCACCGGGAAATGGATTCTGGTATCCGGCTATCCGGGAAGGAAGCTGCCTGAAAAAAGGAGATTTACTGGGAGAAATCCGGCGGCTTGACGGCAGCCTGATGTATCGTTATGAATCAGAGCTTGACGGTATGGTCTTTTACTATACCTTGTCACTGGGGGTAAGTGAGGGAGAACCGCTGGTAGCATATGGGGAATGCTAAGAAAAAAGCATCTTTGGATGAAAGGATCCAAAGGTGCTTTTTGCATAGGAAAAGACGGTCAATGAAAAAATATCTGTCAAAGAAAGGGGATTATATGGTATGATAAATAGCAGAAAATAGATTTTTGAGGATAAATAACAGAAATAGAGGAATATATATGAGACGAATTAAGCTAGTGGTTTCCTATGACGGAACTGCCTACTGCGGGTGGCAGCTCCAACCCAACGGAGTGACCATTGAGGAGGTGCTGAATCAGGCACTTTCTTCTCTTTTAAAAGAGGATATCCAGGTCATCGGGGCCAGCCGGACGGATTCCGGAGTCCACGCCATGGGAAATGTGGCAGTTTTTGATACAGAAAGCCGGATTCCAGGGGATAAGATCTGCTTTGCACTCAACCAGCGTCTGCCGGACGATGTGCGGATCCAGGCATCGGAGGAGGTGCCCCTTACCTTCCATCCACGCAAGGCAAACTGCGTGAAAACCTATGAATACAAGATTTTAAACCGCAAGATCGATATGCCGCTGCAGCGCTTATACAGCTATTTCTGCTATTTCAATCTGGATTTAGAGAAAATGCAGAAAGCGGCATCCTATCTCATCGGCGAGCACGATTTTAAGAGCTTTTGTACGGTGCGGACCCAGGCGGAGGAGACGGTGCGGACCATCTACAGCTTAGATATCACCAAGGTAAATGACCTTATTACCATCCGGATCAGCGGCAGCGGCTTTCTCTACAACATGGTCCGCATCATCGCCGGGACGCTGGTTAAGATCGGCATGGGCGTTTACCCGCCGGAGAAGATGGAGGAGATTCTGGAGGAGAAAAACCGAGCGGCAGCAGGTCCTACGATCCCAGCACGCGGGCTGACGCTCGTAAGCCTGGAGTATGAAAAAGAGCTGGCACCGTACCTGGAGGGCGAAAATAAGCACTGGCACTATGTGCTCGATCAGAGAAATGTCCCGGAGAAAGGGCTTGCATACCTCACGATCGAGCGCTGTGAGCCGGAAGAGCTTGACGGCGTGCTGCGCCGCGTGATCCATCAGGCATACCGAAACGGCGCGAAACGGGTGTTTGTGCGGGATACGTTTGGAGAAGAGGGGAGCATCTGCGGATATTACCGGCTGAGACGGCAGCCGGAGACGGAAGAAGGCTGGCTGGAAGCCGTCTACGAGAGTGAACATCGGTGAGCATGAGTAGAACATTTGATTATCTGGTCTGTTTCAGCGTCTATTCGCTGATTATCCTGATTATAGGAAAATCATCGTTCGGTGAGAGCGATTCGATAGGGAAATTTTTTATCGGAGAACGGAAATGCGGGTTCTGGCGGCTGTTTTCCACCTTCGTCGGGACCTGGGTGTCCGCTGCGACCATTCTGGGATACACGGGCAATGTTTTTGAAAATGGAACCTCCGTGATCGCTGTGACGGTTATCCCGTGGTTCATCGGCGCGGGGCTGCTGTATCTCATCAGCGGCCGTATCTATGACTGCGACATGCTCACGATCCCGCAGTTTATCGGGGAGCGCTACCATTCCCGCTTTCTGCGTACCTGCTGTGCGCTGCTGCTCTCGGGCGGTTACGTTTTTTATCTGGTGATCCAGATCAAGGGATTTGGAATTGCGGCGGCGACGCTTTTAAATATCGATTATAAAGTTGCAATTTTTTTGGTTTATCTGTTTATTCTGTATTCTACCTTTGGAGGATTCAATTCGGTTACCAAGACGGATGGCGGAAACCTTATCATGCTCACGATCAGTATAGTGGTTGTCTATTTTGTCGTGGTCGGAGGAATAGAGGGAAGCGGATTTCTGACAAACGCGGAGGTGTTTAGCCGAAATGCGGCGGGCAGCGGGACGGACAGTTTTGGAAATCTGATGAAAGATTACAGCCTTACCATGTACCTCACGATGTTTTTTGGCTGGGGTATGGGGCTGGCAGCGAACCCACAGTATCTGATCCGGATTGTGGCGGCAAAGAGCCGTGAGACGGCGCGGAAAGTCCTGATCTGTTCGCTGGTGTTCTTGACATTTTTTTATTTCTGCCTGACCCAGATCGGTCTGGGGCTTCGGATCCTGTTTCCTTATCTGTCCTATTACTTCGGATCAGACGATATTTTTGTCTACGCAATTAATTATTTGCTCCGATCACGGTTCAGCGGATTTTTCTTAATCAGCGTGATCGGCGCGTGCATGTCGACGGCGAACTCGCAGCTGCTTCTGATTGGCTCGATGATGTCCTACGATGTGGCGGCGCAGTATGGAAAATGGAAGAAAACAGAGGACCGTATCCTGGGGCTGACCCAGCTCTTTATCTTTCTCGGCGGAACGCTGGCGCTTCTGCTCTCCTTAAATCCACCGTCCAACAGCCTGTTTTTCGGCGCGGATATCTGGGGATTGTTTTCAGCAATTCTGACGCCACTTCTCTACGGTACGCTTTATTATAAGCGGGCAACGAGGACGGGCGCATGGGCGGCATTTGTGACAGGGGTAACCGGGACGGTGCTGCTTCAGCCACGCGAGCTGCCGGTTTACTGGGGGTTTCCGGTGACGCTGTGTTCGACCCTGGTTTTTGTCCTTGCCCCGGTGCTGGAGAGTATATGGAAAAAACGTGCTTGCTAAAGGCGGGCATTTGGAAACATGAAGCTGTCAGACAACAGCGAGAAGGAGGCGAAAACGAGCGATGAATAAATGGCTGAAACGTCTTTCAAATTGGTTTTTCCAGATTGAAAATGAGGTCATGATTCCCTTTGTTCTGGTGGGAATCCTTGTCATCGGAAGTTTCAGCGTGATTTCCTATTATAATGGCTACACGATGCAGAAAAACAGCGAGCTGGAGCTGGCGGATACGCTGTTTGAGGATGTAAACCGCGATCTGCATTTTCTGGAAAAGCGTCTGCCGGAGGAGGAGATCGCGGAAAAATACCGGAATTTTGAGCGCGGGCGGATTCGGATTCTGGATCGTGACGGTGAGGAGATCACGGCTGGAACCCGTTGGGAAAACACATCGGTACTGGCAGTCAGCAAGGGGGACAATCCATTTGGCTGGCGGCTGGAGTACCGGATGGATGAGAGAATATTCGGGGAACGCATCTTAGAGCAGCAGAGCTATTTGGTAGTCGGCGCGATCGCGTCGCTGATTCTCATCTGCCAGGCAAGCATTTTCATTTCCCACAGTATCACGCGCCCCATCCGCCGGATGAGCCATACCTGTAAGGAAATCGAGGAAAACAAGGGCAGTTATCAGAAATACCGTTTTGAGGCGGTCAGCCGCCACGACGAGATCGGACAGCTGGCGGTTACCTTTGAGGGGCTGCTCAAAAACATGGATAATTACACGAAAATGGAATATACCAGCCGGATGGCAGCGACGCTGGCGCATGAGATCAAGAACCCGATCGCGGGCATCCGCTCCGGCATTCAGCTTTTAAAGGGCAGGACGGTCAAGGACGGCGATAAAATGCTCTGTGACAGCATGATCCATGAGATCGACCGTGTCACGGCGCTGATCATGAACCTTCTGACTTTGTCAATCCGGCGTGAATCACCGAAAACGGAGATTTCTGTGACCGGTGTTTTAAAGGAGATCGGAATGATCTATGCGAAAGGACCGGACAGCCGCCGCGCATCGCTTTTTGTGGAGGCAGAAGAGGGACTGAGGGCGTGTCTCAATGAAAATGAGTTTCGCCAGATCATTCACAACCTGATCAGCAACAGCCTGAGGGCGCTGGTACCGGACCGCGAGGGACAGATTAAGCTTATGGCAGCCGCGCAGGAGAAAGAAGTGATTGTGACGGTGCGGGACAACGGAAAAGGCATGACGGAGGAAGAAGTCTCCAAGGCGCTGGAACCATTTTATACAAAGAGCATCAACGGAACCGGGCTTGGGCTCTCAATCGTGAGCCGCCTGGTGGAGTCAAATGGAGGAACGATGGAGATCGTGAGCAAGCCGGGGGTAGGGACAGACGTGGTTTTAAAATTTCCGGGGAAAATGGTATAGTGTGACCATTTAATGAGGTATTTCACGAATTTAGTATTTAGAGTATAATGTTATGAAACAGGGAGGAGGATGCACATGGATCGAATTTTGATTGTGGACGATGAATTTCTGATTCGCTATACACTGGAGGAAGGACTGAAAGACAGGGGATATGACGCCTATTCAGCCGCAACCGTCGAGGAAGGGCTGGAGTTTGTCAGGAAATATCATCCGGGTGTGCTCCTTCTCGACAATCTCCTCGAAAACAGTGTCGGGATGGATGAGATTGTCAATTTCAAAAATGCAGATGAGGAACTGCAGGTCATCATGATGACGGCGTACGGTTCCGTCTCCCAGGCGGTTGAGGCGACGAAGCGCGGTGCATATGATTATATTTTAAAGCCGTTTGATGTGGATGAGATCGATATGCTGATCAAGCGGTGTCTGGAGCAGAAGCGCAACCGGGATTCACTCGTCTTCCTGAAAGGCGATGTGCCGCAGTTTTTAGGTGTCAGTGAGGCAGCTGCCCGGATCCGGCACCTTATTCAGGTGCTTGGGGAAAATTTGTCGGTCAATGTACTCCTGCGCGGGGAGACGGGAACGGGCAAGGAAGTTGTGGCGCGGCAGATTCATGCGAACAGCGCCCGCAAGGATAACCTGATGGTACGCATTAACTGCGGTGCGATTCCGGAAAATCTGATGGAGAGCGAGCTCTTTGGCTACGAGCGCGGCGCGTTTGCGGGGGCGCTCAAGACGAAAAAGGGCTTGATTGAGCTGGCGGACGGCGGTACGGTCTTTTTGGACGAGATCGGCGAATTGCCGATGGCGATGCAGACGAAACTTCTGACCTTCCTGGATGACCGGAAATTTAAGCGGATCGGCGCGCTGGAGGACACGGCGGTTGATGTTCGGATCATTGCGGCGACGAACAGAAATCTCGAGGAGGCGATCAAGGCGGGGCAATTCCGGGAGGATCTGTTCTACCGGCTGAATGTTATGCAGATCGAGATTCCGCCGCTTCGTGACCGGCGCGAGGATATCCCGGTGCTCTGTGACTATTACCTTGACTATTATAATAAAGCCTTTGCCCGCAATATTGAAAAAGTGGATCCGGATTTCATGCGGGAGCTGCTCTTGTATGACTGGAAGGGCAATGTCAGGGAGCTTAAAAATATTTTTGAGCGCTGTTTTCTCTTCAGCCAGGGAAATATCCTGGAAAAACACGTGGAGCTGGCGCCGGTCGAGCGGGAGGCAAGGCCGGAGAGCGGGGACTGCATCTATCTGAAAGATCTGAAAAAAGGACCGATCGACCTCGAGCAGGAGGTCGCGGCGCTGGAGAAACGATATATGTCGGAGGCGTTGAAACTTTCCGGCAATAACCTGACGCGGGCGGCGGCGCTGCTCGGTGTCACCCGGTTCTCAATGAAACGGAAGATGGAGCGGGAAGACGGGGAGAAGTAGAAAAAGCAGAAAAACTGTATCAGGAGGAAGGACGAAAACGGTTGTCTGGTAAACCGGGTGCAGGAATGAATGGTAAAAAGGTGCAAAAAATCACATCGTGCAAAAACGCACGCCTAAAACGTGCGTTTTTGCACGATTTTTGTATATAAATTAAATTATTTTAAAAAATATTAAAATTATGATTGAAAAATACAT